>JAUHZG010000154.1 GCA_030425845.1 Gammaproteobacteria bacterium
GCTTGCCCATAGCCATTACAAAGCGCTATGCCTTTTGCTTGCCAGGCATTATAGACGGTTGGATCGATAGGCTCACCTACGGTGACAATTCGGCGTAGGCTAGGGAAGCGCATGTCTTTAAAAGCTAGATCAGAGGCAAGTGAGCGAAGCACGGTGGGGGCTGCGGCAAAAACTGTCACGCCCTCGTCTTGTAGAAGCGTCAGCATCTCTACAGGCTTGTACTGGGTGCCAACTTTATCCCATAAGATTTGCGTCGCACCGGCTGGAAGCATACCGTCGAAGGTCCATTGGAAAAAGCCCCAGCCCGTGTCACTCGCGTTAAAGACAATATCACTCGTGGTGATATCCATCCAATCAGTTCCGGTACGTAAGTGCACATACGGGTAATCTTGATTATGTGTGGCTGCTTTTGAGCGACCGGTGGTGCCCGAGGTAAAGTGGAAAAGGCAACGATCTTTGTTGGTTGTCATATTTGGCGGCAGGCTAGTGCTTGCGGAGGGTAAAATCTCATCTAAACTACGCCAACGGGGATGAAATTCGGGAGCTCCACAGACGAGTGCGTTATCACCCACCAGCTTCTTGGTAATGGGCTCTAGTTTGGCGAGTTGATCTGGGCGCGTGATGATCCCTTGAATGCTAAGCTCATTAAAGCGGTAAGTAATATCTTCTGGTGATAAAGTTGTTGACAGCGGAACTACTGGAAAACCAAAAGCTCTAAGACCGAGAAGTGCGCTACAAAATGCTGGATGCTGCCCCAACATGAGTGCGATGGGTGAATTTTTCTTTAACGTCCTGGCAAAATGGCTCCCTATCTTCATGGCTTGTTGGTACAGAGAGCGATAGCTGAGTTCTTTTGCTTCTCGATTTTGTGAGTTGACGTAACGTATTGCGACCTTTTCTGGGGCGAGTTTTGCGACATGAGGTAAAGTATCTAGGGTAAAATTGCATGCAAGCAGTTTTGCCGGATCGCCAAGTGGGTGGCCTGCGGCTCGTTGAAGCGTATCGTAGCGTGCTCGTAGATGTGAGTTAAGTGCCTCGAAGCTCGCAAACGTTGTGCTAGTGCTATAGGGGGACCTATGGGTGGAGTGAAGGTAATTAGCGGCGCCTACAGTACAATACGTGCCTGCTTTTTTGAATGGCACTACTGCCGCTTGTATAGTTGCTCTTCTAGCTATATGACCAAAAAACACAATCACCTCATTAACAAATTTGATTTCTAGTGCCGACGTTGCGGCTATTTGAATTAACAGGCCCAATTGTAAGCAAAAACTTCATGGTTTCCACCCTTTTTTTAGATGACTTTGGTTTATTTACAAGAGGTTAGTTTATCTCAATGAGTCAACTGGTTGATTTCAACTGGTTAGTAGCTGGCGCCTCACGGGAAAATCAAATCCTCGAGGAACACTTAATTTTTTCTGTTTCTACTGGGATCACACTCTTTTGTCAGCATTTTACTCTGTCTGGGGGGTTATTCTGTAATGACTTTCGGTGTAAAATCAGCACTCATTTTATCAGAAGGGTAGAGAGTTACAGACCAAAATTGATTGGTTTTTCTACTTTTGTGAAGCTGTAACATATAAACTGGACAATGGGGATCAGACACAGATGGATAGACATGATCTGATCAAGATACTCCTAAAAGAACTGCCCTGGAATATTTACTGGAAGACCCGTGAAGGGATCTATGAGGGCTGTAATGATCGTGTTGCTAAAATCCTCGGGCTTGCGAATGCACGGGAGATTGAAGGCAAGAACGATGTTGACTTGCTTGGTGAAGAACTAGCTAGCCTTGCGAGGGCAAATGATAAACAGGTGTTTGAGACAGGCGTAGAGCAGTCGTTTGAAGAGTTCGGGTTTGATGAACATGGTGAGCCATGCTATTACTTAACTCATAAGAAGCCGTTATTTGATGTGAACGGCACTGTTATTGGTTTGGTGGGAATTTCCATCGATATTAGCGATAAAAAAGAAATTGAGTCGCTCAAAGTCGAAAAGGAAGTGATCCAACAAAAAGTACAAACGCTCAAAGTCGCTGCAGGCTCAATTGCTCACGAGCTTAGAACGCCTCTTGCTAGTATCCGCTTTGCGATAGCAGGGCTTAAACGTTACTTCCCTAAGCTGCTATCAGGCTACAAAAAAGCCGTTGAAGCAGAGTTAATTCAATCAGAGCTTATTCGTAAAGAGCACTTAGCCTCGTTAGAGACGGTGGTGCCACGCGTAGAGCGAGAAATCAAATACGCCAACGAGTTCATTAACCTGATGCTCGCCAATATACGATTCGAGAACTTAACCCGAGATAATTACAATACAGTAGAGCTAGGATCACTATTGCTGGAAGTCTTAGAGGATTACCCATTTAATGACGGAGAGATCGGCGTCGTGAATTTGGCGCATGAACCAAGTTTTCGTTTTTGGGGACATCGCAGCCACATGAAAAATGTTTTGTTTAACTTGCTAAAGAACGCGTTGTTTTTTATTAAACGGTGTGACAAAGGTCAAATACAAATTTGGTGCGAACCGGGCGAGAAAGTTAACAAATTATACTTTAAAGATACATCGCAAGGGATGGAAGAAGAAACTATCAGTAAGATATTTGAAGAGTTTTATTCAAAGCGTTCGGAAGGAACAGGGCTGGGTTTGACGTTCTGCCAGAAGGTTATTGAGAGTTTTAACGGCACTATCAGCGTGGAGTCCGTTCTGGGGGAGTACACGTGTTTTTGTATTACTTTACCGGTGGTGACTGAGCCACATTAAGGGGGCTTTTCCTCTCTTACTTAGAAAAGCCGGGAGCTTGGTGAGTTGAACTACTGAGCATTTCATAAACTTTAACAGCAAAGTCGACATAATAAATCAAAGCAAGCAGGGTTACTCCTGTGGTGACTTTGAAGATGAGTTTTTGTCTCAGTCGTAATTCGTCAGCCACTGCTGTGCTGACGTCACAGCTAAGCTTCCTACCTGCTTCTAGATCACGAGGCCCACGAGGAGAAGAGTCACTACCCTGGAATAATAACCCAAAGCGTCCGGCTACAGCGAAGAATCCTTTGGCATACGGAGTCAGTGCTGGCAAAGTCGTGTTTACTATTGTGTCTGCTGCTGTTGATTCGGTAGCGGTTGACGTTGCTGTCGGAGCTACACCATCTAAGTCAAACTCAGGCGGTAGTTTTTTTGCTGGTCTGGATGAAACACCACGCGGAGCAAATGGGGGCGATTTCGGTAGTTGGCAGACTACGTTGTAAGTCGCTACTAAATGGTGCTCTTGCAGCCAACGCATAGGGCCGTTAAGATCACTTGGGTAAAAGATAACAATCGGTTCATCTTGGCATTGCGCTTGCCACAGCAGAAGACCGGCGAGTTCAGCAAAGAGATATTCGCGATTAAGCGCACGTATTTGAGTTCGAGTCTTGTCATCCAATGTGATGTGGTGCTCAGTATAGTGCTTGATCATGTGATCATAGTGCGCCTTTTTGAATGCCTTTTCTTCACATCTCATCCATTCTTGATACAGGTTATCAAGAGTTTTGTCATTTTTACAATGACGTTGAAATTCTATAGTTGGTACGTCCTCTGGTTTTCGTGGGCATTGTTCTTTGGCTATATTGGTTTTTCTGCGGCTGCAGCTAGAGTCATAACGCTCGTCGAGAAAGTTGTCGACCACGCTCTTAAATGGCTCAGCACCTGCAGGCGTTGATACAGTACGGTAGAGTTCCTCAATTGTGCGCAGGTGGGGCTTAAGTAACGCTGGGCTACCATCTTGTCCTTGTTCTTCATACTGATACCAGTGCGTGATGGAAAACTCAGTAAAATCACTACTTTCTTCTGAAGCATCTGCAGATGATAATTGAACGAGTGGATTGACACCGCTTTGGCTAAATCTACTGTACTGAGTGACTACATCCTTAAAGTGCGTCGCGTATTTGGTTTTTTTCTTGAAAGAAGGAGTGCCACTTATGAACTTGATACCGAGAAAATCCAGGCCTTCTTTTCTGAGCACCTCTTCTAGTTCATCACGAGAAAGATCTTCAGTAAGGTATGTCATACGAGTGGGTACTTGAAGCGTGTCGGCAATGACCAGCTCACCAATAACGCGTAAATCAGGATTTGCTAGACGTAATTTGGATAACGCATCTAGGACTTTCTT
>JAUHZG010000015.1 GCA_030425845.1 Gammaproteobacteria bacterium
CAAACAAAATGAAACCAGAGAATATCAATACAGCAACGCCTGAGATAACCACTTGCATTGCAGGCATAGGGAAAAACATCATCGCCACTGACGCAAGCACTAAAACTAATAGCGCAATCATCAAAAAGCCACCCATGTAGCTAAAATCTTTGCGTGTCGTTAGCACGTAAGCCGATAATGCCAGGAACATCACACCTGTACCACCAAGCGCCGTCATGACTAACTGCGGGCCATTAGTGAAGGAATGAATGTAAAAGTTGAGCATAGGTCCAATGGAGTACCCCATCAAGCCTGTAAAGGCGAAAACGCTCACCAGTCCCCAGACACTACGACGTAAGCCCATCGTAACAAAAAGCATGATAAAGGCCCCAATCATCGCTATGGTAGCCCCCCCTTGCGAAGCACCCGATGACATGGCAAAGAAAGCAGTCACGGCACTGAAAAGTAACGTTAAGCTAAGCAACCCATAAGTGCGTCTTAGTACTTGGTTATCACTGGCGGCAAACGTTGCACCCCGGCGTTCGACCACATCACTTTGATTTTGCATCACTTATTCTCCTAACTAATTGATTCATTAAACTGCATTGTAGCATAAATTTGTTCACAATACCCTAGATGGGGGCGCTTTTCGCCGTTTCAAGTAAGGTAACTAGTTGATTTTTTATATCTTCCTTGGAGGGTAGCACCAGTTCCCAGGCATTCCCTAACGGGATAAAACAGTCTTGCCCGCAAAGAGCGACCACCTTTGGACACTGCGCCATCGACTCCACTAACAGCGCTACGAGACTTTCATGAACCCCTCCACTTCGTCTTGTTTCATCTACTATTAAGACCTTTTCTACGCCAGAGAGTTCAGCCAGCAGCGCGTCTTCGGGCAAAGGTGCTAACCAACGGCAATCGATAAGTTTTACCCTATCCGCACAATCAAGCTCAGCAATCGCTTGCCGTGAGAGGTACGCGCCATTGGCAAAGGTAACTATTGCTACCTTTGCATCAGCAGGCCCTGTAACACCCACTTCACCCAGAGCAATAATCTCATCCTGTGCAGGGTAAGTATTGAGCCACGCATTATCACCTGGTAAACAATCTTTAACCATATACAGAGCGATAGGCTCTAAAAAAACAACCACCCGTTGCTCTACTGCGGCCAAGTGAACACAGTGGCGTAGCATTTTTACCGCATCGGCCCCATTACTTGGACACGCGACAATGACACCCGGTATATCGCGTATCACTCCTAACGCATTATCATTATGAAAGTGTCCGCCAAACCCCTTTTGATACGCAAGCCCCGGGATCCGAATCACCATAGGATTAGTGTATTGCCCAGATGAGAAAAACGGCAAGGTTGACGCCTCCCCTCGCAGCTGATCTTCAGCATTATGCAAATAGGCTAAAAATTGTATTTCAGGGACAGGTAAAAAACCATTATGCGCTAGCCCAATCGCATGCCCTAAGATAGTTTGCTCATCGAGCAAAGTGTTAAACACACGACGCTCACTAAAACGCGCCACCAGATCTTTGGTCACGGTATAAACCCCGCCCTTATGTGCAACGTCTTCACCAAAGATCACCATATTGTCATGTTCTAACATGAGATCAGTCAACGCAAAATTAATGAGCTGGCTCATGTTTCGTGGCATAGTCAACTGTTTAGCCACTTTACCAAAGGCTTGCTCACGTTGTGTCTCGCTCACGTTTGCTTTAGTGATACTTTTCGCTGGAGGAATGATTGAAGACATGACTGAGGCAGCACTCTCGTGCTGTGCCCCTTGTTGCGCTTTAATGAATGCCTGCTCGACGTCGTCACGTGCGTGTTCGTACAAAGCAATCACTTCCTCTACACTCATTATCTGATGCGAGACTGCAGCGGCTGCGGCATACAGTAAAGGATCGCATTTCTCTCTTTCTTGCACTGTTGCTTCATCAAGGTAAAGCGTTTCGACATCAGAGCCCGCGTGTCCCAATAAGCGTGTCGTCTTAAGATGTAAAAATACCGGCTGTCGCTTCACTCGCGCAATATGCTCCACAGTCTGTAGTGTCTCCCACAACGCTAAGACATTTTTAAACGAAGCTTGCTTGTAATGCCAAAACGGATAAGTACTTGCCGCCTGTTCTATCCAATCACTTGGTGTCGGAACTGAAATACCAATCCCATTGTCTTCACAAATAAAAATAAGCGGTAACGGAAAGTTCGAACGCGCAATAAAATTCGCCGCATTAAATGCGCCTTGAGCCGTTGAGTGATTAAAAGAAGCATCTCCAAACGAACACAATATCACTGCATCATGTGGCAATTCACCTTTAAGTTTGTTTTCTTTAGCCAAACGTAATGAGAAGGCGGTCCCAACTGCCTTAGGACAGTGCGAGGCAATAGTCGACGTCTGTGGCGGAATAAACAGCTCTTTCGAGCCTAACACTTTATGTCGCCCCCCAGAGATAGGACAATCTTTTGATGCAGTAAAAGAGTATGCCATATCAAGCAGAGGATCGCGCTCACTGAAACGATGTGCACGAGCGAGTTGAAAGGCAGCACTTCGATAATGCAGAAATGCCATATCGCTTTGACGAAAGACATGACCAAGCACAGCGTTACCCTCGTGGCCACAACTACCAATCGTATAGTGTGTAACGCCTTTGTCTTTAAAGTGGCGAGACCACAAGTCAAAATGACGTGATTCGAACATCGCTTGCAAAATCGCGTGGAAATCGTTGTGAGTGAAGTTCGCTGGCCACTGTGTATCTAGATAATAGGCCTCTAGCGCATCAGTGCTCACAATTGTGGTGAATTGTTTATCAACCAGCACTGCACGATTCAGACTCATCTTTTTACCATCCTCCAGGCCCATATTCATTTGTTACTATTCCAAGTCCCGCGCAGAATTGCAAATTGCTACGGAAAATGCGACCTTAACTGGGTGTGTTGTGTTCACAGATGACTTTACCCAGTGGAATAAGCGATGACCAACGAGATAAACAAACTAACCAACCTCGGCGTCCCGCCGATCAATAACATCGAGCTCCCTAAGATAAGTCCTAGTTTAAACTCACTACTGGCCAATGCACTTGCCAAAGGCCAAACTCTCGAAGCCAGAGTGCTACAAGTCGATGCAAAAGCGCAAACCCTCACCTTAGAAATCAATGGTCAACCTCTGAAAGTCAAAGGAGAGCTGCCGCTCAAAGCTGGAGACACCCTAACCGTCGTATTACGTCAACAAGGAGACAAACTGATATTATCACTGAAACCGACAGCACCGCCAGCAACAGATGCCAGTATCAAACAAGCCGTCCAAGACAAGCTGGTCTCACATTTTAACGAACAACAACCGCTTAGCGCACTCAAACACACCATTAATCAAATCACGGCACAATCTTCTGCGCTCACAAACCCAAAAATCCAGCAAGCCGTCAGCCAATTCATCGACAATTTACCCAAACCGCAAGACATACAAACGGCCGATAATGTTAAAACCCTTATCCGTCAAAGCGGCTTATTTATGGAAAACAATCTGGGAACCCTGTCAGACAAGTTAACGCAAGCCGTGGTACAGTACGATCTCAAAGCCATGTTGGCTAAGTTAAAGCAAAATTTAGAACAAGCACGCCCGCAGCCGACAACCAAAGCGTCTCTAGAGCAACTCCCGACTAAGGCTACGCCTCCCCCCCCTTCGCCAAGCGGTCCCCCCAAGCCCGATACCTTACTGACCAAACAAGTCGGCAGCGAAGCAAACATTTCGCAATCTAAGATTGATAGAAACACCCTTCTATCAGAGGCCAAGGCTGTAGAGGCACAACCTGCTGAAAGTAAACCGAGCACGACAAAAGCGTCTCCTACACCCCTCTCACAGGCAACCACTGCGAGTAAACCGCTACCACAGACAACAGCACAGGACACAAAGACAAATCCAGAACAACAATCCACCTTCGTCCAATTAACGCGAACCGCGCCAACAACCTCGAGTGAAGCGAATATGTTAATCAAGCGCGAATTAACCAAACCCAGCCACCACTTACCTAACCAACAAACGGCACTAGCGCACACTACGCAAAATGCATTCACTGAAGAGTCGCTAGAAATTTTACTGCGCGCAGTGAGCGGCAACCTTGCACGACTCGCACTGACCCAAGTGGCGACCTTGAGTGCAGAACAACCCACGGTTAACTTAACCAACCTTGAGATCCCACTTCATCACGAAGAGAACATCGACAACCTGCTGCTTACTATTCAAGAAGAAGAGCCTAATGGTAGTAGTGACGCAAACAAACGCGAGCGAATTTGGCGCGTACAACTGGCTTTTGACTTGGACTGTCTCGGGCCTCTACAGGTGACTGTGATGTTACAAGGTAAGCGCCTTGCAACCACTTTTTGGACTGAAGAATCCAAGATTCAACACTTAGTCAACACTGAGTTAAAGCAGCTGCGTCAAGAGCTTGTGGCAGAAGGGATAGAGGTGGATGAATTATGCTGCCAAAAAGGCACGCCCCCTAAACCCAAGCCCCTTTCACCGTTGAACTTAGTGGATACCAAAGTATGACAGAGAAGCTCCCTCCTACAACGGCAATTGCACTCGAATACGATGGCAAATCAGCCCCCCATGTGAGTGCTAAAGGCTCATTAGAGCTAGCCGAGCAAATCATCAAAATTGCGGAACAGCATGACATATTGGTGCATGAAGACAAAGAGCTCACCGCGCTATTAGCAGAACTTGAACTTGGCGAACAAATTCCAGAGAGCTTATATGTGACGATTGCCAAAATCATTGCATTTGCTTACATGCTAAACGGCAAAGTGCCCCAAAAGACTCAGCGATAAGTTTAAAGCTCGCCACAGATGGCAATTGCGCGAGATTTTAACAAAGCATAGCGTGCACGGCGAAACTACTGATATACTGATTCGAGTACTAATTTGTTAAGTTATTTCCAGAGGTAATTCATGATCGAACTGAGCTCATTCCAGCTTGGCGCTCTTATTGGGCTCTCACTTTTTTGTTTAGTTTTACTAGCCGTATTACTCACCGTACTCATGATCCGAAAAAACAAAGTCATCGACAACATGAATGAACTGACCAAAAAGCTCAAAGATAATGAGTCAGAGCGGTTGAAGTCTTTTGACTCAGTCTTTCGCCCCTATTTTGAAAATCGCGAAAAAGAATTAACCAAGTTTAGTAGCAAAGCCTTAGAAAATGAAAAGCGCTTTTATCAATCACTCGTTGACATCTATGGCGGTAAAGATGTTGCTGAAGTCCGTAACCTCGATCAACATGTTCAGCAGTTACTTAAGCCACACTCACGTGTACTCGAGCACGATGCTCGAAAGATCCAAGAATCTCTGATCCAGCAAAATAACAGCTTACGCATGCAATTGATGTCCAACGAGGAAGCGTTAGATGAATTGTTTGAGCAATACGCTAATGTCACCAATTTTGATAAAAACATCAACCCTAAAAAACTAGATGCGAAAGCAAAGCTTGATATGATCCGAAAATCGCCCTTAACTCGTGGTGGTCTTTCTGGAGACGACGGCAGTATACGAGAACTTGAAACTGAGCTAGCACGCTACAAAGCTGAGTCAGCCGAGAAACATCCCCTACTCAAAGAACTTTGGGAAAGTTATGCTGAGAAGCACAACCTTGAGCTTTCTGAAGAAGACATGGCTGACATGAATATGGAAGAGTTGCTCAAACGTCTTGAGCTACATAAAAATTATGATTTAGATAAAGACCAGCCGGATCTTGACTACCTCGCTAAAGCCGAAGCCGCTCCAGAAGACGCCACTAAAGCAACCATTGCTAAAGCAAGTGATGAATCTGATGAAGACTCTAGGGCAACCATCGCCAAAGCAGATCCCGCCGAGACTAGCGATAACTCTCAAGAAACGCTAGATCAAATCAGTGACGCTCCTGATGCAGAGCCTCGGCCCTCTAGTGACAAAGAAGAAAAAGACGCGAAATATCTCTACAAGAAGAAAGACGGAGAAGAGTAAGCTGACACCAGTCTAATTATCTGGCACATTATTCTTTCCATTTTATTTTTGACAGGTCGCCATCCTTCCCACCATGGGGTAGCCTGCTGACTTGATCAAATAAAGTAAAAATATCTCTAGCTACAAACCAGGTAGCTCACAACATTCAACCTATTCGACTTGCCGCTGCAGGCCATGGTGCGGGTTAAATAGAGTTACGACTTAACTTTTCAATCAGTTCACTGCATTGTTTGGTGTGCTCAAACGGAAACATGTGTGTGCCGGGTATTCCGACGACACATTTAGCGACCCGCTTGGTAAAGTTTCGCCTATCCGCTGCTGTAATGACATCACTTTGCTCGCCCACTATCACACTGATAGGCACTTGCTGTCGATGGAATTGGCGGTAAAGATGATGGGGAAGATTACGAAAAATTTGATACTCTATTTGACGCTTGAACTTGAGCGTCAATCTATCACCTTGTTCGACTAAGCCATAATTCACATAATCATTCAATGCTGCCTCGGTGAAATTCTCAAAGAGTCCTTTCGTGGCAAAATAATTTTTAGCGCTCTCTCTAGATTGGAAAGTTTGCTTGCGTACCTTGGTTCTAAGTGCCGGCGTCACTCTATCAATCCATCCCATGCGCTTGGCCATACCGAGAAAAGAAGACTTTAATGGACCAAAAATGGGGGTATCTAGCATGATCACCTGAGAAAATAATTCAGGACGCTTGAGTGCAGCCATATAAAGAACACCGCCCCCTAAAGAGTGCCCCACTCCCATTACGGGCGAGCGCGAAGACGCCTCGATGGCCTCAATAATTTCTATCACCATGGGTTCCCATCCGTTTACCACCGGATGGTTAGGATTATGGCCAAGACAATCGATAGTTAAGATATCAAAGTTCGGCTCAAGCTCGGTAAACAAACTGTGATAACACGACGCAGGAAAACCATTAGCGTGGGCAAAAAATAAGGCTGGCTTACTCATGATTCACCATCAAGTCAGGACGGTCCGAGAAAATAGCATCAACACCGCAAGCAAATAATTTGTTAGCGCGTTGCCTATCGTTGACTGTAAAAGCAAGACAGTAGCAGTCAAGTACTTGTTTCACATGCGTGATAATTTCATGGGTAACACAGGTGTGATGCATGCCCACCGCAAAGGGTGGAGCGTCTGTTAATGTCTCCACAAGCGAGGCATTATAATCCTCAAACAATTGTCCTCTAGGTATTGTTTCATCCGTCGCCCTAAGCAAAGAGACTACTTCCTCTTTAAAACAGGACAATAATGGCCAACCACGCTTATCTAACCAGTGTTGACGCACTTGATGTATCGTCTCATTTACTAGAAGCTCAAAATCGTCATCGTTTTTGGCTTTCAATTCGAGATTAAGGTTAACAGGTGTGTTAACAAAAAGCTTAAGGACCTCTGCAAGTGATGGGATACGACAATCACGATATTGCCTATCGAACCAGCTCCCAACATCGAGCATTTGGCACTCCGCCAGGGTAAGCTCGTGGATCAGAGAGTCGCCTTTCGCTGTACGTCCCAGAGCAAAGTCATGATGAACCACACAGTGTCCATCTTGAGTGAGCATAACATCAAACTCAACCCAACTAACACCAAATGCAATAGCCTTTTCAAAGGCTAGTAGTGTATTTTCGGGATAATAAGCACTGGCGCCGCGGTGAGCGATCACCGTATTGGGTGTGAATTCAACTGGCAATATTATTCTCCTAACAAAGACAATCAGCGCAGTGGCCAATCCCCCTAGAACCCCATTTGAGTACCTTGCGACTCACTCCATTTAGCGCACCGTGATGTCTACTCATAGCAGGACGTTAAGCTCACCCTAGCGAAGAATCAAGCAGTAAGCAGCATATTGAGCAGAGTTTCGTCTATTTCGCTATCAGTGAGATGATTTTACCATTGCCAATTATGTATCGGAAGAAAAGCATCGTATTGC
This sequence comes from Gammaproteobacteria bacterium, assembly GCA_030425845.1. GTDB lineage: Bacteria > Pseudomonadota > Gammaproteobacteria > JAUHZG01 > JAUHZG01 > JAUHZG01. Next base: position 7,936 of record JAUHZG010000015.1, read on the forward strand.
TTAAGCACCCTTAGTGTCTGCTCCGTGACTTGAAGATAAACTTCAAGTCACGGTTTAGACATACAGATCAAGTCCAATCACGTTAGCGTCACCAAGGTGTGGTAATTCCCCTACTTGCTCAACTGTCTCATAAGCAGCTAATGCTTTAGACGCTTGACGTGTGGTGTCTTCAATTTTGAAGAAATGGCTCTTTTGAGTCGCTTGTGTTGTGTTATCGGCCATCAGCTGGGCTGGCGCATGCAATGGCTTGGTTTCCTCGTATCGGCTGATTTCTCTGCTTGCTTGACTGACCTTAGGGTGCTGATGGAGATCGGTGCGCTCACTCGCCTTGTGCACTGGCATCGATGATGGAAGTGTTGAGATTATTGAAGTTGATGATATTATCATAGGTTCTTTGTGCCATCCTTAAGCGAGAGGTGCGCGCCAGAGTAAGCGTAGAAGAGGTTTTGCTATTTTGCCAGTCAGATCACCCATTTTTTTAAAAGAATTTGCACAACAGTGTCATCCCAGCTGGAATGACCTCATTCACGACGCAGCATTGGCACTAGATGACGACTATGTCAAAGCACTGTCACAATCAGAGGACTGGTTACCCGGTCAGCAGAACCTCCTCAATGCGTTTTCCTTGCCGTTGGATAATGTCACCACCTTATTACTGGGTGAATCACCCTATCCACGCATCGAATCGGCTAATGGCTATGCCTTCTGGGACGCCAACGTCGGATCTTTATGGAGTGAAAAAGGCTTTAGCAAACAAGTCAATCGCGCGACGTCACTGCGTAACTGGCTTAAGCAACTACTACTCATTCGAGGTGACTTAAGCGCTGATAACTTAAGCCAACCCGCTATCGCCGCCTTAGATAAATCCCACTATGTACCCAGCTTGGCGATTTTTTTTAGCAATCTGCTTGACGCAGGCTTTTTGCTACTAAACGCCTCCTTGGTGTTAAGTTCAATGAATAAAGCCAAAGAGGCAAAGATCTGGCAGCCCTTTATCGAGCGTTTATTAACTCACTTAGTCGAAGTCAAGCCCAACCTCACCATGCTACTTTTCGGACAGTTTGCACAAAGTGCGGTACCCGCTGACTTAATCCAGCGCTGTCATTGCATTTTGGCACCACACCCTTACAATATCAGCTTCATTCACGATAATGCGACCCAAGATTTTTTCCGGCCGCTAAACTTACTTGAGAAAACTCATGACTGACAATGTGTGCCAAGATGAACTCAACAAATTCAATCAAGCCGCCAGTGGCTGGTGGGATAAGAGTGGCGACTTCGCCGCCTTGCATGCCATCAACCCCTTACGTATGCAATTCATTGAATCTAACGTCACGTTGCGGGACAAACACATTTTAGATGTCGGCTGCGGTGGTGGCATTTTATCTGAAGCACTATGCAAAGCCGGTGCGAAGGTTACGGCGATTGATATGGCTAAAGAAGCACTGGCGGTCGCCAAACTTCACAAACTTGAAAGTGAGCTCGACATCGATTATCAACTAAGCTCAGCTGAAGCCTTTGCCACTAGCCATGACGCGCATTTTGATGTGATCACATGCCTTGAGCTACTCGAGCATGTTCCTAATCCAGAAAGCGTCATAGCCGCGCTTGCTACCATGCTTAAACCTGGCGGCAGCCTTTTTCTATCGACTCTTAATCGCAACGCCAAGAGCTTTTTGCTAGGAATAGTTGGCGCTGAATATATTCTTAATTTAGTGCCTAAAGGCACTCACACGTATTCCAAGTTTATTAAGCCTAGCGAGTGTATTGCTTGGTGTCGCACGCATAACTTGTCAGCCGATGACATCAAAGGTATTACTTATAACCCCCTTAGCAAAGAGTACTCGTTAGGAAGTGATATCGATGTTAACTATATGGTGGTGTTTAGCAAAAGCTAAGTATCGCATGGTAGGTTACGCTCTTTGCGCTAACCTACCCCACGGTACGGTTTACCTACGACAATGCTTTAGTCACGATTTCATAGACATCATTTGACAATCCATTCGTTCCCGCAATGCGTTTTAACTCAGCTTTCATTAATGCTTGACGAGAGTCATCAAATCGACGCCACTGATTAAAGCTACTCACCATTCTTGCTGCAACTTGTGGGTTGAGCTTATCAAGCTCAATCACTTTATCCGCGATAAACTGGTAGCCCTGACCATTCGCATGATGAAAATGTGTCACATTATTCATCGCAAAGTTAATCAACAGCGCTCTTACTTTGTTAGGATTTTTCAAGGTAAACGCAGGATGCTGGCTCAAACGTATCACTTCCTCTACCACGCGCTCATGATCCGCACTCGACTGTAACATAAACCATTTTTCCAACACTAAGTCTTCGTCTTGCCACTTTCTGTAAAAATCTTCAAAACAATGCGTTCTAGCCTCACTTTCATTGACAGTCAAACTGCTTAGCGCTCCCAAGCTCTGTGTCATTAAGGTCGCCTGCTCATACTGCTTAGACGCCAAGGCAACTTTATCGTCCACTTCAGAATACTGCAGTAATGTCAGTAGCACATTGCGTAAATTACGCAGGCCAACCGCATGTGGAGAAAGTTCGAATGAGGTGGCAACCGTGATCCCCTGGTACGTGTCTTTTAACTTTTCTTGTAACGCCAAGGCACAAGCATGAAGTGTCTCACGTCTAGCGCGCGCCAAATTATCAATATCGATAGCCTCTAATGAGTTGGCCAAGTCATTTAAGCTAGGTAACGTCAAGCATTGTGCGACAAAACCAGGATTATCATCAGCTTCTTGCAAGAGGAAATCAAACGCTTCTATCAAAGTACCCGGGATAGCAAACTCCATTCCTTCTGCTATGTTTTTCGCCTCAGTGAGAATATGCCCTGTGGCAAGTCTAGCCACTGACTCGTAGCGATTAAAGAGATCACGATCACATTTAGCCAATAGCAACCAATCATCATCGCAAAGCGCCGTTACAAGCTTTACAGGCGCCGAAAAATCTTGCAGCAACGAAGGCACCACTGGCTCACTAACCTCATTAAACACGAAGGTTTGCTCGGTATCATGCAATGGTAATACAGCTTGTTTATTGTCATCAGCTTTATTGACCAGTGACGCACAGTCTAGTGCAACGGCCTCACCGGCGGCAGTGTACAGACTCATCTTAACCGGGATCACAAAAGGTTCTTTAGTGGACTGGCCGGGTGTCGGTTTGGTGTGCTGGGAAAGCGTTAAAGTGTAAGTTTTTGCTTTCTCATCATACTGCCCGTGTGCAGTTACCACTGGTGTGCCCGCTTGCGAGTACCAACGGCGAAATTGTGTGAGATCATAACCACTGGCTTGCTCCATACTCGCAGCGAAATCTTCAATGGTCACCGCCATGCCGTCGAACGTCTCAAAATAATGATCTGTTCCGCGTCGATAAGCGTCGGGGCCAATCAACGTATGCATCATCCGGATCACCTCACCGCCTTTGTTATAGACCGTTGCCGTATAAAAATTATTGATCTCAATGAAAGACTCAGGCCGTACAGGATGCGCCATGGGGCCTGCATCTTCAGGAAATTGCATCGTCCGTAAGGCACGCACGTCTTCAATACGACAGAGTGCTCGATCATTCATATCGCGACTAAACTCTTGATCACGAAAAATAGTCAGGCCTTCCTTTAAACTCAGTTGAAACCAATCACGGCAGGTCACACGGTTACCCGACCAGTTGTGAAAGTACTCATGCGCGACAATCCCTTCAATACGTAAGAAATTGGCATCCGTTGACACCTTAGGATCAGCTAGTACACAAGAGCTATTAAAAATGTTAAGGCCTTTATTTTCCATCGCCCCCATGTTGAAGTCACTCACTGCCACAATCATAAAGATATCAAGATCATATTCCCTGCCATAGACCTCTTCATCCCAGCGCATAGCACGCTTTAAGGATTCCATTGCATAAGCCGTTTTATCGATGTCTTTCTTTTCTGTAAAAATTTGTAACGTCACTTTACGCCCACTCATGGTAGTAAAATGATCTTCTATATGCGCCAAGTCACCCGCAACCAAAGCAAACAGATATGCAGGTTTATTGAAAGGGTCTTCCCACACGACAAAATGGCGTCCATCCTCACTATCACCACGGTCAATACAATTACCATTGGATAGGAGAACAGGATAGCTGGCTTTGTCGGCTTCGATACGCGTAGTAAATGAGGTCAACACGTCGGGTCTATCTAAAAAGTAAGTAATACGTCGAAACCCTTGCGCCTCACACTGTGTACAAAACATATGGCTAGAACGGTACAAGCCTGAAAGTTGTGTATTCTTAGCTGGTTCTATAGTATTGACAATCGTCAAGGTGAAGGCGCTTGGCAGGTCCTTGATAGTTAAACCATCCTCGGTCACCTCATAACGTTCAGCTGCAAGCACGTTCCCGTCCAGCTCAACTCGCTCGAGTGTCAAGTCTTCCCCGTGAAGCGTCAAGGGCTCTTTATCTTTTTGTGTCAACCGCATAGTATTCGTCACCGTACACACGGTATCCGTCAAGTAAAAGTCTAATGTAACACTGTCTATTGCATAGGCTGGTTTTTGGTAGTCTTTAAGATAGATTGTTTTTGCGTCACTCATAATTGCCCCTTATTTTTCTGTTCGTGTATATGCACCATCCCACTTCTTGCCAGGTGGTTTTTTCGCCAAATGTTTGATGCGCTCTAAGTAGACTTGATAAATCTTTGTCTTAGGATGGCGCTTCTTCAGTTTCTTAAACTTCTTTTGTGCTTTGTCGAATTTACGCTTGTAATAAAGACGTAGTGCCTCATCGTAGTCTCGCAATTCGATTACAGTATCTTGTGATAATTTATTCGCTTCACCCAGCGGTTCATACACATTCACCGCTTCATTCTTGCCTTTGACTTTGACTTTATCTAGCAAACGGAACGCTAAGTGATCTTGCCCGGCTGCCGTTTGCTCACCTACCACGACACTGACCCCATAAAACTTGGTCAAGCCTTCAAGACGCGAAGCTAAATTAACAGCATCTCCGAGTACTGTATAGGAACGTCTAAACTCCGATCCCATATCACCCACATTCATCACCCCGGTATTTAAGCCTACGCCGATACTAATCGCCGGCAAACCTTTTTTCACAAACTCATCACATATTTTGATACTGTGTTCAACCATCTCTACCGCGGCAGCAATGGCGTGTTTCGCATGTTCCTTATCTTCAAGAGGCGCCCCCCAGAAGGCCATGATCATATCCCCCACATATTTATCAATCGTGCCCTTATGCTCAAAAATGATTTTTGTCATGGGGGTAAAAAATTCATTCAATAGGTTCTTAAGTTCTGTTGCCCCTAAACTTTCTGAAATAGTGGTAAAGTTTCTGATATCAGCAAACAAAACGGTCATTTCACGTGCTTCCCCTTCCATGCCGTAATCTTTGGGGTTGTGACTCATGTGTTCGACATGCTCTTGTGGAACGTATTGCCCAAACTGAAATTTTAATAAGTTTTTGGCACGACTCTCAAACAAGAAACCATACGTCATGTTCATCGATGCCAGAGCAATCACCATAAACATCGTCACCACAAACGAGAGTATTAATCCCTGACTGGTCCATAACCAGTAACTCAGTAGTGAGAGGAGTACAGGGGTTAAAACGGAGAAAAATGTTAAAAAGCCTGCGCTTAAATACGGGAAGACAAAAGAACATAAGATCCCAACCACTAAAATCAAAATCACTTCAGCACCAAGCGCCCAAGAGGGTTTAGAGGGAAAGCCACCTTGAATAATGGCTTGTGCGACATTAGCATGCACCTCTACCCCAGGATAAACACTACCCACAGGTGTCGCACGCAAATCCCCCATCCCAAGCGCCGATGTCCCAAGAAAGACGATTTTATTTTCTAGTGCGCCTTTAGGTAGCTTATGTTGAACAACATCAGCGGCTGAATAATAGGGAAAGCTAAAGGCAGGACCAATATACGGGACATTCACCCGACCAAATTCATCTGTAGGCACTTCGACTTTTCCAAGCTTAATGCCTTCGATAACTTGATGTTGTCCATATTGTTGGATATTAAGCTTGACATCATCAATCAGCAAAAATAAGCGCGCCGCTTCCAAACCAAGTGATAAATACACATTATTGTCTTTACGTAGCACTAAAGGGGTTGTTCGAATCACACCATCTGGATCTGGAAAAGCCGTTAAAAAGCCACCTTGGCGCCCGGCCTTTTGCAGTTGCTCCACGTTACTGATGTAACCGGGTAAATTCGGGATAGTAATGCTACCCGCTTGGCTAGGCGTCAAGGAAATAGCCGCTTCCGGTAAATAGCCTTCTTTATCACTACCCCTATCATGAAAAATAAACCCTAATACCACATCACTTTCACCCAGTGCATTCGCTAGCTGAGTGTCGTAATCATACTGAGGCACTAGTGAATCGAGCATCTTCACTAGCTCTTCATTGGGTGTCTTATCTTTTGAGATATCATGAATAAGCTTTTTAGCGATATTGGTGTCTGCTTTAGAGAGCACAACATCAAAAGCAATAACAACAGCGCCCTGCTCTTGTAATGCAGCCACTAACTTGGCCAAGTCGTCTCGTGGCCATGGCCAACGACCAAAATAGGCAAGACTTTTTTCATCAATATCGACTATTGCTATATTTTGTTTTTCTTTAGGGATGACTTCGTTGTCTTTGAGTTTAAATTGGATATCGTAGGCAACATTTTCTACGTGGGTAAGCCAGGCTTTGAAGGGATCGGTTGTGGTCACACGCGCCCAGATACACAGACACATGATCACGAGCCCGATACAGACCGGGATAATTTTTCGGCGCAATTTCATGGCCATTGATTGATGAGTTCCCTCTTTATCGTTATGTGCACTGTCACCTTAACTTGTGAGTCTAAGCAAAACACACTATGGCCCCGCTGGCAGCTATCGCTTTCACCCAAACATACTCTATATACTATATGCTATCTCTCTCGATGTCATTACATTGACATGCACAAACGTTTTCATGCAGACTGTTACTAGGAGTTAACCAACGCTTGAGGCCTTTTTTGCCAAACGACACCGTACAGCTACTGCAGCTCACCGATTGCCATGTCTTTAGCAATCCTAGCGCCAATTTGTTGGGCTTTCCCTGTGATCAGAGCTACCTTGATATACTGGAGTTTATTACGCCCGATATTACGGCTTGTCACGCCTTGCTAGTGACCGGTGATATCTCACAAAACTACACTACCGAATCGTATGAATTCTTCTTTGAGAATATTAGTCGCTTTAACAAGCCGGTTTATGTCACAGCGGGCAACCATGATGAAAGAAATAAACTAAAGCACGTGGCCGCCCAGTATCCCCTTATCCACCTATCTGGCACAATGCTTGGCAAGTGGCGCCTTCTTCCCGTGAATACTGCCATTCCCGGTAAAGTTCATGGCGAGGTTGGAGACTTGAACGCACTAGAGTCAGCCTTAGAAAAAAACCACACCGAAACCCAAAACCATATCCTGCTGACTATGCACCACCCTCCTGTAAAGTGTGGTAGTCAATGGTTAGATGGGATCAACTGTCGTAATGCGGATGCGTTCTGGGAAGTGGTACAATCGTTCCCTGAAGTCAAATTGGTTGTCTGTGGACACATCCACCAAGCATTAGACGTGGTGCAGCATAAAGTGCGAGTCATCGCAACCCCGTCAACGTGTATTCAGTTCTTACCTCAGTCAGATGACTTTGCTTTAGATGCGCCACATCCAGGGGCGCGAAAGATCACCCTACTCCCAGATGGTCACATCGCAACATCAGTCAAACGCCTAACAGACAAAGGCTACCCGCAAGACGCATCGCAAAAAGGCTATTAGTCAAATCTGTTATTTTCTCTACTGTTCGATTTTTTCTCCCGAATCAATAAGTTTGCGCTATACTTAACTGAGAACGTGTTCAAGGAGAGAGGCATATGGGTAACGATATCTTTGCGAAATATCAAGAGCGATACGAGGAACATCAGCCGGAAGAGTATTCTCTACAAGAATACTTAGAGCTTTGTAAAGAGGACAAGTTTGCTTATGCGAATGCCGCTGAGCGTCTACTCAAAGCAATCGGTGAACCCGAACTAGTGGATACGCGTAAAGATCCGCGTCTTTCTCGCATCTTCTCCAATAAAGTGATCGCGCGCTACCCCGCGTTTAAAGAGTTTTACGGGATGGAAGAGCCTATCGAACAAATCGTCTCGTACCTCAAACATGCTGCGCAAGGCCTGGAAGAAAAGAAACAGATCCTTTATCTGTTAGGGCCTGTGGGTGGTGGTAAGTCATCTTTAGCTGAACAGCTTAAAAACTTGATGGAACATACGCCTTTTTATGCCATCAAAGGTTCTCCTGTCAATGAATCACCTTTAGGCTTATTTTCCTACGATGAAGACGCAGAGTTACTACAAGAAAAATATGGTATTCCTTCACGTTACCTAAAAGGGATCATGTCTCCGTGGGCAGTGAAGCGCTTACAAGAGTACAATGGTGATATCACACAATTTCGTGTCGTCAAGCTCACGCCTTCGCGTTTAAAACAGATCGCTATTGCTAAAACTGAGCCTGGTGATGAAAATAACCAAGACATTTCATCACTGGTGGGTAAAGTCGATATTCGTAAATTAGAGCAATTCTCTCAAGATGATCCTGACGCCTATAGCTACAGCGGGGGCTTATGTTTAGCAAACCAAGGCTTACTAGAATTTGTCGAAATGTTCAAAGCACCGATTAAAGTGTTACACCCTTTATTAACCGCTACTCAGGAAGGCAACTATAACGCCACAGAAGGCTTATCTTCCTTACCCTACGATGGGATGGTACTTGCCCACTCTAACGAATCTGAATGGGTCAGCTTTAAAAACAACAAAAACAACGAAGCGTTTATCGATAGGATTTATGTCGTTAAGGTGCCTTATTGCTTACGCATCGATGAAGAAATTAACATTTACGCGAAACTGCTACGTCATAGTTCGCTCGATGCTGCTCCTTGTGCACCAGATACATTACGCATGCTAGCGCAATTCACTACTCTTTCGCGGATTAAAGAACCAGAGAATTCAAATATATTCTCTAAGCTACGTGTCTACAATGGGGAAAATATCAAAGACACGGATCCTAAAGCAAAGTCGTATCAAGAATACAAAGATGCCGCCGGTGTCGACGAAGGAATGACGGGCTTATCGACTCGCTTTGCCTTTAAGGTTCTCTCAAAAGTATTCAACTTCGATCAATCCGAAGTGGCAGCTAATCCTGTTCACTTACTCTACGTGCTTGAGCAACAGATCGAGCAAGAGCAGTTTCCAGCGGAGTTACGTGAGCGTTATATTTACTTCATTAAAGGGATCTTATCACCACGCTATGTCGAGTTTATCGGTAAAGAAATTCAGACCGCTTATCTTGAGTCCTATTCTGAGTACGGACAAAATGTGTTTGATCGCTATGTGACTTATGCCGATTTCTGGATTCAAGATCAAGAGTATCGCGATCCGGATACAGGTGAGTTTTTTGACCGCTCGCAACTTAATGAAGAACTCGAGCAAATCGAAAAGCCAGCCGGGATCAGTAATCCAAAAGACTTTCGTCACGAAGTGGTTAATTTTGTCTTGCGAGCCAAAGCCAGTAACGATGGTAAAAACCCAAGCTGGACCAGTTACGAGAAATTACGTGCCGTCATCGAGAAGAAAATGTTCTCTAATACAGAAGACTTATTACCTGTCATTTCCTTTAATGCCAAAGGCTCTTCTGATGACAAACAAAAACACGAAGAATTCATTAACCGTATGGTACAAAAAGGTTATACCGCTAAACAAGTCCGCTTGTTATGCGAGTGGTACTTACGTGTTAGAAAATCTTCATAACGACGATGGTGATTTATGTCACAAATTATCGATCGCCGTTTAAACGGCAAAAACAAAAGCGCGGTGAACCGTACCCGGTTCATCAAGCGCTACAAAAAACAAATCAAACGAGCTGTAGAAGAGTCCATCAGTAAACGCAGTATCACGGACATGGAGCGCGGTGAACGTATCACTATCCCTAACAAGGATACCTCCGAGCCTATTTTCCATCATGGTAAAGGTGGGAAGCGCGAAGGCGTCCATCCCGGAAATAAAGAATTTAGCCAAGGTGATCGTATTGCCCGTCCCCAAGGTGGCAAAGGTCAAGGAAGTGGCTCTGAAGCTAGCAATGAAGGCGAAGGTGAAGATAATTTTGTCTTCCAGCTTTCACGCGAAGAGTTCTTAGAAATATTTTTTGAAGACTTAGAACTGCCTGACTTGGTCAAAAAAGATTTGAGTAAGATCACTAACGTCAAATACCGCCGCGCCGGTTATAAAGCAGAAGGCACCCCAAGCAACCTTAATCTGGTACGCTCTTTTCGCAATGCGCTGAGTCGACGTATCGCCCTCTCAGCGGGTGCGCGCAATCGCCTACGTGAAGCACGTGAAGAGCTAGAAGCTTTACTGCAAACACACGACGAGGACTCACCCGAAGTGTTAGCCCTACGTGAAGAAATCGAAAAGCTCAGTATTCGTATCAATGCCGTGCCATTTATCGACACCCTTGATTTACGCTACCATAATCGTGTCAAGCATCCAGAGCCTACGACACAAGCGGTCATGTTTTGTATCATGGATGTGTCAGGCTCGATGGACGAAGCAAAAAAAGAAATCGCCAAGCGCTTTTTTATTTTGCTTTATCTCTTTTTAGAACGTAACTATGAGCATATCGACTTAGTCTTTATCCGTCACCATACGTCAGCCAAAGAAGTCGACGAAGAAGAATTTTTCTACTCACGCGAAACAGGTGGTACAGTTGTGTCAAGCGCACTGGAGATGGCGGCTAATATTATGCACGATCGCTACCCCACGAATGAGTGGAATATTTACATGGCACAAGCGTCTGATGGCGATAACTGGAATGCCGACTCACCCCGTTGTGAGAAAATTTTAACTGAAGAGATCATGCCTTATTGCCAGTACTATTCGTACGTCGAGATCAAACCACGTCATCATCAAAGTCTGTGGGAATCCTACTGCAATGTAGCGGAGAAGTTCCCTCACTTTGCGATGCAAAGTATCGATAGTATCAATGAGATCTATCCAGTCTTCAGAGAACTATTTAAGAGGCAGACAGCATGAGTCAAAAGCGAGAGCCTATAGCAACCACATTAGAATGGAGTTTTGAACTGCTGGAAAAGTTCGATAAGGCAATTGCCGCCATTGCTAGCGATTTTAAGCTCGACACCTACCCCAATCAAATTGAAATTATTACCTCAGAACAAATGATGGATGCCTACTCCATGGTCGGCATGCCTATCAATTACAGTCACTGGTCATTTGGCAAAAAATACATTCACAACGAACAAAACTATAAGCGCGGGCGTATGGGGCTAGCCTATGAAATTGTAATTAACTCCAACCCTTGTATCGCCTACCTGATGGAAGAAAACACGCTTCCTATGCAAGCCTTGGTCATAGCGCATGCTTGCTACGGGCATAACTCATTCTTCAAAGGTAATTATCTATTTAAAACCTGGACGAATGCTGATGCCATTATTGACTACCTTTTGTTTGCTAAAAACTATGTGCACAAGTGTGAAGAGCGCTATGGTCAACAGGCGGTAGAAGACACTCTCGATGCGTGTCATGCTTTGATGAATTATGGCGTCGATCGCTATCAGCGTCCTCCTCAGCTCTCTCTAGAAGAAGAAAAGCAACGCCAAACCTCACGAGAAGAGCACTTGCAGTCCATGGTCAATGATCTATGGCGCACCCTCCCGCCAAAAGAAAAAGACAGCCGTGAAAACGATGAGCCCCGCTACCCCGAACATCCTGAAGAAAATCTTTTATATTTCTTCGAAAAAAATGCGCCATTACTCGAAACGTGGCAACGTGAAATCTTACGTATCGTACGTAAGATAGGCCAATATTTCTATCCACAACGACAAACGCAAGTCATGAATGAAGGTTGGGCAACCTTCTGGCACTATACCATCATGAATGAGCTCTATGATCGCGGCCAAATTGATGATGCGTTCGTACTCGAATTTTTG
>JAUHZG010000155.1 GCA_030425845.1 Gammaproteobacteria bacterium
TCGGTACAAAACCCGCATCGACAATCGCGCGTAAAGCCCCCAGTGCCGCACCAAGCTTATCCGCCAGTTGCTCAATCAGGGCAAAGTTTTCTTTACTCTGTAGACCACGTCCACCCGAGACAACCACATCGGCACTCGCAAGTTCAGGACGCTCAGATTCAGTCACTTCTGCACTCACAAAAGTTGCGTAGTTTTTTTCATCCGCAGCCGAAAGTGTTTCAATCGCCGCTGGCGCGCTGCCTTTTGCCGCGGGTTCAAACGCCGTAGTCCGCACGGTGATCACTTTAATGGGATCGCAAGACTCAACTGTCGCTAACGCATTGCCGGCATAAATCGGGCGCACGAAGGTATTGTCATTTTCAATGACGATGATATCAGAGACTTGGCCTACATCTAAAAGAGCGGCAACCCGAGGCAACACACTTTTACCAAAAGTAGTTGACGGAGCTAGTACGTGCGTGGCGTCTTTAGCCGCCGCAACCACAGCTGCACTCACACTTCCTGGTAAAAAATGTTCGTAATAAGGCGCCTGGCAGACAAGGACTTTACTCACGCCTTCCACGGTTGCCACTTCATCCGCCACCGATTGGCATTCATGCCCCACCACTAATACAGTGACGTCACTGCCACACGCGTTAGCGGCGGTGATCACAGGTAAGGTCGCTGCATTTAATGTCTTATTATCGTGTTCTGCTACTACTAGTATACTCATGCTAACTCCTTAACCGATCACTTTGGCTTCATTGCGTAGTTTATCTAGGAGGGCATCTACCCCGTCGACTTTGATCCCAGCTTCACGCTTAGGCGGCTCAGTGACTTTTAGCACTTTTTGATGTTGTTTCAACGTGACACCAAGTGATTCAATTGTCACTTCTTCAAGCGGTTTGCGTTTCGCTTTCATGATGTTAGGCAGACTAACATAACGAGGTTCATTCAACCGTAGATCGGTTGTCACCACTGCCGGTAGACTCACTTTCACGGTGAGCAACCCACCATCGACTTCACTAGTCACTGTCGCCTCAGAGTCATTCAGTTCGATATTCGACGCAAAGGTTGCTTGCGGTAAATCACACAACGCGGCAAGCATTTGCCCGGTTTGGTTGCAGTCATCATCAATCGCTTGCTTTCCCATTAAGATCAAATGTGGATTTTCATTCTTTATCACAGCTTGTAGGCATTTGGCCACAGAGAGTGGCTCTAGAGCGTCATCAGACTGGACGTGAATCGCTCTGTCACCACCTAAGGCAAGTGCCGTGCGAATGGTTTCTTGAGTGGATTTGTCCCCAATGCTGACAATGAGGATTTCACTGACTTTCCCCGCCTCTTTGAGCCTGACCGCTTCTTCGACTGCAATTTCATCGAATGGGTTCATCGACATCTTTACGTTTTGCGTCTCAACCCCTGACTGATCGGATTTGACCCGTACTTTGACGTAGGCATCAATCACGCGCTTAATCGGCACTAGAACTTTCATGTTACCCCCTTTGCTTTAGTCGCTCTTAGGCTTTTTTCTGTGCCGCGATTCTATCAGAAAGCCCGCAGCGGGGAAACGACCGCTTCTCACACAGAGTGAGCAAATTAAGCGCATATAAACATCCTCCCCAAATTGCGTTATGATGATTATATCTGTAGCTGTATAGAGCCATTACATGCGTTGTACCTCCCACTGTGTAGCGAAATCAATCAACATCAGCCGTCTCGCCCGGCACTACAAAGCACAAAAAAAACCGCTAGAGGCTTATCATGACGTCTTGCACTTACTTGATATCGGCGACGCCCATGCCTTTATCTTCAAGCAAGGAACTTGCGTCCTGTGGGGGCTGACCAAGCACGAAGAACGTGAGATATTAGCCCTCATCCGCGACTATACCGACAGCGCTTATCCAAGTGATGCGAATGATCAGTTTAGCTTTCGCTTAGATGAGAAAACTAGCTTACTGCCACATGATTATTACAATATTGATGTGATCACACTCGAGTCAGACGATAGCGATATTAAGCTTGCCCTCTCCTATGCACTGTCACAATCTGTCAGGCTCAATTATCTGGAAAATACAATTGAAGAACTCATTACTGAAAACGCTAACATACCTGAATCCTTAGCCAAGTCAGGTAAACTTGGTTTCTCCAACAAAGCTATTCAAAAAAAACTGGCACAGATCCATTTGGCCAAAGCACAAATCAACCTTAAAACCGATCTGCTTAATACTCCGCATTTTTTTTGGAGCCATCCTGGTCTAGAAACCTATCATGAGATGGCCCGTCACTATATGGATATCGCCACACGTGTCAGTACGCTCAATCATAAATTGGACTTAATCAGTGATGTGCTGGACATGTTAAACAATCAACTACAACACCGTACCAGTAGTTTTTTAGAATGGATCATCATCCTATTAATTGCAATTGAGATCGTGTTCATGTTGATCTTTAAGGGCTAGGTTTGATTTTCTGGCAAATGTAATATGTTTTACCTGGATACCATGCATTCCCTTTACCGTCACAGGTTTGTTCTAGCTTCGCCCCACATAGCAATACTTTGCCTTGCGGTGAGGCTTGCAAACAACCCGACTCACCGATAGGTAACTTACTACGTTGGGATTGTTGGCATTTGTCGTGCTCACAGACTTTTGCCACAGAGGGTTTTGCGTGAACTGAAGACTGAACCCATACAAACAGCACTAAAGAAAAAAGTATTCGACGCCCTATTGTTGACGACATTTAGTGATCTCCTTGCTACTCTAACGGGCCACAACTAGCACCTGTACCATACATCCCAGAGAAGGGGTACCAAGCCCAGTCGCATGCTAAGATTCCACTCTTCTCTACTTTAAAAGTAGTCAACGCATAGCGTTAGGTCAAACGAGAGCATCGATATTCAAGTGGCACGCATTGAACCATGCTGGAAAATATTTTTCCAAAAGGAGATTTTTTTTACAAAAATATTGACCTATCTTACTGATTTTGAAAAGATTGCTGCCATCTTTTGGCATTTGAAAGAACAAGTCGCACCATAAGCGACAAAATAATTAACAATAAAATGATAATGATAAATAAAACAACAATGACAAATAGTCGTAGAGTGTGGTTACTGTAGGACTAATAACTTTTAGATGTGAAGAGGTGTTCGTGAAAACTATAATCGATCTGCTGCAAAGTACAGCAGTCTTATTTGTGCAATATAATATTCATTCTGAGACATTCGCCAAATGGCAACAACGTTTCCCCAGTCGAGCTCGCGCCCTAGAAACGATGCAAGAACGTTTGCAGAGTATTTTCCTTACTAGTGCAACTGAGGCTCTTGACCAGGCTCGACAGTTCAAGTCGCTCTCCACACAAAGCCTCACGCATTTAGATACCCATGAGGTGGCAACACTCTATCAAGAAAAGTGGGAGCTAGCTTTACATGCCCTTCCCGATGAAACGTTGCTCAAGGAAATGTTGCTCTCTATGCCTGGCTTTATGCAGAATCTAGAAAAGGATGTCTTACCATTAGCGCTACCATTGATGCATTCATTTACTCAGTTCCGTGATTTGGAATATTCCCTCAACTACAAAGGCGAGATGCAAGATAAAATCCAAAAGTCCATTCAAGATGTCTGCGCTTATGAACGTAATCTATTTGATCAACAGCCACGAGAAGCAGACAGACTCTGTTTGATCGAAAATATTTTCCAGTCACTGAACGTCGCGATAACCCATGTGTTTTGTCAAAACAACATCAACGATGAAGATCTAGAGCAAGCCGTATTAGCTTGCATCGACAGAGCGGTGTGTTTTGAGCTTGAAATCAAAGAGCGTGATCCACACTTGAATCAGTATTTGTGGTATTTGGGCAATACGATCAAAAAGGCTGTGGCTAAACATTTTGAACTCTTACACCGTGGGAGCAAGCAAGAAGCAAGTCACTCATCAAAAACTACCGCAGAGAGAGTGCATTAGATCGTGAGTCGCTAGCCTAGCGACAAGTGGGTTCAGTGGCACAGCTCGGCAGAAGAAGGGTTTGCTGATCAAGGTTAGTTTGTCCATGACGTACAAGAAAAGCTCCCACGGCGTGTAGTTGAAGTCCGCTTGGGTCCAAACCTTGCTTCAGCTGCTCT
>JAUHZG010000016.1 GCA_030425845.1 Gammaproteobacteria bacterium
GGGAGCGGTTTTTGGAGAGTACTCACTCACTAAAGCACCACCGGTCTCGACTATTTGTTCGCTGAGCTTCAGATGTCTTGCTGGATAAACGGATTCAAGCCCCGAGCCCAGTACGGCAATGGTTTGTCCGCCTGCTTCTAACGCACCCTGGTGGGCACGACCATCTATCCCCAGTGCAAGACCGGAGGTGATGGTCCAACCATACTCAGCCAGTTCATAAGCAAACTGGTGCGCGAGCTTTGCGCCTTGGGCCGTGGGTTTGCGACTACCGACGAGGCACACACCAGGTGCGCGCAAACACTCGAGGTTGCCTTTGACGTATAAGACTAACGGTGGGGCTGGTAATTCAAGCAGTAGCGTGGGAAAAGCCGGGTGTTCCCAGGTTAAGATGTGGTGATGAGCACTTTGTTGCAGCCAGAGTAATTGGGCGTCTAACGCTTTATCGTCAACTTGCCCTAGCGCGTCAACAGCGGCTTGCTTGAGACCACAACGTACAAGTGCATCAGTGCTCGCATGAAACACGGACTCTACACTGCCAAAATGCTTTAATAGTTTGAACAAAGTAGCTGGCCCAAGATGCTTAGTCTGGGCCAACGCCAAGTAACAACGCAGTTTTTCTTCAGTCATGGTCAAGAAATATTATAGCGTTGGATTGGTCACAAGATCGCCGTAATTGATGTCCATGTTGGCTTGGAGCACGATGGCATAACTCATGTTCTTAAAGGTGCGGAATACCATGAGTTCGCCGATGCGCTCATCAGGTAGCTGAACCATTTTCTTTTTGTGGTTGGTGGTGTATTCATCATGTATCTTACGGCCAGGCTCATACACATCTAGGACGTGGCCAGGCCGTAAGCCGCAAGCGCTACCGCGATTTAACACGACAGTATATAAGCTACCGACATTTTCCAAGTCTTTGTCGGCGACACCGGCAATCTTGGCATCGATACGAAACTTAGGTGGTCTTGGAATAAAGTCAGTTTTGAAGTGTTCGCCCGTATCCGGTAGTAAACGATAGCCGGGTAGGACTTCCTGAGTGAGGCGGTTGATAACAAACTTGCTAGGATCGCCATACTTGATCATAGTAGCACGTGCCACATCGACCGCCTCGTAACCGATGATTTTCTTGGTGTCCGGATCGCGATAGGTGTTACCTTTCTTGAAGACGACGTATTTTTTCTGGTGCCTGTTACAAAAACCACGAGCATAGAACTCAACGCCTGTTGCGCCTGATAAATGCTCTTTGCTGAGCGTTAAGATATAAGGGCTGCGATCGAGCATGTGCTTACCGACAATCTGTGCACCCGCTAAGAAGTGTTTGATGCTAGAGACGGGGATAGTTGGGATAGGCGTGTAAAGTTTCTGTTTACGGATCTTAGGGGAAAGCTTTATCGTGCCGCCACTGGCAAGTGTGAGATAAGGCCGGCCTTTTTTATAAATAAGCTTCACTAAATTGCCAGGGTAGAGTACATGCGGGTTACGAATATGTGAGTTGTGTTCCCACAAGTCTTGCCACTGCCACGGGTATTTTAAAAATTTGGCTGCGACACCCCATAACGTATCACCGGCTTTGACGATATAGCGTGAGGGGTGATTGCGCTTTAATACTACCCCCGCGGCAAAACCATGACTCATCAGCAGCAAACCTGCACTGGTTAACGAACTGATAACGAGGTGTTTGATGTGTTTTTTTACCGCTGCCATGCTATGAGATCCTTTTTTGTGTTGAGCCTTGTAGTATGTCGCGACGCACAGTCACACTTGACCACAAGGTAGCTATACTATATATATTGGCACCGCTCTCCAAAGAGGGCCTTCATTCCACTGTAGAGAGATTTTGATTCGATGGCAATACTCGAGATACTAGAATACCCAGCCGATGTGCTAAAGCAAGTGTCAGAACCGGTCGAAGTGGTCAATGAGGAGATTAAACAACTCGTTAAAGACATGTTCGAGACCATGTATCACGATAAAGGGGCGGGGTTGGCTGCCAATCAGATTGGAGTGGCGAAGCGAGTCATCACCATGGATGTCTCTTCGAATCGCAGCAAGCCTATTTGTATCATCAACCCTGAGATCGTCAAAACCAAAGGCAAGGTGGTGATGGAAGAGGGCTGTCTTTCTTTCCCAGGTTTATACTTACCGTTTGAGCGTGCAGAAGAAATCACGGTCAAAGCGTTGGATCAAGACGGTGAACCGTTCCAATTCGATGCCGATGGCTGGCTTGCGCGCTGTGTCCAGCATGAGATGGATCACATCAATGGCATTGTCTTTGTTGATAGGCTCTCTGGCCTTAAGCGTTCGCGTGCACTTAAAAAGCTAGCAAAGTTAAAACGCATGCACCGGATGTAGTTCGCTTCTTAGCTGGTGACACATTCCAGCGGTGCGGGGGCTGCACCGATAAACCGTACCGCGCTATAGTTTGATAATTTTAGTGTTCCAGGAGTCAGTTCCTCACCCTTCATGACCCAGGGGGAGGCTTCTTCGATATTCGTCGTGAGGCTGTCCATGAGTTTTCTGTCAGTTAAATCTATCGTGCAAGGGGCATAGGGCGTCGTGAGTAGCGACGTGACACTTGCACCAGAGATTGGTTCAAAGGCACTACTGATCACTATTTTGGTGAGCGTTTGCTCACTAGAGCTTGAGTAGGGCTCAGTGTCATTGGTCATGTCTTGCTGAGTTAGTGTGGAAGAGTCCATTAGATTTTTACCATTGTAATAGCTGACAGTGAGTTCTACTCTACCCGCAGCAGTTGGCTTAGAGCTGGCGCTTGGAAAGACGGCGTCTCTTAGGTGAATCGCACAGCCATAACCACCCGGTCCATTACCTGTTAAACAATCGTAGTTTGGAGTAGCGGCATAGCCAGTGATAGACAAAGCCATGAGGGAGCAAATTAAGGCTGTTCGTTTCAGTGATATCGACATGAGGCTTCCTTCTAATGATAGCTAACTAAGTTGGAAAATATTAAACCAGAATCGAGGTTTTGTCTATAAAAAGACCAGCACTTTTGCTAGAGACGGATTTACTCGAGTCTAGTCGACTGTTTTGCATAAACCTAGAAACGGCAGTTGGGCGCACATTTCTAGGATAACAGATTGATTTAGATAGCTTTTCAAAAAAATCTGAAGTCACCTTGTTGGTGATGAAGACTTTTTTTGTAATGCTAGATGAATCAAGATGTTGCGCTAGAATGGGTGAATCAACTGCCGTTTCTAGGTTAAAGAGGAGTTGCCTGGACCCTTAATTAGGACTAGACTAGTCCCACTTTAAAGGTTGTGATTAAATTATGTTCAAACTCAGTAAGTTAGCAGATTATGCCACGGTGGTGATGACTCACCTTGCGCGCCATGCTGACGAAGCACTGAGCGCGGCGCAAATAGCGAAATCACTGGGGCTTAGCGCCACGACAGTGGCCAAGCTGTTAAAAGCGCTAGCACGTGCCGAGTTACTCAGTTCAACTCGGGGAGCAAACGGCGGTTATCAGCTCGCCAAAGCGCCCGTCGAGATCACCTTGGCGCAGATTATTGCGGCAGTGGATGGCGATATGGCGGTAACTGAGTGCTGTGAAGTGAATGCCACACACTGTGCGATTGAGCCACAGTGTGAGATCAAAGGCCATTGGCAAGTGATCTCACGAGCCTTTTACCAAGCGCTTGCCAGTGTCAGTGTGGCTGACATGTGTGAGCCGACGTTTAACCAAGGTTTACTTCTGCAGCAAGGCATTACAGAGTCGCTGCTAGAAAAAACGGTATAATGACTAAGCGGAGTGAAAAAGTGGAAACAGCCGATCCGATTGAAGAGTTTTTAGCGCAAGACTACGAGCATGGCTTTGTTACCGATATCGAAACAGACGCCTTGCCACCGGGCTTGTCTGAAGAAGTGGTGCGTTTTATCTCAGCGAAAAAAAATGAGCCTGAGTTTTTATTAGAGTGGCGCCTGAAAGCCTACCGGCATTGGTTAACACTGGAAGAACCAAAATGGGCCCACGTCAACTACCCTAAGATCGATTTTAATGCGATTAGTTATTACAGTGCGCCCAAATCGAAAACCGATGGACCTAAGAGCTTGGATGAAGTCGATCCTGAGTTATTAAAGACATACGAAAAATTGGGGATCCCCCTACGGGAACAAAAACGCTTAGCTGGCGTGGTGGCTGTTGATGTGGTGTTTGACAGTGTGTCGATAGCAACCACGTTTCGCGAAACACTTAAAGAAGCAGGCGTGATCTTTTGCTCGTTTGCCGAAGCCGTTCAAGACTACCCTGAATTAGTCGAAGCGCACTTAGGTAGTGTGGTGTCTTACCGAGATAACTTTTACGCGGCATTGAATGCGGCCGTGTTTAGTGATGGTTCGTTTTGTTATATTCCAGAAGGCGTGCGTTGTCCGATGGAGTTGTCGACTTATTTTCGCATCAACGCCGCAAATACTGGGCAATTCGAACGTACATTAATTATTGCGGAACCGGGTAGCTACGTTAGCTACCTTGAAGGCTGTACAGCCCCTATGCGTGATGAAAATCAACTTCACGCAGCGGTCGTTGAGTTGATTGCTAAAGAGAAGGCAGAAATTAAATACTCTACCGTACAGAACTGGTATCCCGGAGATAAAGACGGTAAGGGTGGCATTTATAATTTTGTGACTAAGCGCGGCGATTGTCGCGGTGATCACAGTAAAATTTCATGGACGCAGATCGAAACGGGATCAGCCGTGACGTGGAAGTATCCTTCGGTTATCTTGCGCGGCGATCACAGTGTGGGCGAGTTTTATTCTGTCGCACTCACCAATAATTATCAGCAAGCCGATACCGGTACCAAGATGATCCATATGGGTAAACATACTAAGAGTACGATCATCTCTAAAGGGATCAGTGCCGGGCACTCGCAAAATGCTTATCGTGGGCTGGTGCGTGTTGCAGCCAAAGCCGATAACGCACGAAATTTCACGCAGTGTGACTCTTTATTGGTGGGCTCGAAGTGTGGGGCGCATACCTTTCCTTATCTCGAAGCGCGTAACAAAACAGCTAAGTTAGAGCATGAGGCAACGACGAGTAAGATTGGAGAAGATCAGTTGTTTTATCTGGCGCAACGTGGGATTTCTGCAGACGATGCGGTTTCTCTTATCGTCAATGGTTTTTGTAAAGAGGTATTGAATGAGCTACCTATGGAGTTTGCGGTTGAAGCGCAAAAGCTATTAGGGATCAATCTTGAAGGCTCAGTGGGTTAATTGGTAGAGAGAATGAAAATGTTAACGATTAAAGATTTACATGTCAGTGTTGATAATAAAGCGATTCTAAAAGGCATCAATCTTACGATTAAGGCGGGTGAAGTACACGCGATTATGGGACCTAATGGCTCCGGTAAAAGTACCTTATCCAAAGTCTTAGCGGGACGTGATGGCTATACTATTACCCGAGGGACAATAGAGTTCATGGGCCAAGACTTAACTGAGCTTGAGCCTTGCGATCGGGCACATGCGGGCTTGTTCCTTGCTTTTCAATATCCGGTTGAGATCCCTGGCGTATCCAACGTACAATTCTTAAAAGCGGCAGTGAATGCGGTACGTAAAGCCAAAGGTGAAGAAGAGATAAGTTCGGTCGATTTCTTAAAGCTAGTCCGTGAAAAAATGGCGTTAGTCGATATGGATCAAGACTTGATTTATCGCTCGCTCAATGACGGCTTCTCTGGGGGCGAGAAGAAGCGCAATGAAACCTTACAAATGCTAATGCTAGAGCCAACACTGGCTATTTTAGATGAAACTGACTCTGGGCTAGATATCGATGCTTTACAATCGGTAGCCAAAGGGGTCAACAGTCTGCGCAGTCAAGACCGTTCCTTTTTGATGATCACCCATTATCAGCGCCTACTTAATCATATCGAACCGGATTTCATTCATGTGTTAGCACGTGGTGAAATTATTAAGAGCGGCGATAAGAGTTTGGCACAAGAGTTGGAAGCGAAAGGTTACGGGTGGTTGTTGCAGGAGCAAGCCGATGAGTGCGAATAATTTGCTTGAACACTACAAAGCGCAACGTCTTGCTTTGGCGCAGAAGCCAACAAATGCTGATTGGTTGACGAGTTTTACCGAGAACCTTGCACAGCGCGTAGAGGCTTATGGTTTACCTACACGGCAAAATGAAGCGTGGAAGTACACGCGGTTAGATGCGTTGGCCAAACACGAGTGGCCAGCGGCGAGAAAGCAAGCGATAGCGGCATTGCCTAGTAGCGTGGCAGAGTCGCACAAAGTCGCTCTGGTTAATGGCATGCTTGATGAAGCACATTCTACGATAGCGGATTTGCCTACTGGCGTGACTATATGTCCTCTGACACAGCATCCACAATGCGAGACGATTAAAGAAAAAGTCATCACACACTACACACATAATCAACCTAAATTTTTTAAAGCGTGCAGCCTGTTTGAGATAGAACATTCCCTAGTGATCTCAGTGGATGCTAATACCGTGTGTGAACGTCCCTTGCATCTACACAATCTATTGCATGCTGATGAGACGGCGTCTTCGCATCCTAATGTGATCATACTGCTAGGTGAGAATGCAGCGGCCACTGTTGTTGAGTCTTTCCACGCCAACGAGCAGCAACACTTTACTAATCAGGTGGTCACCATTGCAGTAGAAAAAAATGCTGATCTGACTTATATCAAATGCGCTAATATTGCGTCACAGACACATTGTGTTACTTCCCATGAAGTAATGGTTGCGCGTGATGCGAGATTCAATGCCCATTCGCTAACTCAGGGGGCAGGACTTGTGCGATTTGAGTGGAATGTCGCACTTAATGAACCGAACGCCTTTGCTAGTATTAATGGTTTGTTCCGTGGGCTGGGCAAAGGACAATTGGATAACCCTATTTTGATTAAGCATAAAGCGGCTAATACTCAGAGCGTTGTTAACTATCGCGGTATTTTGGATGATTCATCCATCGGTGTGTTTAATGGTAAAGTGAAAGTCTATCCCGATGCTCAGAATATTTGTGCACAAATGCAAAATAACAATTTATTGTTATCCGAACGTGCCGAAATAGATACTAAACCTGTGCTTGAGATCTATGCGGATGATGTTAAGTGTAGTCATGGCACCACCGTCGGCGAGCTTGACGAAGACGCTTTATTTTTCTTGATGTCGCGTGGTATTGATTATGACACGGCACGAGCCATGCTAGTGGATGCGTTCGCTCACTCAATTTATGACACCCTGTTTGATAGTACTATCAGACAATGGCTAGAGAATGATTATGCTAATTAATATCCGAGATGAATTTCCTATCTTACAACAGTCTGTCAATCAGGCTCCGTTGATTTATTTTGACAGTGCAGCGACGTCACAGAAACCACGTCGGGTGATAGAAGCGATCAGTGATTTTTATTCGCAAGATTATGCCAGTGTTCACCGAGGGGTGCATGCACTGAGTGATAGGGCTACTGATGCTTATGAAAGCGCCCGAGTTAAAGTGCAAAAACATGTAAATGCTAGTCGCGTTGAAGAGATAATTTTTGTGCGCGGGACGACAGAAGGGTTGAATTTAATTGCGCAGACATTTGGTCGCCAGCGCTTAGAACCAGGTGATAACATTATTGTGACGATGATGGAGCATCATGCCAATATTGTTTCTTGGCAACTGTTGCAAAAAGAGATCCCTTTTCATATTAAGGTCGCGCCTATCAATGAAAACGGTGAGTTACTTGTGAGTGACTTAAAAAAGCTCATTGACGATCGTACTAAGTTGATTTCGGTGGTGCATGTATCGAATACATTAGGAACAGTTAATCCAATCAAAACCATTTGTGACTTTGCGCATGCACAAGGTGTGCCAGTGATTGTTGATGGAGCGCAGGCTGTGCCACATATGCAAGTCGACGTGCAAGATCTTAATTGTGACTTTTATGTGTATTCAGGGCATAAAATCTATGGACCTTCGGGTATTGGCATAGTGTATGGGAAATATGACTTATTAGAAGCGATGCCTCCTTACCAAGGGGGCGGGGCGATGATTGATCACGTGAGTTTTCATAAAACCACTTTCCTACCACCGCCACAATGTTTTGAAGCGGGTACACCAAATATTACAGGTGCGGTCGCACTTGGCGTGGCATTGGATTTTGTTCATGACGTTGGTTTACAGGCGATTGCATCCTACGAACAGCAGTTGCTTGCATTTGCCAGTGAGAAGTTATCAACAATCGAGGGGGTGCGCATACTGGGTGAAGCACCCGACAAAGCGAGTGTCTTATCGTTTGTGGTCGAGGGTATTCACGCGCACGATATAGGTACCTTGTTAGATCAAAAAGGTATTGCCGTTCGTACAGGTCATCATTGTACTATGCCACTGATGCAATTTTTCGAGGTGTCAGCTTCGGTGAGAGCGTCTTTCGCTATTTATAACACCGAAGAGGAAATTACACAGTTTTATGAAGCACTGACTAGCGTGCTGCAACTGTTGCGATAGGAGCAAAAATGGCGTGGCATAACGTGGGGACAATGGCTCTCTTTAGCGAGAATCAAAGTGTTGCACTCAGCATCGCTGGCAAGGAGGTTGCGCTATTTCATGTTGAGGGTGAGCTCTATGCTATTGATAATTGCTGTACCCATGCCGGTGTTCCGTTGCATGAAGGCAAAATTGAAGAGAAATGTGTCATTTGTCCTAGACATGGCGCAAAATTTAGCTTACAAAGTGGGGACGCTCTCTCGCTACCTGCCTTTACAGGCGTGTCTACTTACCCACTCCGTGTGACAGCTGACAAGATTGAGATTGAAATTTCGTAACACTAACTTTTTTATAGAGGATGATATGCAAGTAACTATACAAACAAATATGGGCGCGATAAAACTCGAGTTGGACTTTGAAAATACCCCCATTACGGCAAAGAATTTTGTGGACTATGCAAACTCGGGCTTTTATGAAGGCACGATTTTTCACCGTGTGATTGATAACTTTATGGTCCAAGGTGGCGGTTTAACTCCTGACATGCAATCTAAAGAAAACAATGCACCAATCGAGAACGAAGCGGACAAAGGTGGTGCGAACAAGCGTGGTACAGTTGCGATGGCAAGAACAGGTGATCCCCACTCAGCGACCTCACAGTTTTTCATTAATGTGGTCGACAACAGCTTCTTGAATCATACCGCTAAATCCATTAATGGATGGGGTTATTGTGTGTTTGGGGAAGTGGTTGAAGGTATGGAAGTGGTTGATGCGATTAAAGAAGTCAAAACCACAACTAAATCAGGTCACGAAAACGTCCCTGTCGAAGACATTCTCATCGAGAAAGTTCTTGTTGAAGAAAGCGCTACTGCGTAACTTCCACTAGATAGCTAATCGAAAAGCCTGCCTTTGTTGCAGGCTTTTTTGGTGGTGATTGGGTGAGGTTTATGCTAGCGTTGTGGTTCTACGATTATAAATAATGATGTTATGGAGGCTGTCATGAAAAACTACCAACGCATCTTACTTGCTCTTGATTTACACCCCGATAATGATCGTACCACTGAGCTGCGTGCGCAAGAGATCCGGCATGATACTGGCGCAGAGTTATTTGTGGTGCACGCGCTAGAGCATATCACCAGTTACGGGGCTGCCTTTGCCTATCCGGTGTTGACTGACTTGGAAGATAGGTTATTCTCCGAAGCACAGAAAGCGCTACACGCGCGCGCCGTTGAGTTAGATATTTCAAAAGACAATGCTCATCTTGCCGTGGGGGCGGCCAAAGCGGTCATCTTAGAGCAAGCGAAACAAATCGATGCGGATCTAATCGTGATCGGAAGTCATACGCGCCATGCTTATCATTTACTACTTGGCTCAACCGCGGACTCGATTTTGCACGACGCGCCTTGTGATGTGCTTGCTGTACGTTTAAATGATTAGAGGCTGATGATGGAAAAAAACGACGCGAAATTTAATATCGGGCAACTCATCCTACACAAACTCTACCAATACCGCGGCGTCATTGTCGATGTTGATCCGTGCTTTATGGGCGAAGAAGAATGGTACAGATCAGTCGCGAAGACACGGCCACCCAAGGATGCGCCGTGGTATCGCGTGTTGGTGCATAACTCGATACATACTACCTATGTAGCGGAACAAAACCTGTTAAAAGATATGTCGGGTGAACCGATTGAGCATCCTGATCTTGCAGCTTACTTTAGTGACTTCGAAGGGGGCATATACAAAGGCCATCTCTCCCGCAATTAGGGGGGGAGAGGGGTTGCGAGAAACGCGCTATACTGCGTTAAACGTTCGTTCGGCGTCAGTCATTTGCTATATGCAAACTCCCTCCGCCTCGCTCACGTTTGCCTTGTCTAGCATCGTTTCTCGCAACCCCTTTAGTTTGGTGGTACCGTTATTCAGTATATGCAAATCTCTGAATCCACCATGATTTTTGTTATGTGAGTGCATGACATGACTGGTAGCTTAGCGGCTTTGAAGGGGATGCCGCTGCACGTAGCGGAGTGTGAATCGCGTAAACAAGTGCTACGTCCTGCGGCATGTAGCGGGGTCCATTTCTTCCATGAGTGCTCACCGAATTCGACGCTCTATGCCAACCTTTTGTAAAATCTTAGTCGAGAGTTCTTCTATTGATAAGTGTGTACTGTCTAAGAAGGGGATATTTTCTTCTTCATATAATTGCATGGCAGCTTTGATTTCTTTACGGCACTGTAGTGGAGAAGCGTATTGACTCCCCGGAGTGCGTTCATTACGAATAGCAATGAGTTGCTCAGCTGAAATCGTTAAACCAAATAATTTATTTTTATATTTTTTTAAGACATCAGGTAGCCGATAATGTTGCAAATCATCTTCGGTGAGTGGATAGTTCGACACGTAAATCCCAAATTGCAAACTCAAATACAAGCTGGTCGGCGTTTTACCACTACGTGAAACGCCAATTAAGATCACTTCGGCATCTTCGTAATGATTGGTAGAGGAGCCGTCGTCGGTTTTTAAAGTAAAGTTAATCGCATCGATACGCGCTTTATATTTGATTTGATCTTGCATGGCATGTTTTTGACCGACAAGATGATTGGATAGGATCCCTAATTCATTTTCAAGCGGGCCAATAAAATTTTCAACAAAGTCTAACATCAGACAATTGGATTTACTGATGAGTTGGTGAATTTGCGTGTTAACAAACGTCGCGAAAAGCAGAGGACGTTGTTGATGTAGCGTAGCACTTTCTTCGATGAGTTGGCAGACGTTTTGTGCTTTCTCAAGCGTGTCAACGTAGGGAATAGTGTTACTAATAAATTCTACATCAGGAAATTGGCTCAGCAAACTTTGGCCAAGCGTTTCGGCTGAGAGTCCAGTACCATCGGAAACAAAGAAAACGTGTCGTTTTTGCATGGTTATCTTATATTGTGAGGAGCGTTAGTTTATTTTGCCGATTAACACATATTTGATCAAGCTGGATTTATACCCATTCTACTTCAATTTGCAATCAATCACGCAAATTCAAGCAGCATGGGTATAGGTGGGTAGCAAAGAAAGCACTAAGCGTAGTGAAACGTGAAAAATTCCTATATACTTTCTGCAGCACAGCCACAAAGAGTAAGGAGTAAGCTACTCATGCAAATGATCTTAAACTTCAATCAAGTCGGCATGAATGACGTAGAGAAAGTCGGTGGCAAAAATGCTTCACTAGGCGAGATGATCCAGCATTTGGCTAAGGCCGATGTGTTGGTCCCTGGTGGTTTTGCGACTACAGCGGAGAGCTTTTTTCACTTCTTACAGACAAACAATCTGCAAACTAAAATTAACGATTTACTAGCCGCATTAGATGTTGATGATGTCAACGCGCTGCGTGAAGCGGGCAGTACAATACGCCATTGGGTGTTAGACGCTGATTTCCCAGAAGATTTTGAGCAAGCTATCACAACCCATTACCAAACACTGTGTGATGAAGCAGGGGTTGCAGACTTAGCTGTGGCTGTGCGCTCTTCAGCGACTGCCGAAGATTTACCTGAAGCCTCTTTTGCTGGTCAACAAGAAACTTATCTTAATGTCAGTGGCATTGCGGATGTGCTCGTTGCGGTGAAGAAAGTGTTTGCTTCGTTATATAATGATAGAGCGATTTCCTATCGAGTGCATCAAGGTTTTGCCCATGCGGATGTGGCACTTTCAGCTGGGATCCAGCGTATGGTACGCAGTGATTGTGGCGCAAGCGGAGTCATGTTCACGGTTGACACGGAGTCGGGCTTTTCCGATGTGGTGTTTATTACGGCTTCTTACGGACTGGGCGAGATGGTTGTGCAAGGAGCTGTAAATCCGGATGAGTTTTATGTCCATAAGCCCACACTTGCTAAAGGCAAGCCTGCTGTCATTAAACGTAATGTTGGCTCTAAGAAGATAAAAATGATTTACAGCGAATCAGGTGATGAGCCAGTGACACAAGTCGCAGTCGAGTCGCACGAGCAACAACTGTTTTCATTAACCGATGAGGAAGTAATGCAATTGGCGCGCTATGCGGTATTGATCGAGACACATTACGAGCGTCCAATGGACATCGAATGGGGTAGAGACGGGATTGATGGCAAGCTTTATATTCTTCAAGCAAGACCCGAAACGGTAACTAGTCAGCAGTCGGCTCAAGTGTTAGAGCGATTCATCCTCGGCGAAAAGAGCGATGTGATTGTAACCGGTCGCAGTATTGGTCAACGTATTGGTGCTGGTAGGGCAAAAGTGATTGCATCACTTGATCAAATGGATGAGATCGCACAAGGTGATGTGCTCGTGACAGACATGACAGATCCAGACTGGGAGCCAATCATGAAGCGGGCATCAGCCATTGTCACCAATCGTGGTGGGCGCACTTGCCATGCTGCGATCATTGCGCGTGAAATGGGGATCCCTGCTGTGGTGGGCTGTAATGATGCGACAGCGCTAATTACTCATGGGACAGAAGTCACGGTTTCTTGTGCAGAAGGTGAAACGGGTAAAGTCTACCAAGGCATACTTCCCTTTGATATTCATAAAGCAAAACTCGATGCGATGCCTAATGCACCGATTAAGATTATGATGAATGTGGGCAATCCCGATAGAGCATTTGATTTTCAAAAACTCCCTAATGCAGGCGTTGGACTCGCGCGATTAGAGTTTGTGATTAATCGTATGATTGGGTTCCATCCCAATGCCTTGTTACATCCAGACTTAGTGGATGAAGACGTCCGTGCCCAGATCCAAACAAAGACAGCCGCTTATGGTAAGCCACGAGACTTTTATGTGAAGCGGTTAGCGGAAGGGATGGCGACACTGGCGGCGAGTTTTTACCCCAAGCCCGTGATCATTCGTTTCTCGGATTTTAAATCAAATGAATACTCGAACTTAATCGGTGGTAAAAGTTTTGAGCCACACGAAGAAAACCCTATGTTAGGTTTTCGCGGCGCTTCGCGTTATGCGGCAGCTGATTTTAAAGATTGTTTTGCAATGGAATGTGAAGCGGTAAAAATTGTACGTGAGCAAATGGACTTAACCAATCTTGAAGTGATGGTCCCTTTTGTTCGAACTACTATGGAAGCCCAGCGTGTGATTGAGGTGCTCAAAGCGAATGGGCTAGAGCGCGGCAAGCATGGTTTACGCGTGATCATGATGTGTGAGATCCCATCCAATGCATTATTAGCTGAGGATTTTTTACAATACTTTGATGGTTTTTCCATTGGTTCAAATGATCTGACTCAGTTAACCTTAGGCTTAGACCGAGATTCGGGTCTAGTCGCAGAAGCCTTTGATGAGCGGGATCCGGCGGTCAAACAGTTGCTTACCCTGGCGATTGAAGCCTGTAAACGACAGGGTAAATATATCGGGATCTGTGGCCAAGGGCCCTCTGATCATCCTGACTTGGCTAAGTGGTTAGCCGAAAAGGGAATAGACAGTGTTTCGTTAAATCCTGATACGGTCGTTGAAACTTGGCTGATGCTTGCGAGAGGTTGATGCCTTGGTAAGTATATATTTCTGAGACGTTTAGCGTATTTCTAGAAAATATGTGAAATTTACTTAGTGAAATATACGAAGTTTCAAAACTCCTAAAAAAAAATATGCTTGTGCTGATTTTATTTTTAGGAGAAAACAATGCCACAGTTAATCGTCTATGAACTTCCTCACAACGAAACCCTTGCCAGTGAAGTGAGGAAATACTCAGAAAATTTGCCGTTCGATAGGTATAGTGAGTCATCCAGAGTGTCTTCTTTACTCGGTGATAAACTTTCACGGGTAATGCCTAAAGAACTCTGCCAGATCTTTGAGAAGATGGGCAAAACAGGTTCACCTGATATCATTTGGCTGAAAAACCTTCCTATTGATGGAGTCATTCCACAAGATGAAGACATTAGCGATAGAATAGCGCGCAAAACGCGAGTTACTGAAGATGTTATGTTGGGTATCGCGAACATGATAGGTTATCACTTGCATTCAAGTCCAAAAGAACAGAATGGCGCGGTGGTACACAATATTACGCCAGTGAGAGGTCATGAACAGCACAAGTCGAGCAAAGGGAGAGAGCCTTTCTATTTGCATATTGAAAATCCATTTCAAGAGAACGCACCGGACTTTTTGATGTTAATTTGTCTGCATGGTGATCCGACGGCAAAAACAACTTTCTACTTTATCGATCATATTTTACAGATGATCCCAGAGGAGCATCTGGAAGTAATGAAGCAGCCTTTGTTTGAGATAAGATCTGGTGCAGGTTTGGATCAAGTAGAGCAGGGTACTTTTCCCCTGATTGATAGTGATGTTCGCAATAACATAACGCGTTTGCGTCTTTATCAAGATATGGAGCGAATAAATGCATTAACCCCAGAAGCTCAGCAGACGTTAGATTTTTTAGCCAGCTTATTTCAGCGACCTGAAATATCGAGTGCCATTCATGAGGTAAGTTTACAGCCGGGTGAAGCGATATTGTTTAATAATGGTTGGGGTGTTAATCACTCACTAAATGGGGTTATGCATGGCCGTGCAGGTGTCATTAGCGACACACAGCGTTGGTTACAACGGGGATTTTTTCATCGTTCTGATACCGCTTTTCAAGCGATAGAACTCGAAGACAGATATAAGGCGACGGTAGAGATTCTTCGTGGCTGTGAACCCGCTATGCAACGTTACCTACTAAATGACAGTTATAACCCCGCGCGAATTTCAGAGGTAATTCGTTCACATATGTCAAAAGTAGATGAAGAAAATAAGGTTGAAGACGACACGCGTGTCTCTCGTCTGTTACTTAACAGTGTTTGGATGGAACGAAATGCACTGTTTTCACCTGGAAGAAACATGTCTGCTAGGCAAGAGGCGATGTATTTAAAGCTTAAGCAACTATTGAGAGAGAGACAGATCTCTTACCGAGAACAATTCCATCGCCCAGAAGGTCGCTCTGAATACGCAGCGAAAGTGCGTCATAGTGATTTGGGCCAAGCGGCGAAAGCGCTATTGCTGAAAGAGTCAAAGCGAAGTTCTGGTAACCAACGGTTTGTCTTGTGTGTACTTCCTGGCGATCGAAGAATTGATACTAAGGCTATAAAGCGAGCACTCGGGTTTAAAGGAGTGAGCTTCGCAACGAGTCGTGAATTGCTTGACCAGACTGGCTGCATGGCTGGTGCCGTTTTACCGTTTGTTATGGATAAATCCATACCGCTACTAGTTGATCAACAGCTAATTGAACAAAATCACGAGATAGTCTTTAACGCTGCGCGTTTGGATGCTTCAATTTATCTAACGGTTGGAGATTACCTTGACTTAGCGGATCCTATGCAGATAGCGGACTTCTCTTGTACAACTGAAGCAGTTATGCGGATGGAATGTGCCCAATAATGGTGGGAAGTCATATTACTCCTGGTTGATATTACGGTGGAACGAATGCAAGGTTTTCACTTTATCCTCTACAAGTACCCGTGGATATACGGGTACACAACTCAACTGAACGTGTTAACCTAAGCGGCGTTGGCGTGTGCCACGCATGGAATGAGAAGGTTGGTTGCACAGGAGAAGCTTATGTTGACATTAGTAAGAGGGGCTCAACGAACTAGCAGCAGATTTGTTAGAGCCGGAGGATATCCTCGTTTAGATGGTCGTAGAGTTAGTGGTTTTTTTGATACCCCTAGACCCTTGGTCGCCGCGACAAGGGAGCTATCTTATGCGCCTGGTCGGCAAGGGTTTATTTATCCTGATTCGGCATCAATGCCAAGGGAGTTAAAAGTCAAAGAATACAGGCCGATGGTGGAGCAGAGAATGCTTCACCAAAGACCTGAGCAGCAAAGACATTTTCGAGCATTCGCACTCAAAGTCGCGGGTCACTTAGAGCAATTGTATCAAACATCACAATTCAGGCGTAGTATGTTAGCGCCTGGTTTGGCGAACGAACAACACGCAAATTCTATGCCGACAGTCTTTATCAGCCATGCTTGGACAATTCCGCATAGGTTTCCAAACGAGCGTTGGGTGAGGCAGTTTTTAGAACGTTTTGTTTATGATCTTAATCTTTTAGGGTTGCAAGCTCGACTCGATTTTCTTCATTCTCGCTGTGGGAATGACATATCGGGATGGATGCGAGAGCAAATTCATATGGCTGACTTTGTTATACCGATAGGTACTCGATCAGTGCGTCCTAAACTGGAAGAGACAGCGTTTTCAGCTTCGATGTTAAGGTATGAATACGGTGAGATCCACAGTCGTTGGAATGCAATGGGGAGAAAGCGCCATGGGATTTATCCTTTACAACTAACAGGGGAGAACTCTCCAGACGTCTTTATTCCTCCGATGACGGGAGGCCATATTGCAGGTGATACTTTCACAGATAAAACCTATGTATCGATGCTCATCGAAATATGCCGATGCGCCAGAAACTTTTTAGCCTTTGGGGATAATGATCCTGAAAATGTTACTCCTATGAGACGAAATGCCGATGAGCCCATTGAGAGATTGATAAAGGAATTTTTCGAGCAGGAAGGTTCACTGGTAATGTTACATAATCTTGCACGTGATGTGGTTGAAGAGGCTTATCAGGTTGATCAAGAGCAGCAAGGAGATGTCGCCGATCAACAACGAAAACTGTATGAAGAGATGAGCAGGCAAAAAATGATATCGCTGAGTCCCGATGCAGTAATTGAGAACATTGAAAAGAGACAAGCGAGGGAAGCTGTCTCAACGCTGGTAGATAAATCTCAAGTGAAAACGAACCTTCCGTTAAAAGACTTAAGTCCACTTGTTGGTCGTGACGAGGTAATTGTAAAAATAGTCAGAGCATTCACCATCGATAACAAGCCCGTTGTGCTGCATAGTGCTGATGGAATGGGGAAGTCTGCCGTTCCCAAAATATATTATCGTAGTAATTACTCTAAATATCCAGGTGGAGTATGGAGAATACGAGCAGATCATAAATATAGTTCGGACGCTTCTTTTGGCGAAGTGGCTGAAGCGTTAGGCGTTGAGATAAATTTGCCAGATATAAATGCACTAATGAAATTTTTCCAAAAGCGATCTCAAAAAGCTTTGTTTATATTTGATAATACACCTGATGTAGACGCTTGTGGTGATGCTCCCTTAAAACTTCACTCTTATGGTCACCATGTAATTGTAACCACTCGGTTTGCTATCTGGCCAGAGCCGTATGAGTCTATTCCGATGGGGCCTATGCGTGATGCTGATGGTCTGCGTATGTTTGCGAACTTATATGAAGGAAGTGTAGAAGAGTTTATTCAAAATGAAGAAAGTATCCTTAAGTTGTTAGGGTTACTATTCTATCATCCGCTCGCGATTAAGCAGGCTGTAGCGTATATCAATAATTGCGGAATAAGTGTTGAGCAATACATCACACGCTTTGAAGAGACTGGTTTCGCCTTGATGGATAAGAAGGAGTCAAAGTTAACTGGTCTACCAGAACAAGAGTTGCCGAGTGTGACGAAGTCATTAAGTGTAACACTAAAAAAGATTAAAGAGATTTGTCCAGCCGCTATCGATTTATTTTATATTATAAGTTACGTCGATAAAAGCGAAATCCCTAAAGAGATGTTCCCTACGAAAAATGAAGTCGACGAGGGTTGTGACTACTGTTTTGAGAGCGAAGAAGAGCGTGATCTGGCATTTAAAGTATTGGTGTCATATCACATGCTTGAAGAAAATTTTCGCTCGGGCAAAGCGCAAGGCAATTTTTCGCCACCGACTTATTCGGTGCTTCCTGTACATAAATTTGTTACACAATACAAACTTCGCTCGAAAGAAAAATATAAGTATATAAAAAAAGCATTGGAAATAATTACGCGTAAATTTAAGTACAATCGAAACGAGAGAGATTCACACTTAGAGTGTAAACGCTACTTGCACCACGCTAAAAATATCGCTGACAATGCCTTCGAACTGCGTGTCCATCCAGAATTGACCGCTAAATTATTAGCATCAATAGGGTGCTATTATTTACATTATCGTCGCCAGCCCAAAGAAGCTATTTATTATCTTAAAGCGGCCTGGGAAGTCATTAAGAGAGAAGAAGAACATGGGAATGTTGAAGTTTTTGATGATAAATTTAAAGCGCACGTTATCAATCGGATGGCCTGTGTTAGCCTTTTGCTAGGTAAGCCGGGTGATGCAAGAAAATTAGCAAATAAGAGTTTAGCCTCATATTGTAATGAACTGCATAGTGAGGCGGCGTATGCGCACAGAGTGCTTGGTAGTGTGCTAGAGAGAGAGCGCAAATACAGAAAAGCTCTAGATAAGTATATGCAGGTACTTAGAATGCAGATGGATGTGTATGGGGAATACCCTCGTATTGGGATGGCAGTTACGTTACATGCGATCGGTAGTTGCTATTTGAAGTTATCAGAAGGTAACCCTAATCACGATGAACTCGAAATGGCACGCTACTGTCTTGCTAAAAGTTTGCAAATCAAAATTGAAAGACATGGTAGTCTTACCCATCCGGAAGTTTTGGTAACACAATTTAAGATGGCTGTATATTATAGATTAATAAATAGCCCGCAAAATGCTTACCATCTTTTAAGGAAAGTTCTATTAGAAGCGCGAAAGGAATTGGGGATGAATCATCTCTTGATTGAAGAGGGGGTGAAAGAGAGAACGCGTGTGGAAAACATGCTTGAAGCTCAAAAGGGTAATGAACCTAACATTCAGGTTGTTTTACCTGAGACGATGCCTGGGCAGCCCAAAGAGGGCGGTGTTGACTTTACAGGAAGGCATGGTGTTGAGCGTGTCTATGAGGTACTAAAGCCAGGCGATGCGCAATGTTTAGCTGGGTTACTAAATGATACAGTACTATTTTCAACTTACACAGGTGAAGAGTTATCTGTACTTGATGTTGGTGGCGCAGATGGACGTATGGTTACCGAGCTGGTAAAGTGCCTCCCTCATCAACAATTACGAATGGCTTCACACGTCGTAGAGCCAAACGATCATGAGCGACGTGTAGCGCAATATCGCAAGACAGTTTCTAGTGTGTCAGACAAATTGTCTGTTGCGGGTGTTTTCCCAAGACCCATGCAGAAGTTGAATAATGGGCCGGATAACCACAGCATGGATATGGTACTGGCAAGTCATAGTCTGTATTACTGCACGCCTAAGCAGCTGCCGCAATGGTACACCTGGGAGGGCGTGGAAGGTCTGCATTCGCACTTATTCACCAAGTTTTTTAATTTTTTAAAGCCAAATGGTGTGCTATCAGTTGTATTGCAGAGTATAGATTTGCCTGGGAGTGCTAGTCGCGGAGCAATGTTGAGTAATCA
>JAUHZG010000156.1 GCA_030425845.1 Gammaproteobacteria bacterium
ATTGCGATCATTGAGGAAGGTTTAACCGCTGAGGCTGACTGGTCTCAGGCTGAATATATTATCAATCGACAGCGTTTGCCGTACAAAGTCCAGTACCAAGAAACGGACTATGCGTTTCTAACACGTGTGATAGTAGAGTGTGGTGCGTGTCATTTTACCCGACAGACCAAGCAAGGTAGCTGTTGGATAGTGACACAGACGCCAAGGGCTTATCGACACTATCCACAGGTGCTTGCTCGAGGAGGCGCTACTGCAAAGACCCTACAGATGATGTCGCATCGGCAGATGAAAAGGCGGATGTGTACGAGACATACTGTGGCAACTCGTCATTGGACTTCACCTGCACGGGATAAACGCATGCAATGTAATTTGAGGAGTAAACAATATTGTTCACCCAGTCATTGGCACTACTATCATTGGTGCGAAGGCGACATTGTGGATCCTTTTTTTGATTTGCGGGCCCAGCACTTAGCGCTGCACGCTAAGGCATTTACACACAGAGCATCTTTCCAATGTAATGCAATGACGCTGCGTGTGGGGATGATTTATCAACTTGAGGGTGAGCCGCAAGCCTATCTGACTACCGCAATTGAACAATGGGGGTATGATTTTTCGAGTATGCCCAGTGCGTCAAGGGATTACTGTGCGCAATGTCCCTCGCCTCTTATTCCACTTGATGTTGTACAAGAAAAACCAATCAATCAAGAGATGCGTGGTCGTGCTATTTTTTACTCTGGAGATATCTTTCAAGGTGAGTTATTACCAGTAAAGCCAGCTTTTTACGGGATACAACGGGCGACAGTGACAGGACAAAGCAAAGGTAAGTTAAACTGTGATACAGAGGGACGGGTGCAAGTTCGATTTGATTGGCAAGCCAAGGATGAACCTCACATGCCACGTTTGCGTGTGTGTCAACTCAGTGTGGGCAAAGACCATGGGGCGCAACTACTTCCACGAGTGGGGGATGACGTGTTGATTGGTTTTGCTGGGAATGATATTGAACAGCCTTATGTTCTAACAAATATCGTGAATAAGGATCAACAAGCCAACCACAATGGAATGCAAACAGCATGTTTGGGCGGCAAACGGGGGGAGGGGCATTCGCTAAGCTTTATCGTGGCGAAAGGGAGCGAGAAGGCAAAAAGTCACTGGCACAGTGCGGGTGGGTTTGGTGAGCATGCGGGAGGAGATTATCAGCTTAGCGTACACAGTGGCTTTACCCAGCGAGTGTTAGGTGAGGTGCATTGGCAAGCACAGCAAGGTGATGTACAGATAACAGCACAAGAGGGGGTTGTGTTGTGTGTGGGAGATAGCTCACTCAAGATGGCGAAGGGCGCTATAAAGGTAACGGCGAGTAGAGTGGCTATCGAGACAGTGTAAGTGGTGATTGCGTGAGCTTGCGAAATAAGGACGTGTTATGCGAGTGATGTGCGTCTGTTTTGTCTTTGGGCTAGTCAGTGCTTATTTCCTTTCTCTAAAGAGTTGTTTGGCTGCGCTGGGTGTGTTGGCGCTGTTATCACTTCTATTAAGGAAAACCACAGTTTTTTGGTGTTTGGTGGTTGTATTTGCAGGGACAATGCGCCTCACTTTTGCGTTATTAGATCACCATGTACATGCTTTTCCAGCCAGTTGGCAAAAGCAGTCACTCACGGTTACAGGAGAAGTGCTTGGCGATGTGAAACAGCAGCAAGATAGTGTGCGTTTTTCCTTTCGCGTGGAAAAGCTTGATACGACTAAAATAATTCACTGGGCTCTGCCCGCCAAAGTACTATTACACTGGTACCACCACCCTAAAGCACCACGCCAAGGGCAGCATTTAACACTTAAGGTTAAATTGAAGAAACCACATGGCTTCCATGACCCGGGTGTGTTTAATTACGCCCGTTGGTTGATGACAGAAAATATTGTAGCAACAGGTTATGTGGCTAAGTTACTTGAGCAGAAACAAGTGAGACTACATTCATCACCGCTGACACTAACCGAACGTTATCGCAACTTTATCAATAGCCATTGCGCTGACTCGCCGGTAAAAAGCTTTTTATTGGCGTTAGCCTTAGGGGATAGACGTGCCATTACGGCCCGTCAGTGGCGAGTGCTACAAAACACCGGTACGGCACATTTAGTGGCTATCTCTGGACTACATTTAAGTTTATTGGCTGCCGGAGTGTACTTTTTATTTCAAGTCGTTTGGCTTTTCATCCCTTGGTGTCAGCGTCGTTTTGTGCGTAAGCAGGTAGGGATAATTCCTGTGAGCCTGTTTGCGGTGGGGTACTATTTTTTTACTGGGCAGGCGATAAGTACTTTGCGTGCGACAGTGATGATAACTGTCGTGATGTTAGCGCGTTGGCGCTATCGGCGTCTGCTAAGCGCACAGGTGATTTCGACGGCCGTGCTTTTTATTTGTGTGCTAACGCCATTAGCTATTTTGCGTAGTGGATTTTGGTTATCAGTTAGTGCTGTTTCATTACTTGCTTTAATGAATGAGTCGGGCCATTGTTGGTCTAGCAAAATCAAGTTGCAGATGTATTGGTTCATTGGACTAGCGCCAGTCTTACTATGGCTATATGGCAAAATATCATTAGTGGCCTTTTTCTGTAATGGTTTTGCTATCCCGCTAGTGGCAGGTATAGGGCTGCCTCTATTGTTAGTATCGCTTATCGGATTAGCGTGTCATCTAACCTGGCTCGCTACGTTACTATTACACTGTGCGAATACTGTGATCACCTGGGTATGGGGGGGGCTTGTCGTGATTGCTCATGTGCCGGGTGCTGTGTATTGGCATAGTGTTCCCTTATTAGGTCTCTGCGTGATAGCTGTTTTTGCGCTAGTGACTATCCTGACGTGTCGTTATTTTACTTGGCAGATTATCGCTGTTTTTTGTTATGGCACCCTTTTGCTTTATCAGTTACCTTCAGTAGCGTTGAATCACGTGCGTCTTACCGTACTGGAAGTTGGACAAGGGTTAAGTGTTGTCGTTCAAACAAAACATCACGTGTTGGTGTATGACACCGGCCCTAAGTTCAGTGAAGACTTTGATGCTGGTAGCGCCGTGCTTTTACCCTTTTTACGTTTTGAAGGGATTGCCCGCGTTAATACGTTAGTTGTCAGCCATCGCGATAACGATCACATTGGCGGTGCAAATGCTTTGTTACGAGGGGTTCCCGTTGATCGTGTATTAACGAGTGTACCCAAGCGCTTTAAAGGGTGGCCAGTGTCAACGTGCTTGCGCGGACAACATTGGCACTGGGATGGTGTAGCTTTTCGTGTGTTATATCCCACCGCGAAATACCTGCATCATGACAATAATAGCTCGTGTGTCCTTAAAGTAAGCTCCCGCTTTGGCAGCGTACTATTGACAGGGGACATCGAGAAAAAGGCGGAATTTAGGTTGATAAAGTTATCGCAAGGTCGCGAATTGATGAGTGAGTGGTTGATAGCCCCTCATCATGGAAGTAAGACTTCCTCTTCGTGGCGATTCCTACAAGCTGTTTCGCCCAAGAAAGTAGTGTTTGCCACAGGCTTTCAAAATCGTTTCCACTTTCCTAATGCCTTGATTGTAAAGAGATATAGACAGTTTGGAGCGACAGCATATGACACAAAAGAACATGGCGCAGTTTCCATCGCTTTATAAAGTGTTGGTACGGAGCTTGAAAAAAATGGGCAAATCCCCATTTAATTGGTATATTAGAAACGGTGAAGTGAGAAAAAAGGAGGCGCTTATGCTTTCTAGCTTTGATAATTGGCCGACTCAACAAGTGGATTTGGCCGATGCACAGACCATCATCGATAAGCACATTGACCTGAATGATGGTGAACCCTTAGTTTTAGAGCTCGATCTTGAGCGAGGCCTGTTAGTTGTTCCTGACTGGATTGACGAAGTCAAAAGCCATTTTATTAGCAAATACGGCCGCAATCGTGGTGACGAAGTGTTTTCACGAATTCT
>JAUHZG010000017.1 GCA_030425845.1 Gammaproteobacteria bacterium
ATAAGCTCGGCTTGATGATGGCGCATACTCAACAAGTTGTCACTTGGGAAAATTCCCGCCAGCAAGACGCTAATCACCGCCAAGGGGTAAACAAAAACCGACAAGCTCGCCACTGCCCGTCGCAAATTGGTCGCGAGTAAAAGCAAGCACACTACCCAGACCACCATAGAGAGCAAGTTGAGTACAGTGAGATTTTGTTGGCCGCCGATATCTATCCACTGAAAGAGCAAGTAACCGTGGGCTGCTATCGCCACCACACTCAAGGCAAAGAAACCGATATGGCAGGCGCCTTCCTTACGCTTGGCCAGTGCCCAGCACTGCCATAGGGCCGCGATGGCATAAGCGATGAGAGATAAGGCAAAAATTACGCTATTCATTGCTGTGATTGTCCATTTCCACTAGGGTTGCGGGCAAATTTTCGCTATACTGCGCCCAAAATCCTAACTATATATGAGATTGGCTATGTTTGAAAATTTAAGTGATCGCCTGCGCGGCGTCGTCAATAAACTTACCGGTCAGGGCCGCCTCACCGAAGACAATATCAAAGACTCCCTGCGCGAAGTGCGTATGGCCCTACTCGAGGCTGACGTAGCGCTGGATGTGGTCAAGTCCTTTGTCGAGCAAGTCAAAACACGCGCGCTAGGCCAAGAAGTGCTAGGCAGCTTAACCCCTGGCCAGACCCTCATCAAGATCGTGAATGATGAGTTGACACAAATAGTCGGGGAAGAAAATAAAACATTGGACTTAACGGTTGAACCTCCTGCAGTAATTTTGATGGCAGGTCTGCAAGGCTCAGGTAAAACCACCAGTGCCGCCAAACTCGCCAAGTGGCTCAAAGAAACTGAAAACAAAAAAGTCATGGTCGCCAGTGCCGATGTTTACCGGCCTGCAGCGATTTTGCAATTACAAACATTGGCAAACGAAGTTGATGTAAGCTTCTTCCAAAGTACCGAAAAAGATAAACCCGTCAACATCGCGAAAAGTGCTATCAGCGAAGCAAAAAAACAAGCGATGGATGTCGTTATCATCGATACCGCCGGTCGACTGCACATTGACGATGACATGATGAGTGAGATCAAACAAATTCATCATGCAGCCAATCCTATCGAAACACTGTTCGTCATCGATAGCATGATGGGGCAAGACGCGGTCACGACAGCGAAAGCCTTTGATGAAGCACTGGCGTTGACAGGTATCGTACTCACTAAAGTTGATGGTGATTCACGCGGAGGCGCGGCCCTGTCCGTACGCCAAGTCACAGGCAAACCGATTAAATTCTTAGGGGTTGGCGAAAAGACCGACGCTCTAGAGCCATTCTTCCCTGATCGCCTCGTTTCTCGCTTGCTCGGCATGGGTGACATGATGTCACTTATTGAAGAAGCTGAGCGCAAACTCGATAAGCAAAAAGCGACTAATCTGGCGAAAAAACTCAAAAAAGGCAAAGGCTTCACCTTAGAAGACTATCGCGGGCAGCTACTTGAAATGAAAAAAATGGGCAACCTCACCGGTTTATTAGATAAAGTTCCCGGCATGGGCAACTTAAAACAGATGGCAGCGGACAAGATCGACGATGGCATGATCAAACGTACGATTGCGATTATTGATTCCATGACTATACATGAGCGCCACTTTCCAGCGGTGATCCGTGGATCGCGCAAAAAGCGTATTGCAGCAGGATCCGGCACCAATATCCAAGAAGTGAATAAGCTCTTGAAGCAGTTCACACAGATGCAAAAAATGATGAAAAAGCTCTCCAAGAAAGGCGGTATGTCACGCATGATGCAATCCATGCAGGGCATGATGCCTCCTGGTGGTATGGGGGGAATGTAAGCCTAAGACTCCGGGCTACCTCCGTTCAGCTTTATACCGGTGTCATTCTTCGGCTTGACCGAAGGATGACAACACCAACAGCTTAAGGATAGCAACACAGGCAAATCAAGGGCACACCTTCCCTTTTGTCCCATAGTTGCGTACAATGGCGGCCGTCGCGGCTGACGTGAAAACAAATATTTGTATTAACTAGTTGATTATATAGAGGATTATTGTAAATGGTAATTATTCGTTTAGCACTTGGCGGTTCTAAAAAACGCCCTTTTTATCATGTTGTTGTTGCTGACAGCCGTAACAAGCGTGATGGCCGCTACATTGAGCGTGTGGGTTATTATAACCCTGTATCACGCGGCAATGAAAAACGTCTACTTTTAGAGCTTGATAAAGTCGAAGCATGGGTTGCTAAAGGCGCTCAACTATCAGCTCGCGTCAAAACATTAGTCAAACGCGCAAAAGCTGACGCTAAAGCCGCCGCTTAAGTCCGCGTAGGTGTGGCCCCCGCGGTCTAGCCTTTGTAGGGTGGATTAGTGCGAAGCGCGTTAACCACCCTGTGATGGTAGGTTACGCAAGTTGTGCTAACCTACCCTACAAATAACTAGCCATGAGGTCTCATCAAAGGGCAACACTTTAAACCAATTAAGGTAATACCCATGTCCACCTCTCTCATCATCGGTAAATTTGGCGCACCATTCGGGGTCAAAGGTTGGATCAAAATCCACTCTTACACCGAGCCACATGACAATATCTTCACTTATTCGCCCTGGTATGTGAAAGAGGGTGAAGAGCTGCTCCCTATTGATTTTGTCGATGCCAAAGTACAAGAC
Organism: Gammaproteobacteria bacterium; assembly: GCA_030425845.1. Classification (GTDB taxonomy): domain Bacteria; phylum Pseudomonadota; class Gammaproteobacteria; order JAUHZG01; family JAUHZG01; genus JAUHZG01. The sequence continues at coordinate 2,655 of JAUHZG010000017.1, forward strand.
AATGGCCTTATCGCGTTGATGCCTGAGATCATCGACAGAGACGAAGTCAAAATTTACACCAACCTCGACATTCACATTATGAAAGAGCAATTGGCGAATGATTGCGAGGATGACCAGTACTACTATACTGATCTAATTGGCTGTGAAGTCTCTTTACTCGATAATACGACCGTAGGCACCGTCACCGAAGTACGTGACAACAGTGCGCAAGATCTTCTGGTCATTGATTGCGACGGAGAAGAGCTACTCATCCCCTTCGTAATGCCTCACATCATCAAATCCGTCGACATCGCTGCCAAGCGCATCGTCGCAGACTGGGTGATCGATCTCTCGTGAAAATCACCACGATAAGCGTCTTACCGCAGATTTTTGCCGCGCTTTCTGAAGGAATTGTAGGCCGAGCACTAAGCAATGAGCTGCTCACCCTCTCGCACCTTGCCCTACGCGATTATTCAGACAACAAACACCGTAATATCGACGATACTCCCTATGGCGGCGGCCCCGGTATGGTGATCACCGCTCCTGTCGTCGACAGAGCGCTCAACGCCTCTAACCAGCAGCACACCCAACCAGCCAAAGTGATCTACCTCTCACCTAAAGGCGCCCCACTGACGCAAGAAAAGGTGAAATCTCTTGCTAAGGAGCCTGCACTTACCTTGCTCTGTGGACGTTATGAGGGGATAGATCAAAGGATTATCGATTCGCGTGTCGATGAGTGTATCAGCATAGGAGATTATGTGGTCTCAGGTGGCGAATTACCCGCCTGCCTGCTTATTGATGCCATTACCCGCTGGTTGCCCGGGGCTTTGAGTGATGAGGCCTCTAAAGAGCAAGATTCTTTTAATAATAAGCGCTTAGATCACCCGCATTACACACGTCCTGAAGATTTTTCTGGCCAAAAGGTGCCAAACGTGTTATTAAGTGGCAACCATAAAACAATTGCTCGTTGGCGCGCAAAACAAGCACTTGGCATGACCTGGCTATATCGGCCCGATCTGTTAGAATGTGCCCCACTATCGGCTCTGGAGACTGAGCTGTTAGCAGAGTTCAAGCGCGAACGAGAGTAAAACACGTCGCGAGACGTTACCGATTATTGAAGGAGACAACAGAGCATGACTAATATCATCGACACCCTCGAGAAAGAACAAATCGAGAAGCTAAACAAAAACATCCCTGCGTTTGATGCCGGTGATACTGTGACTGTACAAGTAAAAGTAAAGGAAGGTAACCGCGAGCGTCTACAGGCGTTTGAAGGTGTGGTTATCGCTAAGCGTAACCGCGGTCTTAACTCTGCTTTTACCGTACGAAAAGTGTCTCACGGTGAAGGTGTTGAGCGTGTTTTTCAAACTTACAGCCCACTTATCGACAGCGTCGAAGTCAAGCGCCGTGGTGATGTACGTCGTGCGAAGCTTTACTACTTACGTGAACTTTCCGGTCGTAAAGCACGTATTAAAGAAAAACTTAAAGTACGTGGCACTAACACTACAACAGATAACAGCACCAAGGCTGTAAAAGAGAAAGCCGCTGCTGACGCAGAGTAGTCAATGACTACGCGAGCTAACACACTAGCTTTCGCGGATACATTTAAAAGCCCGATCGGAGACATCGGGCTTTTTTATACACACGACAAAAAACTCGCAAGAGTCACCCTGCCCTACTCACAATCGCCCGCACCAGCTTCTTTGCCACGCTATCAGTGTGATTCGATTATCAATGCAATCAGCGCTTACTTCGACTCACCCTATCACAGACTTGATGAAATTGAGCATGCCGAGGTACTCACCCCCTTTCAATGCAAAATGTATAAACTCATTCGTCAGATCCAACCTGGCCACACAGCGACTTACGGTGAGATAGCCGCCATATGCCAAAGTGGTCCTAGAGGTGTGGGACAAGCACTCAGGGCCAACCCACTTCCACTCATCTACCCCTGTCACCGTGTGGTGAGCCAATCAGGACTGGGCGGATTTGGCGGCAAACCCACGCACGACAAACAAACAACTAAGCAATGGCTGCTCAACTTTGAACTAAACGCAACCTGCAAATAATGTCATAACTATCAACGCCTGTGTACGGCTTACTTAACAAGTCGTTGGTAAACTTCAATGACTGGTTTACCTGGCTTACCCCACCCAGTCCAATAGTTTGCAAGGAGTAATCTCCCTCCCTGCTCTGAAGTAATTTTGTAGACACGCACAGATGGAGGGCAACTTTTTTTTCGTCGTACACTAGAGACTGTCATAAAGACACGAGGGGTTACCCAGGTAATGTTCAATTTGTCAGGATACGTACACTGCAGTTCGTTATACCATAGAGCTTGATGAGCATTTAAAAAATCAAATCCCGCACAATGTGAACCTTCTAACACATATCGCCCTAGCAGGGCGGCATTAGCACACGTGATTAACATACACATCCCCAATATATATGAAACTACTCTTTTGTTCATAACTCTCCTAACGTTCTGATAGCACATAACCAACTAAAATACTGTTTCGCCTACTGCTTGATTTTTTTCGAAGACAGTTGTCACACCCACAACCCTTGATATTTATTTGCTGTAATTTGTGACGTTTAGAACGTATCGTATGCTCAGGCAGCTTCATCCTCGCTAGGTAGCGCTTGTTTGACCTCTGTAGATTCAGCCCCAATAAGCTTCTTAAGGCGCTCTTCTAGCGTAGGCGGGCCAATCACATCTTTGATGAGATGTAACTTTTCAAAGAATTTAATCGTGTACCAACCACCATCGAAGATTTGCCCCTTATCAAAACCAAAGCAAGCACTGCGTGGAAACGCGTGATGGTTGTTATGATAGCCTTCACCAAAACCTAAAATCGCATACCACGTTAAGTTATGGCTGTGATCGTCAGTTTGATAACGACGCTTCCCAAATAAGTGAGTGACCGAATTAATACACCAAGTGGTGTGATGAAATAAGCAAATACGAATCAACCCGCCCCATAACACCCCTTGCCAAAAGCCGTGATCATTTAAATACAAACACCACCCCAACAAACCTGGCAGTACCAAGGATGTCACAGACCACAGTAAGTAATTGTCATCAATAAAACGTAATGCTTTATCACGCATTAAGTCACGCACGTATTTATATTTGCATTTATTCGTGCGGCGGAAAAACCATAAAAAGTGAGAGTGGGCGAATTGTTTGAGAACCCCTTTAATAGGTGTACCATCTTGGCGAACAAACGGTGAGTGAAAATCACCTTTATGATCGGAGAGCGCATGGTGTAAGCGATGCTCCGCCGCCCAGTTAAGCAAATTACCTTGCCAAGTCATGCTACCCGCAATCCCAAGGAACCACTTGATTGGCGCTGAAGCAGTAAACGCACGATGCGCAAACAAACGATGAAAACCGACACTAATTCCCATCAAACTAATCAAGAAGAAGATCCCAAACAACACCGGCGCTTGCCAAGTAAACTGACCGTGTATCACTTGCATTACACCTAACGGTAAACCAATCATTGGGATCACTAGGGTTAAAAGGATGAAAAATTTCGTTTTCTTATCTTGAGTTGCCAAAGTACTACTCTCCTACCATCGCGTTGGTTGAGCTTATGCTTGCCCTTATTCCAAACGCATTAAGTCACGTTGTTCAATATCGTGTCAATTCTACGTGAAATCAGTCCTCTGTGCAAACTGGGTGCGCTGGTGTAAACTAGCGCTTTTTCCAGGCTCAAGGGGAACACTCATCATGCACCATACTCCCATAACGACTTGTTTTAATGATGTTAATTTGATTGATAATGAAGTCACCGTGTGTGGCTGGGTACGTACCCGCCGCGACTCCAAAGCAGGCTTATCCTTTTTGCAAGTCTACGACGGCTCGTGCTTCAACCCACTGCAGGTGATTATCGAGAAGAGCTTAGCCAACTACGAGAGCGACGTACTCCACCTTACCGCCGGTTGTTCTGTCAAAGTCACCGGTAAATTAGTCGAGTCTCCCGCCAAGGGGCAATCCGTTGAGATGCAAGCAAGTGAAGTGGTAGTGGTCGGTCAAGTGGAAGATCCTGAGACTTATCCCATCTCACCCAAACACCACACCTTGGAGTACTTACGTGAAGTCGCACATTTGCGTCCACGGACGAACACTATCGGCGCGGTAGCACGTATTCGCCACACGTTGGCGAAAGCTATCCACCAATACTTCGATAAAGAAGGTTTCTACTGGGTACATACACCCATTATTACCTCCAGTGACTGTGAAGGGGCTGGCGAATTATTCCGAGTCAGTACGCTTGATTTACTCAACCCACCTAAAACGGAACAAGGTGCCATTAATTACAAAGAAGATTTCTTTGGTCGCGAAACTTTTCTTAGTGTCTCAGGCCAACTCAATTCAGAGAGTTACGCCTGTGCCCTCTCCAAAGTATATACCTTCGGCCCTACCTTTCGCTCAGAAAATTCCAATACTTCACGTCATCTTGCCGAGTTTTGGATGATAGAACCCGAAATTGCTTTTGCCACCTTACAAGATGATATTGCTCTTGCCGAAGGCTTACTCAAGCATGCCCTGCAAGTAGTGCTTGAAGAGCGTGCCGATGACATGGCGTTTTTTGAAAAACGTGTCGACAAAGAATGTATCTCTCGCCTAGCTCATTTGATTGAGTCTCCCTTTGAGCAAGTAACCTATACTGAGGCAGTTGAGCTCTTGACTAAGACATCGAAAAAATTCGAATTTCCTGTGGACTGGGGAACAGACTTACAATCAGAGCATGAGCGCTATTTGTGTGAAGAAGTTTTCAAGAAGCCTGTCGTCGTCACCGACTATCCTAAAGACATTAAAAGCTTTTACATGCATCAAAATGATGACGGCAAGACTGTGGCGGCGATGGATATACTAGCACCCGGGATCGGTGAAATCATTGGAGGCTCACAACGTGAAGCACGCGTAGAGCAACTCGCCACACGTATGGATGAAATGGGCTTATCCAAAGAGGATTATGCTTGGTATTTGGATTTGCGTCGTTACGGTACAGTCCCGCATGCGGGCTTTGGACTTGGTTTTGAACGGTTGATTTGTTATGTCACTGGCATTAAGAATGTGCGAGATGCCATTGCGTTTCCGCGTGTGCCAGGGCAAGCAGATTATTGATAGTAGTGGGTTAATGCCGCGGGGGGATTAGCGCGCAGCGCGTGCTCCACCATTGGTAGGTTGCAGCCTGCTGCCTAACCTACCCAACATGAACACCGTGATGCTACAAAAGGGAAGATATGCAACGCCATCAACCTTCGCATGTCCTTAACCGCTATACACTGCGCTTTTGTGTGCTACTTTCACTCGCAACACTCAGTCTTTTTTTTATTAATAATATTTACTACCACTATCACCCGCTCAATTATTTCAACACAAGTTACGTACTTGCAGGCATCGCGTTACTGTTAATGACTGCAGGCAGTTATGTGCTGCGCCTCGAGTATCCAGTAACCTATCATGCGATAAAATGCTTCACGTTATATTACCTGTTACTCTCACTCATCCTAACTTTCTCCTGTGCGGTTGAGCTCACGCCGTTTCCCCCAATCGACTCACACTTACTCTATTTTGATCAAGCTATCGGTTACTCCACGCCTGGCGTACTCGCTTGGCTTGCCGATAAAGCTTGGCTCAAGCGCACATTATGGTTCGCTTATGACAGTATCTACTGGCAACTTATCATTTGGCCGTTGGTTGCCGCCATTCGTCCCAACAAGAAATATTTTTATGAAATGTGTGCCATGCTAAGTATCACAGCACTCATTGGCTTGGGTTTTTATTATTTTTTCCCAACCACCGCACCCGCCAGTATCATACAAAGTCCTTACTTTGTATTTGCTGAACATGAAACCTGGATCAAGTTTTTAGACATTCATCATTACATCAAACCAATAGGACTCGGTGGCGGACTCGTAGCCTTTCCTTCGTTTCATATCATTTGGAATGGCATCATGCTGTGGACAGTACGAGAGGATAAATGGTTGTTCCCCTCGCTCGCGTTGTTCGATACTGTCATGGCCTGTGCGTGTGTAATGCTCGGCTGGCATTATGTCGCAGATGTACTGGGTGCATTGCTGTTGCTAGGGCTGTGTCTTATAACCCTCGCGCCTCATTCATCAAGCGTCGCATCGTCTTGACCGCACCGGCGAAGCCTTCAAACACAGCGCGCGCGACAATCGCATGGCCGATGTTAAGCTCTTCAACATCAGGAATCGCAGCAATCGCGCCAACATTGTGGTAGTTAAGTCCATGGCCGGCGTTAACATGTAAGCCTTGTGATTTGGCAAACTCAACTGCGCCAACGATAAACTCCCACTCACGATGTGCCGCATTGAGATCAACAGCATTGGCATAATTACCGGTATGGATCTCAATGTAAGGAGCCCCCGTCTCAAGCGCGGCTTCGATTTGGTGTTTATCCGGATCGATAAATAATGACACTTCGATCTCAGCTTCAGCAAGACGCGCACAGGCTTCACGAAGCCTTGACAGATTACCGACGACATCTAATCCACCCTCAGTGGTAAGCTCTTCACGCTTCTCGGGTACTAAGCACACTGCTGCCGGCTGCACACGCTCGGCAATCCTAAGCATCTCTTCGGTCACCGCCATTTCAAGGTTCATGCGGGTCTGTAAAATATCGCTAAGCATGTACACATCGCGCTCTTGGATATGACGCCTGTCCTCACGTAAGTGCAAGGTGATCCCATCCGCTCCGTTTTCTTCTGCTATCTGTGCAGCATAAATAGGATCGGGATAGCGCTCGCCGCGAGCTTGGCGCAGTGTCGCCACGTGATCGATATTTACCCCTAAACGAATTGGATCTTTCATTGCTCTCTCCTAAAATCAAGAAGCATTATCATTGATTGTAAGGCTTTCGGTCAAGCGACTCCATGTCTTGATTTTACCTACGCCTTCTCGGTATTTACCAAGTCAAAAAACAACTCTCGTGACTTGAGCTTGCGTCCATCTAGCACCGGCGCTAACGCATAGCGCATTAAACGTTATGCCTGAGGTAGCATGTCTTCATGCCAGTCACTGGCAGCAATCGATGCAATCGCTTCACCGCTAAAGCTCTGCGGATGATTCAGTAAGCTAGAGCCCGCTTCCAGCCGAGTGAAACCGAAACCAGGTTGGTAATAATAACGTGCGTCTTTTTCAAGTAGTTGATCGGTTTTGTAGTCATACTGCCAATCAATACCATAGCCAAGTGACTCCAACAGCACTTTCTCAAATTCACGTAAAGCGCCCTCAGGTGACGTCGCCTCTGCCCTGGCAAGGGTGGCTAGCACCGATTCATAGACATCAAACAACCCAACAAAAGGCTCTTCTTTGTGTAACAACAATAACAACAGCTCATTGATGTACATGGCAGAAAATAAATTCACGTCTCTTAGCGTATAACTAAAACCACGGGCTTCGCAATCGGTCAATGTTTTTAGCTCTCGTTGGCCTTGATAGGAAAGTAAGAGTGGTAAAAAAGGCTGCAATAAACCGCGCATGGTAGATTTTTGTCGGCGACAACCTTTCGCTATCACACTAACACGCCCATGCTCACGGGTAAAACAATCGATAATAGCACTACTCTCACGGTACGGACGTGAATGCAGGACAAAAGCGGCTTGCTCATTAAAGCGGTTAGTCTTCGTTGTCATAGCCAAATTGATTTAATGAAAGCTCATCATCGGTCCAAGACTCTTTGACCTTCACCCAGGTACGCAACATGACTTTATTGCCAAGTAGTGCTTCCATGTCTAAACGCGCTTCGGTGGCCATTTGTTTCATCTTCTCGCCATTTTTGCCTAAGATGATAGCCTTTTGCCCATCACGCTCTACCCAAATTAAGGCGCGAATATCGGTAACATTTTCTTTGACGACTAACTTTTCGATTTGCACCGTCGTAGCATAAGGTAACTCTTGCCCTAAAAAGCGCATTAACTTTTCACGCATGATTTCCGCGAGCTGAAAACGCGTTGATTTATCAGAGGTCGTCCCTTCATCATAATACCAAGGGCCCTCTGGTAACAGTTTATCAAGCGCTGACTCTAAAGCATCCACATGCTTACCCTTCAAGGCAGCAATAGGCACAATATCAGCAAACTCACCTAGCGTATTTAGTTCGGCAATCACCGGCAACATCGCTTCTTTATCCTTTAGCTTGTCCACTTTATTAATCGCGGCAATCACCGGAACCTTCTTAGCAAAGATCTTCTCTAACACCCACTTATCTTCATCCGTTAAGCCTCGCGCTTCACAAACGAAGACAATCACATCAACGTCATGAAGTGCACCAAGGGCTGCTTTATTCATGCGCTTGTTAAGGGCTTTGACTTCTTTGCGATGGATCCCCGGTGTATCGACAAAAATATACTGTGAGTCTCCAGCCGTTTTGATCCCTAAAATACGATGGCGTGTGGTTTGCGGCTTATCGCAAGTAATACTCACCTTGCTCCCAATAAAATAATTCAATAGCGTCGACTTACCGACATTAGGCCTACCGGCCAAAGCAATAAAGCCTGAACGCGTGTTAGCTGGCTGATTCATGTGATACCTTCTCGTAAAAAACTTTCGCCGCTTCCTGCTCGGCTTTGCGTCTAGAGCTTCCTCGCCCTTGGGTTTTAAGTGCCATCCCCTCTATGGTACAAGTAACTAAAAAAACTTGGTTATGTGCAGGCCCTTCGGTGGAGACGACTGTATAAACAGGTAAGGGTAACTGCTGACTCTGTCCCCACTCCTGTAAGAGCGTCTTTGCATCTTTATACACGTTATCGAGCGAGACACTCGCCAACGTTTGACTAAACCATTTGAGGATAAAAGGTTTAACCGTTGCCAAATCACTGTCGAGGTAAATCGCTGCAATCAACGCCTCAACACAATCACCCACAATCGAGCGCCGTCTATGTCCGCCTGACTTTAACTCGCCAGGTCCTAACAAAACATAATCCCCCAACCCTAAATCCGCCCCCACTTGCGCTAAGGTTTCACCGCAGACAACATTGGCGCGTATACGGCTGAGTTGCCCTTCTTTGGCAGAGGGAAATTTATCGAAGAGATATTCGGCGATCGTCATATTGAGAATTGAGTCGCCTAAGAATTCGAGTCGTTCGTTGTCTTTACCCTGAGCGCTTCGATGATGAAGCGCTCGTTCGAATAAATCTGAATCGCGAAACTGATACCCTAATCGTTTCGCCAGAGTCGCGAGCTCAGGCATTTACTCTCCTTCTAATTTAACCGTTTCATTGAATTTCAACAATGCACTCACGTTACCCATGACTGGAATGATCTTGTTGTACTTCACGTTCATTTCAACATCGTTACCGTCACGTTTGAACGTAACGTCTTTTTGAAATTTGACCGTTTTCACATCATTAACGGTAAAGCGGTTATACAATAATTTCTTGGCATTCTTCACCCGTGCGGCCGGTGACATCTTACGTAGGGCTTTTTCTTTGGCGAGAGATTCCATAGAACTTCTTACATTGAAGTACTCAAGGTAACCCGGGAGTAACTTCATTCCCACCACTAAAATAAATCCCGCCATCACCACAAATAATGCGGTGGCAATAAAACTCTTCCCCTGTTGCTTCTTGATTGATTGCATGTCCTTCTCCTTAGTTCGCAGTCACGTCATCATTAAGGCTACCAAAAAACGAGCGTCGGCTCACCCTGTGCCCAAACAGGCGTCATCATACCTGAAACTCTCACTAATAACAGCTATACCCATGCTACTTGAGTTTGCATGATTGTCAGCTAAGCCGAGTAGAATGGGTATAAAATGCTGCGAAGCGTTTATTGATTGTGTAAAGAAGAAGGCGCTGGAGCGCGCCCCCAAAATCGGATATTAGCTTTGGAAATGTAATGTGTAGCGATAAGTGCCAAACCCATCATAAGTCACACCGGTATAATCAACCCCCCCGCTACAAGCGATCTCTGTCACAGTAGGATCATTCATCAAAGGACCATCATGTATGCGTAGCTGACACTGGCCAGAGCCATCCGCTAAGCTATACGTCACCACAGCATGCCCCCCGTCAGCTGGGCAATGATTATCTTTCACTTGAAAATCCTGCATGCCCTGCTTCTGTACAGTGACACCATCGTCCTTCGCATACAGTGAAGTTATCGTTAAACCCGCCGGTGCGGCATTATCCACGTGGAAACTATCGGTGTAACCACACCACGCCGGACTCGCTAAAGCAACTGAGCCAGCGAGGGTTAACATCGCAAGTATAGTAAGTTGTGCTTTTTTCATGTTTGCTCTCCCAATTATGAATAGATATTACGAAAAATTCAGTGTGTACTGGTGCAGGCCCTGTTTTTGCATCCCCTGGTATTTTAAGTTGCCCTTACACGAGACCAGCGTTGCTGTAGGGTTGCTCATCCAGGGGCCATCGTGTAGCCGCACTTGGCAACTACTGCCATCCATATTGCTCACCGTAACAGTAGCATGCCCACCATCACTCGCACACGACATGGTGTCTGTTATAACGAACCCTTGAAATCCAGTGGGGAACACCATGACACCAGAATCGTGTGATAATTTAGTGATGAACGTACCCATTGGTGCATCGGGGTTAAAGGTAAACGAATCGATATAACCACAGAGTGTTGGGCTTGCAAGTGATAATGAGCAGCCTAGTGTTAGCGCGGCAAGTATTGCGATTTTGGTCTTTTTCATAGCTATCTCCTGATAAGTTTGTAACCAGCACGATAGCTAAATTTGACCCTGATGACAATAGTTACGAAAGAAATAATTTACGATAATCGTAATATATTTCCTAACCGATTGAATTAATGAGAGGCTCAGGTGTTGGGGGATTGGTTAACAGCCTGATAATGGCCGTCATGGATTACGGCCTGCGGCCTAACGTTGGCTTGGAACATTGTCATAGTCCGGCCTGTACTCGCAGGGGAAAAGACCTCCTTGATATACCGATAATTATGAGTCGATCTCTCAGGGTCAAGCCAGAGGATGACGCGACAAATACCGAAGGATGGCACGACAACAGCCTGTGAACCAGGCCGCTGCTTACTTATCGTCAACTTTGAGCACGGCCAAGAACGCCTCTTGCGGCACTTCGACCTTACCAACGGACTTCATGCGTTTCTTACCGGCTTTTTGCTTTTCTAAGAGTTTGCGTTTACGCGAAACATCACCGCCGTAACATTTCGCTGTCACGTTCTTACGTAAGGCTTTCACTGTCTCGCGAGCCACAATGTGGTTACCAATCGCCGCTTGAATAGCAACGTCAAACATTTGCCTTGGGATCAACTCACGCATGGTTTTAACCAGAGCCCTGCCACGGTAATAAGCATTGTCTCGATGAACAATAATCGCCAGCGCATCCACGCGCTCACCGTTAATTAGCATATCCAGCTTGATCAGATCAGCCGCTTGGAAACGGACAAAATTATAATCTAACGACGCATAACCGCGGGTGGACGACTTCAATCTATCAAAAAAGTCTAACACCACTTCTGCCATCGGCATTTCGTAGGTGATAGCGACTTGATTACCAATGTAATTCATTTTGGTTTGTACACCGCGCTTTTCAATACACAGTGAAATCACATTCCCGACAAACTCATGCGGCACTAACATATTCGCTTCGACAATGGGTTCACGCACTTCACTTACCTTAACGGACTCGGGTAATTGCGAAGGGTTATCGATATGCGAAACTTCTCCTTTCGTGTCCACAATTTCATACACTACTGTTGGTGCTGTCGTGATAAGATCAAGATTGTATTCACGTTCTAGCCGTTGCTGCACAATCTCCATATGCAACAAACCCAAAAAGCCACAACGAAACCCAAACCCTAATGCATCTGACGTCTCAGGCTCGTAAAATAAAGCCGCATCGTTCAAACGTAATTTCGCCAAAGCATCCCTAAAGGCTTCATAATCATCCGCACTAATCGGAAACAAACCGGCATACACTTGAGGCTTCACTTGTTGAAACCCAGGTAGCGCTTCACTCGCCGGTGCGCGCGTACTCGTTAAGGTGTCACCTACTGGCGCCCCCTCAATGTCTTTAATCCCCGCAATAACAAAACCCACTTCCCCCGTCTTTAACACACCCGTCTCGTTAAACTTAGGGGTAAAGTTACCAACTTTATCGACTAAATAATCACGTCCGGTCGACATGATGCGGATTTTGTCTTTGTTTTTTAGCTCACCATTTTTAATCCGCACTAATGAGACCACACCAAGGTAGCTATCGAACCATGAATCTATAATCAGCGCTTGTAACTCGCCTTTTGGATCACCTTCGGGTGGCGGGATGCGGGCAATTAATGCCTCTAAGCAGTCATCAATACCTAGCCCGGTCTTTGCAGAAACAGAAATTGCATCTCGCGCTTCAATGCCAATGATCTCCTCGATTTCGGTGATCACTCGCTCGGGTTCCGCCTGGGGTAGATCGATCTTATTGAGTACCGGCATCACTTCAAGATCTTGCTCGATAGCGGTATAACACACGGCCACGGTTTGCGCTTCAACGCCTTGCGCGGCATCGACAACTAATAGCGCCCCTTCGCACGCCGCCAATGAACGCGACACTTCATAAGAGAAATCCACGTGTCCAGGGGTATCAATGAAGTTAAGCTGGTAAGTCTGGCCATCTTTGGCCGTATAATGCAGTGTCACACTTTGCGCTTTGATGGTGATCCCGCGCTCACGCTCTAAATCCATAGAGTCCAAAACTTGCTCAGACATCTCACGATCACTTAAGCCTTCACATCTTTGAATAAATCGATCGGCTAGCGTAGATTTACCGTGATCGATATGCGCGATAATAGAAAAGTTGCGAATAAGTTTCTGCATGAATCAAGTAGCCTAGCGTCATCTATAGAGGCGCAGAGTTTACCCAATTTGCCGCTTGGGTGCTACAAAAGCGCATCAATCTCTCGCCAAAGCCCGTGATTACGCTTCTGTGGTAAGCCACCCGCGAGGGTATCGCGAATAATTTGGTAGGCTTCTAACTTAGCTAAGCACTCGTCGCTAAGCTTAGGATCGTTAAATAGCTTATCAAAGCCCTCTTCAGAGAGCTCGCCATCGAATAAACTGGACCAAAGTTCAAAATTATCCATCACTCCCCCTTAGGATCGATTATCTTTGATAAGTGGTAAAATATCATTCACTATCGCCTCGCGTGCCCGTGATAGCCGTGAACGCACCGTCCCCACTGGAATAGACAGCGCTTCGGCAATTTCATCGTAGCTAAGCCCGGCAAGCTCACGTAAAATCAGCGTGGTGCGCAACTCGTCGTTTAACGTATCAACCGAAGCGTTTACCGCGCTTTCGACTTCTTCACGCAGTAATAACCCCTCTGGATTCTCTGTCTCGATCATGTCAGCGCCGTCAGCGTGCTCTTCCATTTCCATGAAATCCAAGTCCACGGCAGGCGGTCGCCTGTCACGCGCAACAAGGTAATTTTTAGCGGTGTTGATAGCAATACGGTATAGCCAACTGTAAAACGCACTGTCACCACGAAAATCCGGCAGCGCTTTGTAAGCTTTAATAAAGGTTTCTTGAACGACGTCATTGGCTTCTGAGCTATTTTTGACAAAGCGCATGACCAGACGGTTCAGCCGATGTTGATAACGGATCACCAGCGCGTCGAACGCCCGCTTATTGCCTTGTTTGACTTGCTTAATTAAGTGTTGATCGATTTTATCGTCTTTTTTCATAATGGTTGTTTGGCTGCCTGCACTAGTTGGACTCGCAAAATACGCGCCTGCTCTTTCTCTAGCATATCACAGCTTGCCACCAGCCAAAATCGACGACCCGACGCGCTCACAAAACGTACCATATAAAGATAGGGTAAGAAGCCGGTGTGCGAAAAGTGACGAACGCGATGGGTCTCCCCTTGCGCAGTCTCTATCCAAAGCTCACCGTCAAACTGATAAAGACGCACGATGGCACTAGGATGTGAGCGCGTGAGGTGTAACTGCCATTCACGCAGGATTAAGCAAACGACCAAGAAACTACAGGTGAGCTTAACCACAAGCGTTGTGTGGTAAAGACCAATCGAGAAAAGCGCCAACGTGCCGAATGCAATGAACCAATATGCCAGCCAGCCTCTAGGTGCTGGGATGAGATTTAGCATACGCTTTGATCTTATCGACCATGGCTTGCAGCTTATCGTCGCCGGCCGGCTCTTGATGGATGAACCACGCGTTTAGTGTGGGATCTTCAACCTCAAGTAAGGCGGCAAACGTCGCCTGCTCCTCTTCGGATAACGCCTCAAAACAATGGTCAAAAAATGGGAGTAGATGCATGTCTAGCTCTAACATCCCACGCCTACAGCCCCAGCGTAATCTTGAGTGCTCCAATGTTAACTCCTTAGTTGCGAAACCGGTCATGGCTGCCTATCATAACAAGAGAACCCGTAAGGATAAAACATGACAATAGCGACAACTTTCGCCGAACTCTCTGCTGGGGAGACTTACCCTATCGCACTGAGTCACCTCTGCCTTGTCACCGTGACCGGTGCAGATGCCGCCACGTACCTGCAAGGTCAACTCACCTGTGATATCACACAACTTGCAGACGGCAAAGCGCGCCTGGGTGCCTACTGCAACCAAAAAGGCCGCGTGATTGCGAGCTTTTTTCTTTGGCAACAAACGGACGGATTTGCCCTCATCATGAGTGAAGCAGCCAGCACACCTTTTATCGAAATCTTAGCAAAATACGCCGTGTTCTCTAAAGTCACCATCACAAACAACGACAATGTACAACTCAGCGCCAGCCTTCACTCATCAGATGAGTTGCTTGGTGCCCTGACAGTGAAGCAAGAAGCGCAGGCTTTTGCCATCACGCATGACGCCGACACCACCACTGTCATCATCAATGAAACACCACGACTAACTTTGACAATCGCCAAAGATAGTGAAGCCAAAATACATGACAAAGCGTCATCGAATCTTTGGCACAGTCTCGAAGCAGCAACAGGCATCACCTTACTGTCAGACGCAACAGTTGAAAGGTATTTACCGCATGATTTAAATTTACCGAAACTTGGAGCAGTCAGTTTCACCAAAGGTTGTTACTTAGGGCAAGAAATTGTGGCGCGCATGGAACATCTCGGCAAAACGAAAAAGCAACTCTACTCCTGTATCTTTCGTGCCAAAACAACACCTAGACTCAATCAAACGATCAACGTTCAAGGTGCCGTGATAGGCCATATCATTTTAGTCGCGGACTTAGCCTCGGACGAATATTTAATCTTAGCAGTGATTCGTGACGACGCGCTGTCAAAAAATCAAAAGCGCCTCGTCACCGATGAAGGGTATGAAATCGAAATTCGCAATCCTGCTTAACGTGAATGTCGCGATTAAAGCAGGACTCTTAAACTTTGCTTTAGCACCAAGGGCAAAAGTTAGCTTTATCTTGAGGAATGCCACCTTTGTCACCATGTGGATGCCATCCGTCGATAAACAAGGCAACGTGATGACTTTTAGCACTATGGTCCAGTTTAGCTTGTTTCACTGTTTGTTTGATTTCATAGCGTAAAGAGCCTTTTTTAGCATTGTATACGGGGGATGATAACTCATAGACACCTGATACCGACGTCGCCATGCCGCCTTTGTCATAGACCGTGACAAGATTCGCATTGGGATGCTGTTTCACAAAACTATTCCCATGCACATCATTCCATAACTTAATGAACTTCTGTACACTCACTTCGCCAGCATTTCGACAGGGTCTATCTTGAAACCAAAGAGTGCCAGGATTAATGTCGTTTAATGTTAAGAACGTTTTGTTAGCCTCTTTTGAGAGAGTAGCTGATGCCGCAGTTTGAGTAAAAAGATAGTCAGAGTGACAGGCTTGCTTCTTTGTGTGCGCACCCGCCATACCTACACCCGCAAAGCATACAGCGCCGGTTGTCGACATGATCCCTGCTGCAATTAAGCTATAAGATAAAACTCGCATAGTTATTCTCCTTAATAAGTGAATTGCTAACAGTCTACCTATTGAGCTGCGAAAAACCAGTATTTATTATAAAAAAAATATCGATATTCAAAGAAAACAACCAGTTAAAAATGCTTTATCATGAGACACCTACTGATTTTAAGCGATTATGTTTATCCCAAAATTTGTATTGTTCTCTTAATCCTTTGCTAAGAATTGCTTGGTATAGTAATACAATGAATAGACAGATGAGAAGTGAGTAAATTTATCATGCCACATGGACAACGTAGCGATCTTGAACGACCCCTTTTACCTTTGACTGAAGCTGACGCCGCCCTAGTACGATCCGCTAAAGACTTCCCTACCCACACCGCGCTCAGCGTCCCAAACACATTCCTAGAAGAAGAAGAGGAAAAAGGAAGAGAGGCAAAATCCTACGCGACGACTATCCGTAACACTGCTCTCCCCTACCACCTAGAGCAGGCGGATGATGCAAGATATCAGGACTCATACACTGCGCGTGTAGAGCACTATGCAAAAGCCGCTAATTCTTTTTTACAAGCGCTTGCGACGTTTACC
>JAUHZG010000157.1 GCA_030425845.1 Gammaproteobacteria bacterium
AGGTCATGACCCATCCTGGTGTGCCACCTCCATCATCGTCATCTTCTGCGGGTATCTCGTCTTGAAAGTCCATTTATTCTTCCTCGTCATCATCCTCACCCGACGCGCTGGCTCCCGGCACGTAGGATTTTAATAACTCTTCGAGTAAACGTGGGTTTTGTCCGGTTTGGATACCAACAATGGCATCAATAACTAATGACTTAAGTAAGCGCTCTTCCTTACTACGCAATTCGAGCTTATCTGCGACTGGGATAGCAAACATATTCGCAATCATTGCACCGTAGAGTGTGGTAAGCAGTGCAACTGCCATCGCAGGTCCCACAGATTTCGGATCATCCATGGCTGCAAGCATCTGTACTAGACCGACTAAGGTTCCTATCATTCCCATCGCTGGCGCCACATCACCTATCGCCATAAAGATCTTTTTACCAATTGCGTGACGCTCCACCGATTGCATCATGTCCTTCATTAAGGTTGTACGTACCACATCCGCTTCTAATCCATCTACGATGTACTGAACGCCTTTTTTCAAAAAAGCATTGTCTACTTCGATACTCTCTAGTGAAAGCAAACCACCTTTACGAGCAGCCACCGCCATTTCAACACAGGTTTTAACAAGATCTGCCGGATCATCGAGTTTAACCGAGAAGGCTTGCCCCGCGACCTTAAAAGCACTGAGATATAATTTGAGACTAAACTTGGTCATCACGGCGAAAATTGTTCCCCCGACCACAATCAAAATACTGGGGATGTTGACAAACAGCCCTATGTCACCACCAAAAAACATGGCCGCGATCACAATGGCAAATGCACCGATAATTCCAACAATCGTTGCTAAATCCATAGCAACTCCCCCCTCATTAACATTCCTGTCATCGTGGCCACTGCGTGCCACATTCATTCTCAGTAAGTGATATCGGAAGGCGTGGCGATTTCTTTAATGTTTGAGATAGTGATAGACTGATCTTATTGGATGGGTTTATCTCTTTAAATCAACATGTTACGAGGTCTGATGCATCATGCCAAAGAAAAAATCTCCTGTTAATTTCGAGCAGTCGCTCGCAAAACTACAAAAAATCGTCGATCAAATGGAAAATGAAGAGCAAAGTCTGGAGCAGTCTTTGAAGCAATTCGAAGAAGGTATTGCGCTAACCACCCAGTGTCAGCAAGCCTTAGAAGAAGCCAAGCAAAAAGTCGCCATCCTGACACAGGCGTCTGAAAAGCTTGAAGCATTCGAACCCTTAGAAGAGGAAGACGGCGAATGACAACTCAAGCAGCGGCAAATTTACAAAGCTACAGTACACGACTGATCACTCGGGTTAATCGAACGCTCGAAAAACTACTGCCACCAGCACATACAATGCCAGATAGATTACACAGCGCTATGCGTTACTCTGTGCTAGGAGATGGCAAACGCTTACGCCCACTGTTTGTTTATGCCGCGGGGGAAGCCTTTAGTGTCCCTTTAAGTGAGCTTGATCACTTAGCCGCCGCGGTGGAATGCATGCATGCTTACTCTTTAATACACGATGATTTACCTGCTATGGACGATGATGATGAACGTCGTGGCCGTCCTAGCTGCCACAAATTTTTTGATGAAGCTACCGCTATACTCGCGGGCGATGCCCTACAAACCTTCGCTATTGAAGTATTAAGCTCACCCGTGCACGGCACATTGAGTGCAGATAAACGACTAGCGATGATAAAGCTCCTCGCCAATGCGGTAGGCTCACAAGGGATGGCGGGTGGCCAGCAGCTTGATATCTTAATGGACATGTCGCGCGCTTCCCTAACGACACTCGAGAAGATCCATATTTTAAAAACCGCTAAGCTAATCCAAGCGGCCATTTTGATTGGAGCAACCGCCAGTGACGCGCTCAGCCCAGCAGAGGCAGACAAGCTCGCCCTCTTTGGTGAAAAGATAGGGTTATGCTTTCAATTACGTGATGATATAGATGACATCCATGAAGACAGCAAGACTGGCGCTGAAACCCCTTCGTTTGTGAACTTAGTTGGGCTTAAAGGATGTGAAAACAAGCTCGAAACCACCTACCAAGATGCCCTTGCGGCGTTAAATGGATTTGGTGACCGAGTAGCATCGTTAAAAATGCTAGCGCACTTTGCGGCCTACCGTTAAACCTCTCTTGGTGCCTTACCATTGAACAAATTGTAAAATTTTGTTACAATTGCGACATAATTATACAACGTTCACACGGTAAACTTCTTTGAAAACAGGGCACTAATGTGCCGAGCTTCAATTGCTCAACTGTTTTTCTAAGGCACCATTCAACTGAGGAGAAACGACTATGGCATTTCATCAATTCAGAGAGGCGCTAAAAAAACGCTTAGGTCTAGACACCCCCTCTAGTAGCCCATCGTCAGACCCAGATAAGGCCCATACTGTCATTTTTGGGGGAACAAACCGCTCAGCAAGGGAGTCGTTTCCTGACGACACACAAGTCTTAGGCCCTATGGTCAAAGAAGACGAATACGGCAGCGAGCATGCAAGTGGGCGCCTGATAGATGGTCCCGGATACCAACATGGCTCCCATCTCCACGGCCATGCCCAACCATTAAGCCCAGTCGCCAATGCATATCAAAGAGCGTTGGCGCTTTTAAATGGGGATGGACCAGGAGGCATGGAGGCAAATACACGAAAAGCCACAGACTATCTAAGGGTACTCTCTCCTTTCACCAGTGTGGACATTAAGGGTTACAGTCGAGGAGCCGTCAGTGCCGCCTATACAGCAGCGCAACTGATTCAGAAATACCAATTCACCCATGTTAGTGCTGATCTACGCGATCCCGTTGCTGGCCCGTACTCCGTGACAATAGAGGTCCCAGCCGCTCACCGAAATGTCGTCTCAAGCTATGCTCCCCCCTTCTTTATTCCTGCGACTATCAAAGGACCGTCTCAAACACTCGTTCTTATTGACGGAGGACATGATGCTGCCGCGAGAAACAACGCTAGCATAGGACTCCCTCCCCTGGCTAAAACCGGTAGCGCCATCTACATTGATACTGGTGCAGGCTTCAAAAAAACAAGTGATAGGAGTGAACTGACAACATATGTCCATGGCCTCATGACTATTCCTGGCGCCGAGCGCTGGAGACGGCATATGTTTAACAGTGCTTCGCTTTTTGGTGACAATGCGGATCCTACGCCAAGACAAGTTGCCACTGACGATATGATAGACGCTAACCTTGAAACACAGCGAATGAGTAAGCACCCAAGTCCCTAAAGCCAACGCACGCCTTGGTCCGAAGCTAGAAAGCTTCAGCCAAGGTGGGCTTTAGGTGTTTTCTAACATGGTATCGATAAGATTTTTACCGGTTTCAACGACTTTGGCTGACGCTTGAAATTGCGTTTCTAGCGCACGTTGCTCAACCAGCGCTTCGGTTAAGTTTGCAGCGGCGCCATCATCGCGACTAAACGATTGTGCTTCGGCTTTCACTTCTTGATTCGCGCCTTGTTCGCCTTGCATTGCTTGTGCTTCTTTCACACCGGCACTGGCGATATCCATCGCATTCTTTTCTAATTGGTTCAGACTGGTCTGCATCCCTGACAACCCAGTATTCATTACTGAATTTATCGTCATGGTTCTCTCCCGTATCCTCGTTTGTTAAGACAGCGGTTTGGGGGATTTAGTTCAATTCGATATTTTTTTGACAACGAGAGAAAACTGCGCTGAATCGCTGACAGCTTTCGAGCGTCTCTAAGCTAAGGCAGGACTACCTGCAGGAGGGGTTGGCCGGCGCAGAGCCAGTAGGGCTGGAAGCAGCAGGAGACTCAGCTTGAATACCCAACACTTTTAATTGATCCACTATAAATTGATGAGGGCCTCCACAGGCATCGATATCACTCGTCGATACACCGTCAAGCAAGCGAACATAGACATGCTTTTCAGCAAA
>JAUHZG010000158.1 GCA_030425845.1 Gammaproteobacteria bacterium
CATTGTTGATCATGATGTCTGCACCAAAAGGATAGTTGGCTATCACACAACGATACGAATCATCGGGAGAAATAGAATCAATCACTGCCGCGAGTTCAGGGTTCACTGCATGCGCCTGGCTACGCACTTGTTGCCAAGTGCACAACTCATAGCTTGCTTTTTTATCTTTAAGATAAGCGTGGTGCATGTCCATGTTAAGTGACGCAACCTGACATTTGCGTTCCCGCCCTTAACCAGCGAGTAAGTCTTTAACCTTGGCACTCACCGCTTTAAGATCAGCGCGACCATCAACTTTGGCTTTGACCAGCCCCATCACTTTGCCCATGTCTTTTGCTGACTCGGCACCCGCGTCACTAATCGCCTGCTTAATGATGTCATCCACTTCGTTATCAGAAAGTGGTTCTGGAAGATAAGTCTTAATAATGTCTAGTTGTGCCTGTTCGCCCGCGACCAAATCATCACGTCCTCCAGACGTAAACTGCTCGATAGAATCCACGCGCTGTTTGACCATTTTGTTCAAGATAGCGATCAAGCGTACATCATCCACGTCAACACGCTCATCCACTTCGATTTGCTTCACCGCTGAGAGAATAAGACGAATCGTTGCGAGCTTCTCTTTTTCTTTTGCTCGCATGGCGGCTTTCATGTCATCTTGAATACGTTGTTTGAGTGAATTAGTCATAACAATCTCCGTGTAATACAGGCCATAAAAAAACGCCCAACTGCCGCGAGTGATCGCATACGTTGGGCGTCCTCTTTAGATTAACTGATCGATCAGTTAGTCTTTCTTTCTACGATCACGCGCATCACGAGGCGTTGCTCGTTCGCGTTGCAGCTTCTTAGCCCAACGCTTCACAGCAGCAGCTGCTTTACGCTTGCGTATTTCGGTTGGTTTTTCGTGAGCGACTCGACGACGCACTTCGGTTAACACACCTGCTTTTTCACACGCGCGTTTAAAACGACGAATAGCGAACTCTAGATCTTCGTTATCACGGACTCTTACGCTTGGCATTGACTATCACCACCTTATTAATTCATCTGCCGTTATTAAAAAATAGTGCGTAATGGTATACTTTTTTGCACTCTAGGTAAAGGAAACACTCCCCATGCTCGTTCTTGGCATCGAAAGCTCCTGTGATGAGACAGGAATCGCCCTCTATCATCCTGACAGAGGCATTGTAGCCCACTCTTTGTACAGCCAGGTCAAGCTACACGCCCAATACGGCGGTGTGGTCCCCGAATTGGCCTCGCGCGATCATATCCGCAAAATAAGCCCTTTGATTCAAGAAACCCTACAAAAAGGCGGGTACACCATGGCCCAGCTAGAAGGCATTGCCTTCACCAAAGGCCCGGGCTTGATGGGCGCCCTGATGGTAGGCGCCGCCACAGGGCGCAGCTTAGGGCTGGCCCTTGGGATCCCAACCATTGGTGTTCATCATATGGAAGGCCATTTACTCGCCCCTATGCTAGAAGACGAGGTACCAGCTTTTCCATTCTTAGCCCTACTGGTCTCAGGGGGACATACCCTGCTGGTTCAGGTCAATGCATTAGGCGATTATCAAGTCCTTGGCGAGTCGCTTGACGATGCCGTGGGGGAAGCTTTTGATAAAACAGCTAAATTACTTGGCTTAGCTTACCCCGGTGGCCCCGCATTGGCAGCCTTGGCACAGCAAGGCACCGCCGAGCGATACACTTTTCCTCGTCCGATGACCACTGTACCCGGCTTAGACTTTAGCTTTAGTGGGCTCAAAACCCATGTCATGACAACGTGGAAAGAGTCCGATCAAAGCGAGCAAACCAAAGCCGACATCGCCCATGCTTTTGAGACCGCGGCAATTGATACTTTAGTTAAAAAGTGTCGCCGCGCTTTGAAGCAAACTGGACTTACGCGCTTGGTTGTTGCGGGTGGCGTGGGAGCCAACCAACTGCTACGCGAGCAACTTGCCACCCTAGAAAGCAGCAACGGCACGAAAACCTACTTCCCTCGCCCAGAATATTGTACAGACAATGGCGCGATGATTGCCTATGCCGGTTATTGTCGCTTAGCCGCAGGGGAATGCGAGGGAGATTCTTTTCAACCGCTAGCGCGTTGGTCGCTAGAATCTCTACAAGCCCCCGCCTAATATAAAAACAATGGGTTATGTGTTTTTTTATGAAAATCTGAAGTTGAACTTCAGATTTTCATGGCTTTTTACTGTCTCCAATCTTAGGCTCTTCCCCGTCGATCAAACGAGAAATATTCGGATAATGTTTCGCTAAAATAATTAACGTCATCACCCCAATCGGCGCAATGAAAGCCGGACTAGCAAACCACACACAAAAAACGGGAGCCGCCAGTGAAGCGCTGATGGAAGCAAGCGAGGAAATACGATAAATCGCCACAACCAAAGCCCAGACAATCACACAAATCACCGCCAACTTCCAAGACAACCCGAGCAACACACCAAATGCTGTCGCGACCCCCTTGCCCCCTTTAAACCCAAAGAAGCAAGGATAAATATGCCCAATGACAGCCGCAACGCCCAAAAAGGCAAGCAAGGCGCTCTCGCCACTTCCCAACAAATAAGGCAAAACAATTACCAGATACCCTTTGAGCAAGTCGCCACACAACACCATGGCGGCTGCTTTTTTGCCGCCGACCCGTAACACATTTGTCGCGCCTGCATTTTTCGAGCCTTCGGTACGAGGATCTGGCAAGCCAAGCGCTTTACACACCAACACCGCCGAAGAAATTGAGCCAATACAGTAAGCCACCACGAGAAGTAACAAAAAGACAAACATAAACCTATCCTGTTCAGTGAGTGAATGAGAGTTATTTATTCTGCCAGACCCGCTAAGGGTAAATCAACCGCAGTTCCATGTGTTACCATAGCTTTTGTTAAGAAGTACCCGCAGGAGAGCTCATGAGTAAAAATAACAATAATCTAATCTGGATCGATTTAGAAATGACCGGCCTAAACCCTGACACTGACACTATCATCGAAATCGCCACCATTGTCACCGATCCGAACCTCAATACGTTGGCGGAAGGTCCTGTGCTAGCAATACACCAACCCCAGAGTGTGATGGACGCCATGAACGAATGGTGCCAAAAGACGCATGGTGCCTCTGGCCTCACCGGACGTGTACTCACCAGTACCATTTCCCTACGCGAAGCTGAACAACAAACTTTAGAATTTGTCGCAGAGTACGTCGATGCTGGCCAATCACCCATGTGTGGTAATAGTATCTGCCAAGACAGACGCTTTATGTTTCGCTACATGCCAAAACTACTCGCACATTTTCACTACCGTAATCTTGATGTCAGCACTCTCAAAGAACTCGCCAAACGCTGGAAACCTGAGATTTATGACAAACTCGAGAAAGAAGGTAAGCACCTGGCTTTAGATGACATTAAAGAGTCTATCGAAGAGTTACAATATTACCGTGAGCACTTCATTCATGTCTAACCGAGCAAAAGTGTTGATCGCTAGCTTAAAGCAAGCCGCCGATGAAGACATCGCTCAACAATCACGCCGTTTTTTTAAAACGGCCCCTGGACAATACGGCCATGGCGATGTGTTCATCGGGATCAAAGTTCCCCTTATCCGAACATTGTGCAAGCCTTACCTTGACTTGTCACTACAAGAAATAGAGCTCTGCCTATACCAGGCAATACACGAATATCGCTTTGCTGCCTGTATCATTTTGACAGAGCAATACAAGCGCACGACTTCACTGGCTGAGCGCAAACGCCTTTTTGATTTTTATAAAAAACATAAAGCGCAAGTGAATAACTGGGACTTAGTCGATGCATCAGCACACAAAATCGTAGGGCCTTACTTGTTTCTGCTTGAGGATACAACATTGTTAACGCGTTGGGCGCAAGACAAA
>JAUHZG010000018.1 GCA_030425845.1 Gammaproteobacteria bacterium
CCAAGCACGAAGAGCATACCAGTCGTATCAATACTATTCTCACATCACCCATAGTGATTGTCCCTGTCTGTTTTGTTGGGCATGCAATTTCACTGATACAGGTTGGTTCGACCATAGTCCGTTGTGATCGCGGTGAGTTCGGTCGAGAACATGGTAACGTGATCGTGTATCGTGTCACCAACAAAGCAGCACTCACACCAAGTTTTTATAAAGAGTATTTATTCTCAACCAACACGCTTGAAAAGGTGAATGCCGAGCTAGAGGCCAGGCTAGGGCTAAAAAAAATGACGACATTGCCTATCGAGCCGCAAATCACTGGCAACTGCTCCTGGGCCAATATTGAAGCAGCCTTAGTCGCTAGCTTGTATGTCCTGAATATGAGCGAGAATCAAAAAAAACAAACCATTGATATTGGTGGTGCGAAAGACAGAGCCATGCAACTCTACCATGAATGGATCCGCTGGGATCAAGATCGCGCCATCGAGCAAGCCATTAGCGACATGAAAGAGGCGAGTGAGGGTAGACGAAAGACTAAAGCTGCGGCCCTGGCGGCAGTGTTATTCCAACGCTGTGATTACAATGATGAACGTGATATTGATCGCGCCCATAAAATTTTAAGTGCGATTGGTCAAGAACAATATCATTATATTTTAAAAGTGTATTACAAATATTTCTTTGATATTTATCGCTCTGACGTCGGGAAGAACTTAGTTGAATTGCTAGAAGATTACGGGATAGATACTACCCATTGGAAGTAGAAAGAAATTGTAGCAACAGGGCGCACTACTCTAAACTATTGTAGGGTAGGTTAGGCCGAAGGCCGTAACCTACCATGATGGTTTGTCTTCGATCATCTTAAGGCTTGACCGCAGAATCTATACACGCCACCTCTAAAACGTATAACTCAAACTAAGTCCATACGCCTGAGTCTCTGGCGTAAACCGATGCTTCGTGTAATAAACCGCATCCAACCCTAAGGCGAGCTTATTATCAAAAACATACTGTGCACCAGCGCCTAATCTCGCCACAACATTCGTTTGATCAATATCCGTCACGCGACCAGAAAAATGCTTATTATAGAGTTTTGTCTTCAGCACTGCCGCACCAGCGATAGCATAAAAGTTAAAATGATTGGCCACTAGTTTATTCGCCACCAACGATAGATCCGGCCCCATGATATCTATCTTATAGGGGTAAGGGGTATTACCAGAATAATCAGTCCCATGCTCATCATCTAAATCAGCAAACCCAGCTTGCACAGAAAAATTAGGCAAAAAGCGATACCCAGCATACACCCTAGGCACAAATAAGGCATCAGAGAAGATCTCATCCGCAGGTGTAGAACCTCTAGAGCCAAGTGATAATGAGAAACCACTGTATACCCCTGTCGGCATTTGTCTAGGCACATTCGCCCATA
This sequence comes from Gammaproteobacteria bacterium, assembly GCA_030425845.1. Lineage (GTDB taxonomy): Bacteria > Pseudomonadota > Gammaproteobacteria > JAUHZG01 > JAUHZG01 > JAUHZG01. The sequence goes on from JAUHZG010000018.1 coordinate 1,418, forward strand.
CTGAGACACACAGCAAGCTAGTAAGAGCAGTGACTATTAATTTTTTCATTGATTCCTCCTTATGGTTATTTTGGAAAAATAATAACCAATACAGAGCGGAAGTCAACTAGTAGTGAGGAATTCGTACAATCCTACCAGTAAGTTTTAAGTTAAAGCCGTAACTTATAAAATCATAAATCGACTTTCAGCCAAGCGATACAACGGCTGCCAAACCAATCTGTTCGTCAGCAACGTATAAAAACACATGACCGCTATCCCCAACGCAATATGTGGGAAGTTACCCACAGAGGTGTACTCTGTAATATAGGCTCCGAGTCCGACAGCTTTGAGCGTGGTGTGCCCCCAACTCACATACTCAGCTAAAATACTCGCATTCCACGCACCGCCGGCGGCAGTCATCACACCGGTCACATAGTAAGGGAAGATCCCTGGTAAAATAAACTTGCGCCACCACAACCAACCTTTCACTCCAAAGTTCGCCGTCACTTGATAGAGATCCTTCGGCAACATCGATGCGCCAGCAATCACATTAAATAAAATATACCACTGCGCGCCTAAGACTAATAACGGCGCAGTCCAGACATTCACATTCAAATGAAAAGTCACAATCCCTATCACCACCACAGGGAACACTAAGTTTACCGGGAAAGCCGCAAAGATCTGAACCAATGGCTGCGCCACCTTCATCCATTTAGGATGACGGCCAATCCATACCCCTACCGGCACCCAAACAATAGAGCACACGATAATCAACACGGCAACTTTCAGTCCTGTGACTAATCCTAGCCAGAAGACATAGCGGATTTCATGATAACTCAAACTCTGATGCACGAAAGCCATTAAGAACAAACTACTCACGACTAAGATCCCAACTAAAAGGGTATTCCACGCCACATTGATATATTTTTGTTGGTGCTGGTTCAGTGCTTTCTTAGGTTTTAAGTAGTCATGCTTCATGCCACTACCCAAGTTAATAAACTTCTCAGTCAACGTCCCAATTCCATTGAATACTTTGCGCATCCAACGTGTTCGTTGAACCATATCTGTCAACCATGATTCATACGTTTCTTCGTCTGGGGCATCTTGGATCATCTTAAATTTTTCTGACCAGGCGAGTAGTGGACGAAAGATCAACTGATCATAAAGTAAAATCACAATAAACATCGTCGCGATAGAATACAGCACCGCGTGAATGTCTCGGTGTAATATGGCAAGTGAAATATAAGAACCTATCCCAGGCAAGGTGATATGTTGATTTGAAACGGAGATCGCTTCAGAGGCGACCACAAAAAACCACCCCCCTGACATCGACATCATGGCATTCCATAGTAAGCCAGGCATAGCAAAGGGGACTTCAATGCGCCAGAATTTCTGCCATGCAGTTAGATGAAACATACGTGCCGCTTCGTGTAAGTTCTCAGGCACGGTACGTAAACTCTGATAAAAACTTAAGGTCATATTCCACGCTTGACTGGTAAAAATCACAAAAACACACGCACACTCAGGACCTAAGATACTGCCCTTGAATAACTGAATAAAACCAATAATGGTGATAGAGAGAAAACCCAAGATCGGTACAGACTGTAAAATATCGATCACCGGAATAATAAAATGCTCGGCATGGGCACTTTTCGCCGCCATTGTCCCCACAGTAAAGGTAAAGAGTAAGGATAGCATCATTGCGATCGCCATCCGTACGACAGTACGCAGTGCATAGCCAGGCAAGGCAGAGGGGGCAAGTGTAATAGGAAGTTGCTGTCCCACTTGATAGGGTAGAGTGACTTGTGAAGCAAACCAAGCAAGCGCGCCCAAAAAACCTAAGATAAACGCAAGCGCGACAATATCCCATACATTAGGCGCACTAATGTGATCGGATAATGAAGCTAAATTGTAAACGCGCTTTTGCATTTTCTCTCTCTCACTATGTGCTGCATCTTGAGCGAACTATCCAGTCAAATTAATGGTAGCAACTGTGTTTGAGGTTACGGCCTGCGGCCTAACCTACTAAACGTTGTCATAATCCGGCTTGCTCCCCTGCGAGGGCAGGCCTGACTATTCAATATGATTGGATCCTTCGGTCAAGCAGAAGGATGACAACCCACGCTCCGGTGACATCTCACGTCCAAGTGACATCTCACCCTCAAATAAATCGACAATTATTTTACCATGCCAACTGACAAAATCATCAGCTTAGAATCATTTGAGAAAAGAATAATCAACGAATTGGCGTTTTTTAGGGAAATATCGAACTTTTCCTAGGGCACATACTCTAACCTAGTAAGCGTCCACCCCTGGGCGCATCCCGCAACCCCCTCTCGCGGGATAGGGGTGTGGTTTCCCCCAAAGCCACGCCTTGAAGAATATTTCACCCCGTCATGGACGGGGTTTTTTTTGTGTTTACAAACGTCACTCAGACCTGCAACAAGGTAAAACAGCACTTGAGCTTTTTCGCGATTCAACGCTAATATCAGAACTAGAACTCCTCCCATGAGGACCATAGATAGGTGATCCAAGTGTAGATGTCTCAACACCACTAGCTATTAGTGCGCGTAGAGACACCGCGTCACTTCTCTCGAGCTCAACAGCTAAGCCCTGATAAAAAGCAGCTTCTCTCGCGCGAAATGCCACTAGCACCTGTTGAAAGATGTCATAGCTTCCACACTCAAAGTACACAATGCCAGGACAGTTCACTAGATCGACCGTTCTAGGGATAGCTTGCTCACCCTCGGGTTTTAAGTAGAGATGATCTCCTGCGAATCGGCAGATAGACTCAGAGCCGTCCTGTTGACGCTGTGACACAAGTTCTTCACAGAATTCCTTAAGTTTCTTCCGGAAAGGTTGCCTAGCTGTGATCGTCTCTTCAGATCCCTGGATAAGATAAATTGCATACAAATTGCCTCGCCCAACTTTTGGTGTGGGTGAGAGTCGAGTCTTAGGATCGAGCAGACTAAGACGCTCTAAAAATGCATGTGGCTCATCGACAGCAGCAACTGTAGCATGGACTTGGCTTCCCCATTGACCATAAGTAGGCTCAAGTATCTTTGTGGGCTCAACTGAGCCACCAGGTCGATTGGCGCTTTCAACCATGACCGGGGCATAGTTCCCATCGTCTTGTGGTTGCAAAATCACTTCGGTATGTCCTGGTCCATTGTCAATACCTAAGGCCTTTAGTGCATTCGGAACATAGCCTTCAATTGTCGCATATTTTCTTGCATCGTCACTCCCATCCGGTGCATCAGATCGCAAGATGCGTTCCCAGTCATAAATAATTGTCTCTTTACCATCGGGACCTTGAACTCGTCTTTTATGAATTTCATGAATATCAGTAAAAACCGTTTTACCGGAAAGACTCATGGTATTGACCATGTACTCGATACCGGTAATACACTGTTGGATAATTACGGCTTCATTCTTTTCATTTAAGACATTCGAAGCCCCCATGATTGTGTCAAATGCGTCTTTGAGCTGTGTTTCATTCTTACAAAAGTACACATTATCCGAGCCAGCACTTGAAAGCGGTTTGATCACCACGTCGATATGTCTTGCTTGCCACTGTGCCTGCGCAAAGGCTAAAACGTCATCCCATTGCTTGGTAACACAAGATTTAATATGTGGAAGTTCTGCATCAGCCAGTGCTTTTTGCATCTGAAATTTATCACGCCAGGTGGCACTTTTTGCTGGTGAGTTTGCAATGACATTCTCAAATCCAATTGTAGGCTTAAGTGCTTCACCTATAGTGGCGGCTAGCTCAACCCCTGTCTCGGTACCGGCTAACACCGCTGTTAATTTGCCATCAGCCCCTTGGACTATTCTCACAATTTGTTCGGCATAATCCGTAGTAAGCTCCTCTGTGCTTGCAGTCTGATCTGTTGACTCAATATCAAGACGTTGGCAACTTGGACTTCTTGTGAAAGCTAAAGACGTCCCTTTAAACTCTTCCTTCTCATCCTCTGTTGCCTTAGCCTGCCCCATGAATGCTTCTACTTTTGCTTGGGCGCCTTTGAAGTATCCCAGTGCTTCATCATCTAAATTAGATCTTACATGAATAATATGATAGCCGCGCTCCCGAAACAAAAGAAGGTAATAGAAACCCGTGGAATAAGCATCAACAATGACAACAAACTTTTTCTGTTGAGAGTCCCCAGCATGAAAGACAGCTGTACCATCAGTCGTCACAAGTTGGCCTGCGTGTCCCGTTACATCGTTAGTAGTAGTTGGCATATGGCTCCTTTGTAATTTGTTATAGGTGGACTTTGCATTCTGCTACAGAAGTTTTTTTTATGCAAACAAGAGAGTAAGCTGATGTGTTAAAATGGTTAAGTACTGGTTTTAGTTTTTAAACAAAATCGAGTATCAACTAGAGATTTTTTTGGGTTTAGTAGGTTAAGTGCTATGCGCAAACCTACCCTGCGTACTGTGCGCAGCTAAGCCATGACAAAAATCGATAACCGTGCAGTGGGTTATCGCCTAGCGCATCACCAGTCATGACTGCAGTTCAATATCAAAGACGACATATTACTTCGGATAAAGCGGTGGCAAAGCAGTGTCTTTTTCGCGTGAAACAGCGGTTTTTTTCACTTTTTTTGACTCAAGCACTTTTAGCTTTTCAAATAATGTCTGCGCTTGCCAGGTAGATTCACCTTCTGCATAGAGCGCCTTATCCAGCGCTTGTAACAGTTTATTTAACTCTTTATCTTGGTAATACTCTTGCACATTGTACAGCGAATAAATGCCCTCTTCTTTTTCTCGCAAATAGGTGATCAACGTTTGCTTCACTTCAGCTGCATTATTCGACTCACAGGCTTTTTTAAACGCTTGCCATAAATGACGTTTATTTGGTGATTTTTCTGTCGAACGTGCAGTACGAAGAGTAGGTTCTTGAACCATCATGTCTTTTCTTTTTGAACGACGCCACAATACAATTGTCATCAACCACAACACCGCTAAACCCGCAGCGACCCAAAACCAAGTTTGTTGCCACACTGAGTTACCTTTGCGCATGAGTGCTTTTGTCGAACGGCTAGCCGGTTTGTTATTGACTTGACTCGCAAGCGCTTGTTTTACATTAGTGGTTTTCTGCGCAGTAGTTTGTGCTGCTACTGCAGGTAAGATAGTCACTTCACGTGCCGCTAGAGTTGCCACTTCTTGTTTTGCCGTCTCTGTATTAAACCATCTCACTTTTATCGCAGGAAATGTGAGCTGACCCGATTTAGAAGGAATGATCGCGAGCTTAAGTACCTTCGTTCCTTCAATTTGACCATTCTCAGCCACATCCTGCTCACTGCCTTTGTCTTGATATACTTGGTATGCAGGGTTGGTATTAGCTAGCGTAATGGCTGGTATGTCGCTTGCAGCAAGCCCCTTAGCGATAATGGTTATCGTACGCGTTAAAGGTTGGCCCACACGCCAATTGTTCACATCTCCCGACCAACTCTCTTGTAAAGTAAGCTTACTAGCTGGCAACCAGTTACTTGGTGAGATGGACGCAGGGATCGCTTTGACGTGAAGCGTTACCGGCGCTGCAGTCACCCGTACAGGTCTTGTGTTCCCCATAGTAAACAGTGAATTTCCAAAAAATCCGCCACGCGCATTTTGCATGGGGATGTCCGCTGTTAACACCGGTGCATCAATAACAATCTTGCCAGCTGTATCCGGAATGATAGCAAAATCTTTTTCAGAGACGTTATAAACACTGTTGCCACGACGCACTTGATAGTTACTGCCAGGGCCTAGCAGTTTCATTTGTGCCCCTTTGATCACAGGTGCGGAGAGTGTTGGCGTAATGAGCTGTTTGCGGTAATAAACTTTCACTTGATAGTTCACTTGGCTGCCAACATAAGCGGTTTTTTTAGATAGGTGAGCTTTCATGTAAACATTGGGACTTGCACTCGTTGCCACACGAGAAGCTTTAATCGCCTCAATACTAAGTGGATTACTAGCTGTGTTACCTATGTGCAGAGCAGGGATCTGAACTAAGCCTAAGTGTTTAGGCGCGAGCTCTATCTGCCAAGTCACGTGCGAACTCGCCTTGCCATTGACTAAGCTGTAGGATGATCCTTTGCTAGTACCAATGATAACAAAATCTTTACGTAGCGGTGCTAAATCCAATGATTGACTGGTATGGCCATCAGTCTGCAAAGTTAGAGTAAATGATTCATTTAACCCGACCTTATTGCGATCGGTGCTCGCGGTCAGGGTTAACCCTTGTGCCACGAGGACGAAGGTGAGTAATACTAGTGTTGATAGACGTTGTAGTGTGTGCTTCATGGTTGCCTCGTTCTCTCAAACTTTGTTTTGTCTCGCTATTCTCGTAAGCCCATAGCAAAGAACCCATCATCATTTAACTCGACTGCATCTTACGATAATCGCGCAAAAACTTCCGCTGTAATAAGCCGCCCGGATTATCTGGGATCTTATTCAACCATCGCTTCGTCGCGGCTTGCTGACGTTCGCGCTCACGCTGTGCTTGTCTTTGTTGTGGAGTCATCGGCTGCTTGTTTTTGCCTTTACCGGCTTGCTGCTCTGGCTGCTGTTGCAACTTTGACGACTGACGTTGTTGGTTCTTCGCTTGTTGCTGTTGTGATTGATTTTGCTCTGCTTTGCTGTGCTTTCGTTGAGCTTGTTTTTGTGATTGCTTATTTTTATTCGACGACTGACTATTCTTTGCTTGTTTGGACTTGTTCTTTTGGTTATTTTTAGCTTGCTTATTGTTCGAAGAATTTTGTTGGTTTTTCTTAGTTTGTTTCTTTTGTTTTTTTAGATACTTCTCCAGTAGTGCTTTATTATAACGTGCATCCTTATCATTAGGATTGAGTTGTAAAGCTTTATCATACGCCTGGATGGCGTCTTTTAATTGCCCCATCTGTGCCAACGCGTTGCCGCGGTTATAGTTGGCCTTGCTAGAGTTAAACTTCGCATAAGAATCAACTGCCTGCTGAAAATGGCCAGAACGGTACTCTGCTGCCGCCCGCCAATGAGGATCTTGAAATAAATCAGCCGCTTGCCCCGGCTTGCCGTGAGCAAGCTCAGTCGCCGCACGTTGATCGCGCGTTTGCCATAAATCACGCCATTGCCAACCGTAACTAAGCGATAACATACCTAGCAAGACTAACCCGACAATCCAACGCTTCATTCGCATATCTCACTTAACCATGGCCGTCTAAACACACATAACATTAACGGCAGTAATAATAATACAAACCAATGGCCTTCATTACGCCACACTTGGGAGCGCACTTTCATCGCTTTTTCGCCGGCTTGCATCAGGCGCTGCTTGGCACTCATATGACTGAGAATTTTGACATCTGTATCCGTTGCAGTAAAAGGACTGAAGTGTCCCTGGCCGCTTTTCGCCAACGCGGCTAATGATTGCGTGTGCGCTTTTTCAATAATGATATTCCCACGATTATCTTTTAAAAAACCGGCTCGTGTACTAATCGGCGCCCCCTTGGCGGTACCAATACTCAACACGGAAGTAGTGATCCCAGTTTTGGCGAGTTGACTCGCCACAGCATTATCCGCCGCATTCGCTTCACTGTCACTGATCACAATAATACGCCCGTGTGTTTGCCCCCCTTGGCGAATCAATGCAGCGGCTTTTTGCAGGGCTTTGCCGATATTGCTACCGCCCACCGGCATCATCTCGGGAGAAAGCTCAGGCATCATGGCAGCAATCGTCGCTTGATCTTGGGTTAAAGGGGAAACGACAAACGGTGCAGAAGTAAAGGCCACCATGCCGACCTGTCCATCGCCACTGGTACGAAGGATATCCTCCGCTTTATACTTTGCCCGGGCTGCACGATTAGGCTTCACATCCGTGGCCAACATTGACGGCGACATGTCCAATGCAATCACTGTCGCCGCCGTAGAGTGGAAGACAGGCTCCGCACGCTTATGCCAAGTAGGGCCAGCAAGCGCTATTACCCCAATAAACCAAGCAAGACCTAACACAAACCAAGGCCACTGTGCAGCGGCACTGCGCTCACCTTGCATCACATGTGACAGTAAGTGTTCATCACAAATGGCCAGCCATTTTTTACTGTTACTGCGTTGCCTAGAGGCAAACACGATAAGCCCCAAAAGCGGAAACAATCCCCATAACCATCCGGGGCTGATAAAATGAAAGTTCATGAAAAACTCTCCTTAGTCTCATCACGCCAGCTAAAGCGAAAACGCGTTAACAGATAGAGAATACTCAACGCTAATGCCGATCCAAGTGGCCACTGGTACAGTGGCGTAATAGGGCGAAATAAGGTATTACCACTCGTCACCGGTTCAATTTTGTCTAAGGTGCGATAAATTGCTTCTAAGCCCTGCGTATCTTTCGCTCTAAAAAATAAGCCACCCGTTAATGTCGCAATTTCTTTTAATGTGTGTTCATCTAAATCTTCAGATGGATTAATCACTTGCGATCCAAACAGTCCACGTACAACGAGTTTGTCCGCCCCCAAACCAATGGTATAAATCTTTATACCTTCTTTAGCAGCAAGCTTAGCCGCACTGATTGGCCCCACTTGCCCCGCATTGCTAGCCCCATCAGTGAGCAAAATCAAAATACGGTTATCTTTCGGGTAGTGCATTAAACGCTTGATGCCTAGCCCAATCGCATCGCCGATCGCCGTTTGCTGACCGGCAAGGCCAATGCTCGCATCACCTAGCATGCTAGACACCGTGTTGCGATCGAAAGTCAGCGGTGTCTGCAAGTATGCGCGCGTACCAAATAATATCAGACCTAATCTGTCACCCACACGCTTCTCGATAAAATCACTAGCGACATGTTTCACCATGTTTAAGCGATTAACTTGCTTACCACCTAACTCCATGTCAGGTATATTCATACTGCCAGAGAGATCAACGGCTAACATAATATCGCGCCCCGTTTGTGGTAATGCAATGGGCTCGCCCAACCAACGAGGACCGGCGGCTGCCACCACTAATAAAACCCAACAAAGTGTAATCAATAGTTTTTTAAACTTATACTGCCCAACACGACTTTGTGTCGTAAAGCTGGCATGATCCAAACGCGTCAGAAAAGGCACTTTCATCGCTTGACGCACTTGCGCGCTTGCCTTCGGTACTAACACTCGCACCAACAATGGCAAGGGGAGTAACCATAAGATCCAGCTACAAGCAAATGAAAACATATTATCGTGCCTTCTCTATCCAGTTTTTCACACAATTAAATAACGGTTCAGGGGTTTTAAGTTTCTGGCGTTGATAAGGCGCACTCGCTAAGACTTGCCCTTCACCTTGAGTAAACGCAGTTGTTTGTCCGGTTTTATCTAAAAAGGCTAACCAACACTGACCATGCAAAGAGGCCACCGCATCATGCCCAAACATGACTAACGCATAACGACGTATTAAGCTCGATAGTTCGACTAAGACTAATTGTTCTTTGCCCGGTTCGCGAAGCTGCGTTCGTAATGCGGCAAGCTCTTTTAAGGCATGCTTTTTTGGTCGTGCCGCCAGCCAGCGCTTAACCGCCCATAAACCTAATACCGCAAATAACCCAACACCCAACGCCAGCAACACATACCAACCTGGCGCTAACGGCCAAAAGCCTACAGGGTGGGGCAAATGGATGTCACGCAACTGCTGTAATATCTGTGATAAATTCTCAGAGGACATAGGCTCTCTCACGATGCGTAAAACACTGGCTTAACTGTTCGGCGCAGTCTTTTTCAGTGGTTAAATCAAATAAAGGTACATTCATCCCTTTGAGTGTTTGACTCACACTCGCGTGAAACGTAGCAAACTGTTCATGATAGCGCTTTTTATCTTTACGAGAGGCACCGTTAACCGTCACTGTGTGTGTTCCTGCTTTGTCGGTAAACGCATATTGATAATTCGCATTTAACTCACGCTCTAAAGGATCGCTTACCCAAAGTCCAATCACTTGCTGCCTAGAGGCAAGTTGCGCTAAGGCTTGCTGTGCGGCTTTATCATACCCTTGGAAATCACTGAGTATAAACACCAGTGCACCCGCGTGACATAATCGACTCGCTCTAGTTAATCCTTCCACCAATCGATCATCCTCTTTGACCTGCGTCTGTGCACTAGCGCGCTCGGCAATAGCTTTAAGCTGAGGAAGAACACCGCGTTCAGTCGCTTTAGGGACGAAAACCTCGCAACTTTCATCACCAATAATCACTGAGCCTACCCGATTACCCTGCTGTGCGCCCGCCCAGGCCAATATAGCCGACGCTTTCGCCGCGAGTACAGATTTGAATTGCCGACGCGTACCAAAGCGCATACTCGCACGCAAATCGGTGATAATGACCACCGGACGTTCGCGTTCTTCTTGGAAAACTTTGGTATGAGGTTTACCAGTACGTGCCGTTACCCGCCAATCCATCAAGCGAATATCATCGCCCGCTTGATAAGCGCGCACTTCAGCAAAGTCCACACCGCGCCCACGAAACGGTGAATGCATGATACCCGCATATTCACCACTGGTACGCTTAACGGAGTGAAGCTTAATAGATTTTGCTAGCACCCGACACTTCACTAAGGCTTCCAAACTAATCGTGATCCCATTTGTCATGACAGTAACCTTATGCTTACGGTACCGGCACCTTGTGTAAGAGCTCACTGATAAAGTGATCAACAGTAATGCCTTCGGCTTGTGCTTCGTAATTGAGTAAGACACGGTGTCTTAACACATCATGAACTACCGCCTGAATGTCTTCTGGAGAGACATAATCGCGCCCATTTAACCAAGCATGCGCACGGGCACATTTATCTAAACTGATCGTCGCGCGTGGACTCGCGCCAAAGCGCACCCAGCGCGCGAGTGTCTTATCGAAGCGTTTCGGGTTACGTGTAGCAAGTACTAGCTCCACCAAATAATTCTCCAGAGCCGGTGAGAGATGTAACTCGTACAAGACATTACGCGCTTCGAAAATGACTTCCGCGCTGATTTGTTGACGGCGATTTGCCAACACGGCATCACCGTGCTGAGCCAACGCACGGTTTAGATGCAAGATAGCTTGCTCGTCGGCGCTGGAAGGATAATCAATCACAACATGCATCAAGAACCTATCAAGCTGAGCTTCAGGCAATGGATAAGTACCTTCTTGCTCGATAGGGTTTTGGGTTGCCATCACTAAGAATAAATCCGGTAACGTATAGGTTTTGCGGCCAATCGTGATCTGACGCTCCCCCATGGCCTCTAATAGCGCCGATTGCACTTTGGCAGGAGCTCGGTTGATCTCATCGGCTAACACTAAGTTATGGAACAATGGCCCCGGTTGGAAAGTAAACTCGCCTTCTTCTGGGCGGTAAATCTCTGTCCCAGTCAAATCGGCCGGCAATAAATCAGGCGTAAACTGCAAACGATGGAATGACGCGTGAATACACTCGGCCAATTCTTTGATCGCGGTCGTTTTCGCTAGACCGGGTGCCCCTTCGACTAACAGATGACCGTCAGCCAACAGCGCCACCAACAGGCGTGTGATGAGGGGTTTCTGCCCGATAATACGTTGTTCTAGATAGTTTTTGAGGTTGATCAACGGCTGCAGACGAGCACCGTGTAAATCTGTTTTGTTAGCAGTGTGCATGAGCTCCATACTCCTTGTAGTGGTAATGCTTCAATCCCGCATTGCGACGGCTGACAATCAATGCTAACGCTGTTTTCGCAAGGTTTCAACAGTTGGTATTATGACACCAACTTCCCTACAACAAATTCGCACTTTACACATCAAAACCGTGTTTCACCCAACTCAAAGAGTTCTAATAAAATTAACCTATTAGCAAGTTGTCATCGTCCGGCTTGATCCCCTGCGAAGACAGGTCGGACTATCCTTTTATATTTGGATCCGCAGGTTTTGCCCTGAGAGATAGACTCAAAATTTAGGGTGAACGACATGAAAGAATTGTAAATTCTGATGTAGGGAGGATTAGCGCGCAGCGCGTGATCCGCCATCGGATGGTAGCTTAATCCGATAACGATAAATATGAGTCGAACGAGCCGCGTAGTGACTATGCAATATAGAGCCGCCATCTACAACTTTACTAGAGAATTCATCGGATATAGAAAGGAGCTCCAGAGAATAGTACTTCAGTCTCGCGGCTAAGAAAACGTTCATATTTTAGTGAAGATTGAGCGAAAGTGTCGAACGAGCAGCGCAGTGTATATGCAATACATGAGCAGCGCAGATCGACGCTTTCGCTCAAGATTCGCAAAAGATGGACGTTTCTCTCTACAGGCTCGATCTATTTAGATTCGTAGTTACCAAGCTGCTCGATGACAAATCCAATTTCTTTGCGTAATTTCATGTGTTGAAGCAGTCGTTCAAACTTAGAAAAACCGGTTTCGTCTAGATACTCTTCAAGATAGTAATACTCTATGCCGTCTTTGGGGAACACTTCACAGTGCGCGACATCAGTGAGGTTATTAAAGGTCATTTGCTCGCCTATACGACAGCACGCATAGCATAAGACCAGCTCGCGCTTGTCTTCAACCACACAATTTGCCGGGGGAACAATCATCGGAAACAAGATTTCACTGATGTTCTGTTCGATGATGTCGGGCAGTTTCCACTGATGGGCTAGCTGCTTACCAATCAACGCCGAGTTACCCCCTAGGATAGCTTGCTCGATCTTGGTTCGCTCAAACAATGATTGAGTATTCGCGTATTGATTACAAAAGTCAGGTCGATGAGCGAGTACCGCAAGGTTACCAATAAAACTTAACAGCGCACGAGTGGCGACAGCTGAGGGTTCACCAAGTTCAAATAACTGTGCCATGCGCTTGGCAAGGGCGCTGGCGATGATACTCATCTTCCAAAATTTGCTATAGGCTTTCTCTTGCTCAGGTGTTTTCGCCACGAAGGAGTTCTGCATCGATAAACGCATCGCAATATCACGTACCAAAGTTGTTCCTAGGAAAACCACTGCACGATTGACGCTATTGATCTTCTTGTGAAGCTGATAAGCCGCTGAGTTCACAACACGTAAAATTTTAGCGGCAATTTCAGGATCTTGTGAAACCAGTTCGGCCAGCTCTTTAGGTCCAAACTGCCCAACAGATAAAGGCGTAAAGATCCCACTCGGTCTTGGAATGTTTTTGATGAGGGTTAAGATCTCTTTCATCTGCATTTCGCTGAGATCATCTTCTTTGAGCAACCGAAAACGTAATAAATCTTCTGGCACTACTCGCTCGGGTGGCGGCTCTGGCGCGGTATCTTCGGCGTCGAGGATATCCTCAATGGCCGGCTCATCTTCCTCGCCATCATCATGGTCGTCCGAGGAAGCTTTGCCTTCAAGCTTCTCTTTGATTTTGACCGCTTCTAATGTTGCACTGTGTTGTGCAGAGTTCTGCGCATGCCGCCGGCGCTTCTTCGCACCAGAAGTGGTCGATTTAACTATTACGATCACTAACAATATAGCGACAACCGCCAATATCGCGATTAATACCATCTGCGACTCAAAATTTCCCTGTCATTACTTAATTATTGATGAATTTCTTGCTGCTGTATAGGGGGAGTCTCTTCTTGTGCCGTGAGCGGTTATTATTTTACCGCTGATCTCGTGTTATGCTTGCGCCTTTGATTTGCTGGCACAAGGAACCCCCATGGCAAAGACCTATCTCTTCTATGATCTTGAGACTTCTGGCCTCAATAAGTGCTTTGATCAAGTCTTACAGTTTGCCGCCATCCGCACGGATGAAGACTTTAATGAGCTAGAACGAATTGAGAAATTCGTCACCGTCTCGCCGGATGTGATCCCAACGCCAATGGCAATGCTTACCCATCAGATCAGGCTAGAAACACTCGCGGCCAAAGGCCGACCTGAGCTACCGGTAATAAGGGAGATCCATCGTGAGCTTAATACCCCCGGTACCATTAGCCTTGGTTATAACACACTTGGCTTTGATGATGAGTTCTTACGGTTTTCGTTTTACCGGAACTGTCTGCCAGCCTACACGCATCAGTATGCGAACCAATGCTCACGTATGGATATCTTTCCACTCACCATGATGTACCACCTATACGAGCCCGGAGTCATCGAGTGGCCTGAAGTAGAGGGTAAAATCTCACTGAAGCTAGAGAACTTAAATAAAGCCAACCAACTTGCCACAGGGCAGGCGCACGATGCGATGGTAGATGTCATCGCCACGGTGGAACTGGCCAAGAAATTACGTCAATCTGAAAAAATGTGGCAATACTGCACGGGCTTTTTCGATAAACACACTGAAGCCAAACGGCTGTCACAACTTGGCACGGGTTTATCACTGGCTCACCGTGACTATGCCGAAGGGATCATGTGTTTAGGTAAGCTAGGCGCAAAAAATCATTTTCAGTCACCGGTTTTATGCCTAGGTCAGCACAAGCATTATAAAAACCAATCACTGTGGTTGCGTTTAGATGATGAAAAGATCTTTGATGCAACAGTTGATAACTTCGAAGAACAGACCTGGGTTATCACTAAGAAAGCAGGGGAGGTCGGCTTTGTCTTGCCATGTAAAGAGCGCTACTTATCCACATTAACTGAACCTGCACAAGCGATGCGTCAAGAGTCCTTACAGTTTTTGGCGCAACATCCCAAGCTGCTGGCCATGATTGGCGATCATTACCAAGACTACACTTATCCCGTGCTCGATAATGTCGATGTACAAGCAAGGCTTTACCAAGACAGCTTCTTAGCTCAAGATGAGGCGCGTTGGTGCCAGCGCTTTGTGAGTAAGCCTAGTGCTGACGCACTTGCCTGTGCACCCTCAGGGCGTTGTCATGAACTAGGATTACGTGCACTCGGTCGTCTCGACAGCTCACAGTTAGAGTCTGCCGAGCAAGAAGAATTCGCGCAATACGTCGCCGATATTTATAGTGAGGGGAGCAAGCCGGCTTTAGACTTTCGAGGTGAAGCGGCACTGAACCTCGACGGCTTTTATCAAGAGATCGCCAAGTTAAACGAGCTAAACCCTCAACAAGTAAAATTATTGCAGTCATTGGAAGCGTTCGTGGATGAACGTAAAATCAAACAGTTAGCGTAATTTATTCATAAATCTAAAGTTGGACTTTGAAATTATTAGATTATTGTTATAATCGTTTTCGAATACTCATGAAGTTATGGTCTTATTTTAATAATTTGAAAGTCCAACTTTAGATTTATAAAAATGACCATAAAGCGCCTTGCCTGTTACTTGCTTGATATTGAAAACACAAAACAACTGGTGCGCGATCCTCTACGTGGCAATCTCCTCGAAACAATGGTTGTGATGGACTTAATTTTGATGATTGCTAGTTAAGCCTCTCGAAGCTCTACCGCAAATTTGGTTGCACCCGCTACCGCGGCTGGCATAACGAAGAAGTTAAGCACTGGCACTAAGGTCAACGCTAACCCCAGCAAACCAAAACCAAGCGTTGTATAACGGACCGAGGTGAGTTGCTCACGCATATCGGCAAAGGCAACTTTGTGGTTATCCATAGGATAGTCCATGTACTGCAACGCTAACGACCAGGAGCTAAAGACAAACCAACAGGGACTCGCAATTAATGATACCACCGGTATTAAAAATAAAATCAACAACACAACTGCACGTGGAATAAAATATCCGATAATCGCTAATTGGCGCTTCATTGTTCGTGGCACATCTTTAAACGTGGCCAGCATGGTTGCACTGGCGGATTCGGGTAACGTATCAGTAAGTAATAACTCCACTTGTTCAGAGAGCATTGCATTGAAAGGCGCCCCCAGTAATGTCGCGACCGAAGTAAAACAAAAGCCTGCAATGAATACAAAGCCAAAAGCAAAAATAATCCAAAGCAACCAAGAAAGCCACTGCAACCAACTCGGCAACTTGGCAAGTAGCCAGGTAGTCATTTCTGAAAAATAATGGCCCGCAATAAACATCATTACTGAAAACAAAACAATATTTAACAACAGTGGCACGACGACAAAACGCCGAAGTCTTGGCTCGCGTAATAACTTAAAGCCTTCGAGCAACATATTAGCGCCATGTGGAAGAGAGTTTTTCATTGTTAGACTCCTTTGGGAAAAAACACAGTGTGCGAACCTATTTCCCCGAAGGGGTATCACGCGCTCTGCGCTAACTCACCCTACGTTTAATTCGGCGACATAACAACATTTGTCACCAGATTAGATCATCCAAGCTTGCTTGCCTTGATAGTCATTGATTTATCACAGGCTTTCTGAAGTTCGTCAAGGCCTCGTTTGAGCTCTTGCATAAAATCACTCGGCAACGGATCGGCAATACCGCCACCAAAGGCAGGCTCACCCGCAACGGTATAAGGTACACAAACCGCATCAAAGTCAGCCACATTAAATTTATCAGCCAACACACTAAACCCTTCGGTGATATGCGCAAGAGTGAATTCACGACTAGGATCAAACGATAGAGTCGGAATCCCCGCCGCTGCAAAGCTCGCTTCTCCGGCTACCCAAAGAGGACGAAACACCGCTGCTAACCCTTCTCGTGCCGAGGATTTAGCCGGCTCGTGAAAACTCGCGACGTTGTCCGGAAAAATATAAAGAATATTTGGAAATTTATCTTCGAGTTGATCTCGAATACTCTCATCGATGCGTACATCAAGTGTTAAATGAAGATATGTTGCCACCTTAACTTCCCAACTTACCCAATAAATGTTGCTTTTCTGACTCACTAATAAAGCCAGCCGTGATTGCATTATGCGTTAATTGTTTCAGTTCTTGTGCGTTAAGTCCAAAGACATTATTAGCGACTTGATATTCATCGCCAATTGTCGTTGCAAAATACGGCGGATCATCAGAGCCCAGTGTCACCTTTACACCCGCCTCGATTAGCTGGTTAAGCGGATAATGCGCGAAGTCTTGATAGACGCCAAGTACGATATTACTAGTTGGACACAGCTCTAAGGTAATATTCCTGTCAACAAGCTCTTGAACTAAGTTTTCGTCTTCGATAGCCCGCACGCCATGACCAATACGCGAAATCCCAAGCTTATCAATCGCTATGCGAATTTGCTCAGGCCCCTCCCATTCACCCGCATGGGCGGTAAGCCCCACCCCAGCATCACGCGCAATAGCATAGGCCTTCTCGAATAGCGCCGGAGGGAAACCGGCTTCATCACCGCCCATCCCAAAACCTGTCACCAGTGGATGCGGATATGTATGCAATAGCTTGGCAACGGCTTCACACTTTTCTGCACCATAGTTACGCACACAAGAAATATAAATCGTCGCAGTAATGCCATGATCAGCTTTAGCCTGCTCGATGGCGCGAGAAATCCCATCGAGCATGTCCGGATAATCAAGGCCGGCACTTTTTGCGTGATCTGGTGAAGGCATCACTTCCGAATAAATAACGCCCTGTGCCGCTGAGCGCGCAAGATAATCATACGTAACGTCATACCAATCTTCGGGGGTTTTAATCACTTGGCTCGCTTGTTCATAAACATTAAGGAAATCTAAAAAATCTTTCCACGCGTATGTCGTGTCATTTGCAAAGAGTGTTTCGGGTAGTGTCATGCCATGTCTGGCTGCAAGCTTACGCGCCAGTGCCGGGGTCAT
>JAUHZG010000159.1 GCA_030425845.1 Gammaproteobacteria bacterium
AAATCGCTAGCGCCCTACTGAGCAACCACACACACTAACTTTGACAACCGCTCGGCAAAGCCTAGACAAAGCAGATAAAGCAGATACTAATCTGCTTTGCTAAACTTTAATGTTTGAATAGCAAAGCGCCACACTTTGCTTAACATTAAAGATCACGCCTGTGGCTTTTCATCGTCCTTTTGTATCGCAAAGACCATACGTGAAGCTTGTACATAGCGACTCACTAGCGCCTTTAGTAGCGGATATTCTTCCGGTGAATAGATATCCCTTGCGATACGGATATAATTAAAAACATGCAACAAATGATCCTTGGTCGTCACGCGCACGACGAACTCACCCGCCGCATTGCGAAAGGAGTCCGACTTAGGGGTTCGAATAAAGTGATAGTCTTGCGGCAATGTAAACGTAATATTGTGCTCTTGTAATTTGGCACCAATCACCACTGGAAAACGGCGTTTACCAAAACTAATAAAGCGTGACAAGTGCTCAGGTTTAATCAAATCTAACCCCAGCGGTAATATGGCGTAAACCGTCTTTCCCATATGGAGTGCCGAAGGCGACTCCCACTGACCTTGCAAAAGCAACGGCTTCGCCAAGTCTTTTAAGTTGGTCGGGGCTAACTTACCATAGCCAACATACGCCGTATTCGCCAGCCAACTATTCGCAAACCCTGCGGCACTACCGGCATGCTTAAAGCGATAACGCAGGGCCATCGTACTATCCCCCGTCGCCGTGATAGTCTCCGACCCCTGCATGTCCCCTTTATCATTCAGTGAGATCACTGACTTAGCACTATAGCGATCGCCGTCTGCACTACCCGGCGGTGTATGATGCAATAAGGATTGCTTCGCTAAGATTAAAGCTTGTTTATGATGAAGTGTCAGTGATAACACATTATAAGGTGCAAGCGGGTTTGTCGGGTTTAAAAAGATTTGTTCTGTAGGTAAAAATACCATCATATGGTTAAATGCCTGCGTATTAGGCAAAGGGTAGTTAAAATAACTATTGCTCCAATTGACCGCGGCCGGTGAAGCGTTAATACCCACCGCCTTAAGTAGCGTGATCAACAAAGTTGACATATCTTTACAATCACCAAAGCGACTTTGCAGCACTTTACTTGCCGTATGAGGAATGTAGTTCGCCGACGCATTGCTGCGTAAAGCAATGTAATGTATATGCTGCTGCACCCAGTAATAAAGCTTTTCTGCGGCATGCGCATTATCATGCCCGACAATTTGTTTGGCTAGCATTTTAATCTTTGGAGTCACCTTAATTGCTTTTTGGTAAAATTGCCACCAAGTATCGCCATAGTCACGCCAATTGTTGCTAGTTGAGATCAGAAAGTAATCGTTAAAATCAACATTACTTGGTGTATGCGCCTCATCGTAATCCCCCAAATGGTTGTTAAGTGTAGCCGTGATAAGTTGTCTGTCGTTTACAACTTTCTTATGAACAACATAGCCTTTTGTTTCCCAGTAGAGCGGTGTTGACAAAGGCGCATCAATTGAGATCGTTTGCTTTTTAGTTTCAATATAAAAATTAGGCTGCTTGAAAAGGCTAAAACCGAAAGGTGAAGGCGTTTTTTGAGTGATACGCCAGTGGGAAACCGTCGTCACGCCCTTACTCAGCTGCGGATACAAGATAGTCGCCGTTTTGCTGTTGGTAAAACCCGGTGCTTCACGTGAGCTTTGGGACGGTCTGACGAAATATTT
Source organism: Gammaproteobacteria bacterium (assembly GCA_030425845.1). Taxonomy (GTDB): domain Bacteria; phylum Pseudomonadota; class Gammaproteobacteria; order JAUHZG01; family JAUHZG01; genus JAUHZG01. The sequence goes on from JAUHZG010000159.1 coordinate 1,713, forward strand.
CGTCGCTTTGGTTTTAGTACCATCTGGAGCAATGACGTAAGCCGTGATGAGCTTGACGCTTTGTGATTTAGGAAAAAAATTTACTTGGCTATGCTGCCCTTGGGTGATCGCAAGCTGTGAGTATAACTTTTGCTTGAGCACCTCGTCGTAATAATAAGTGTGATCTTTGTTAAGGTGATAATGCAAAGAGTCATTTAAGATGGTCGCCTGCGTGCTTGCACTTGCTTGCCCCACGCAAAAAGATAGTAAAGCGGATAACCCAATGATTGCCAATATATTTGAGACTCGAAACCCTATTGTCACGGCAAACTCCCTTGTAAACTTAACTCTATGAAAGCGGATATCAACGCGCATGCTCAGTGTCGCGCGAAAACCAATAGCATCCAGACTCTTTTGTAGGTGTAACCTACCACTTCATCGTTATTCACGTGCTGCGCGCTGTTCAGCCCTAGATTCATCGTGTCCTAAGTACGGCTTAGGCGACCTGTCGTGCGACAACCATTGGGATCCGTCTGGGCGCTAGTGTGAAGTAGTCATCGTGCGAGGTCAAGCGTTACAGTGAGAGCAATGAGGGAACTTTCTCTGGATGTAATAGGCGTAGCGAGAGATAGGCCACACCAGCTTGCCCCTGCATCAAATTAAGCGCATTGGGTGATAGGCAAAAAGCCTCTAGCGGTATACTTGCTAAAAGGCAAGCACTCTCCTGTCGCAATTTATCAAGTGTCAGGCCATAGTCTTCCTGCAGCAATGCAGGACAGCGATGTATACACTCTATAAGAAAATCAATATCGCCCAAAACACCACAACACAAGGTTCGTGCTTTGTTCGACTGACTCGCGTCATACGCAAATGCTATCGCTTGACACAGATGTGGCATGATCGTTTCACGAGAATCAGTTAGCAATTGATATTGTTTTAAATATAAGCGCCCTATCCCACTCAAGCCATTACACCAATGCCCAGCACGCGTAACATTGCCCCCATCAATATCTTTCCACGTATTGGTATCTTCAAGGTAATGTTGGTGTAAATAATCGAGGAGTGTCTCACTTGTCTGTATAGCCGACTTATCCCCTGTCACTTCATAATATCTCAGATAAGCATAAGCGATCCCAGACAAGCCATGACTAAAACCAAGTACTCGGCTACCCGTGAAAATCGGCGAATACTCCTCAATGTAAGCAGCGCATCCCGTAAAACGGCAGTCCAGCGTGCATTTCATTTTATGTAAAAAAGGCAATAGTAAAGCGTCGTCATCCATTTGCTCGCAGGCAAAGCAAAGCGCAATCATCGCACCTGCGAGGCCTCCAATGAGATCTAATAAGCTCTCGTCATCGATTGAGTCGTTAAGTTTATCAATAAAAAACGGTAACACCGATGAGAGTTGTCCTCGCTCATTGAGCGCATCGGAAAGTAAACTTAACAACACAAAGCAACCCCCTGCGCCACTGTAGGCACCGGGTGTAGCAAAAAGTGAGTTATCGCGAGGATCATGCATTATTGCCTGGAGATTTTGCCACAAGTCATTCACAGCAGAACAAGAAGAAATGACATCTAACTGCTCAGCTAGCGCTTTCGTTAACTGAATCCCCAGCGCCCCACCATAGAGGCTCATTTCATTGAATGACGGTTGAAATTGACTAAACACATTGTAACGATGTACGGGGTAACCAATATAGCCGCGCGTCTTCGTAGCACACGCATCGATAGTGTTCAGCACTTTTGACGTCATCTCGTGTAAAAACCGCTTAGCGTCTTTAGATGGCATTGGCTGACTCTTATTGATTTGGGATTGCTCTAACTTGATGTCACTGCCTTTCTCTAAGTTGAGTTGATAGCACTCATAACAAATATTAATAAGGCGACACTGGTTTTCCAGATCTGTTTCGGACAAGTGGGTGATTTTATTTCGCATCAATTGATAAGGGGAGTCCTGGCTCACTATCGCTACCTTACCCCCGTCATCATCATAAATCCCTCTCTCATTTGCTACCGACATAAACAACGGAATATCATTTTGCTTGAGCATCGCAAGCTCATGCGAAAAAATTATTTTGTGGTAGTCTGTGTCATAGTGGGCTCGCACCAACCAATCAAAATGCTCTGCACGCGCTGCTGGCGATGACATCAGTTCTGGATGATAACTTTCCACAAGTA
>JAUHZG010000160.1 GCA_030425845.1 Gammaproteobacteria bacterium
ACATCGTGATTGATCCTAGCAGCAAACGCCGCAAACAGAGCTCGGACGTGCATCGGTAAGTGATCTGGTCCCTTCCAATAAGGTCCAAGCTGCAAGGTAAAAACACGCATTGCTTCGCCCTTGAGTAATTTTACCTTGATCGGCTCATTACCGATCACCACTTTATCCTCGTCTTCTTTAGTCTCTTCTTCACGCAGTAGATTGTAGCGTTTGGCAAAAGTCATCGGCTGAATCGACATCGCCCATGGACCGATATCGATATCCGTATTCACTAGGTCTAAATTAACAACAGGACTTATCTGCGGCCAGTTGATTTTTTCCTTTTCGCGTAAACTATCCATAGTGTAAGTTTCGCAATAGCGCGAGGGTGAGGCGCGAAAATATAAAATACCTGCTAAGGCAATTATCAACGCAGCCAGTGGATACATTAAAGAACGTCCAATTGTGTCGCAGATATTCACCAGGTGCTGAAAAGTTACACTCGCCGGATTCACTTGATGTATCCAAGCAATCTGTTGCTTTAAGCTCGGCACAAACACACTAAGCATTTCGGCTTCGACAATCTTTATTTGTAAAACGAATGTGACGATCTGCGCGCTGAACTGCCACCAAATGAAAGCAAACGCGGCAATAATCAGAATAGCTAGCCAGATAGGCCCCATTGATTGATCGTTTTGTTGTCCGCCGCCACCTTGTTGCATAAACTACCAATTGCTCTTCTAGAGATTTCGTTAGTTAAAGTGTATATCAGATCCAATTCTTGCGCAAAGCGTCTACGGCTAGCTTCACGTGTTTAATCGCACATTGTAGGGGGATTAGCGCGCAGCGCGTAATCCACCAGTGGTAGTTTACGGCCCTTGGCCTAACCTACGGTTAGTTCTGCGTGATAGTTCGATAAACGTAAGCGATTAGGTTGCATAGGCGGGTGTGGGTAAGATTAGCGCGTAGCACGCGCTCCATCACTGGTAATTAAGGCTCAAAAAAGATGCTCAACTCGCCCTATCAAGACTTGAGTCCTGAGGCACTAACCCCAGCTTTTCATCAAAATCGTAATCCATGCCCATATGATGAAAGCGTACGATATTGTCGGGAGTAATAGCGCCACGCTTTAGCACAACCAAATCATGCCCATGCGCATCTTTAGCAGACTCGCCAATAAATGGCTTAGCAATATCATCAGACTTAATGTAGACGACACAATACGCTTCATTCTGTGGACGACCTTTCGCTCGTATCGCTAGCTTGGCGTCCGACTCACGCTTATAGATAGAACGGGAGACGATGGTTGTAGCAAGCGTCGTGACCAGATTCCGCCAGCTCGATAACTTCTCACCTTCCGCACAATACAACGAGACAAAAACTTCGGTCATACCACTACGCCTTGCCACTCGACGCGCGATGTTGTCAGTTTGCTCAAGCCCTTCAGTAAGTTCATTGTCGAGCTCGATGCGAACTTTATCACGTAGCATGCGCAGCTCATTAGAAATAGCGCGTAAAAAGGCGGTTTTTTGGAGTTCTTCAGATTCAGCAGCTTCGTCAAGTTTCTCCATTAAGGTGTTAAACTTATCGATAAAATCTTGTTGTGCGTTTTCGTCGTTCATCATACTGTTCTCTTAAAGAGACGAAATCTTCTATTCACTAGGCGGCAGAAGCTGCACCCGGGCTAGCTGGACCTCTGGCCGAACCAGAATCAGCCACAGCGGCTGAGCCATCAAGGTTTGCGCGAGCTTCTCTAGCTGCATCGAGACAATACATCAAATCAGCAAACACACCTGGAGCAGGATTTCCTGAACGCTGAGCCATATTGTCAACAGCCTTTCTAGCTGTCGCCAAGGTGTCACCCACTGTCACAAGCAAAGTAAGACGTAAATCCAAAGGATCTACACGAGCGTGATAAGTAGCAGAAGCTGTACTAGCCCTAGAACTACCGCCAAAAAGGGTTGAAGTTTGGAATCTATCGCCGTTTGCCATCTAGTCGTCTTACCTGCTTTTCAAATTACCACGTTTAACTTCACTACCATATAAAAATCAATGAGTTACATCCAGTAGCGTACTATTTTTTCGTTCCTACATCGCTTAATTATAGTACAAACGCGGCCTGCGTTTTATCATTATTTTTCGCAACACGACCTTGTGGCGAGGTGTTTATTTGTTAACCAAAGGTACCACGTTTACGTGGTGAAAGGAAGACTAAATTTGAATTAGTTGTGAATATTTCTAGTCGTACATGAGCTCGTCTAAAGGCGTCAGATCGGGTGAGGGTCCAGCCTTAATAAGCTCCGAAATAACATCCGTCAAACAAAGCAAACGCAACACATTTGGCGTGACATCATCAAACACCACTTTGACCCCGAGAAGTGATTTTTCGGCTTCATCAAAGGTCGCGCCAATCCCATAACCGAGGCACAAAGAACACAACTGATCGGCGCGACGCGCCAACGCTGGCAACAGTCCCGTCTCAGAAAACACCTCTTCATAAGTAATGGGTCGATCATTGAGGCTGAAGTTAGCGTGCATAGCCTGCATCACATTGATAAGTTTCTTCTGAATATCCACTTAGCTTATAGCCTCCACCACGGATGCGCCATCTTACGTTTACCCCCTAACACCGTACGCACATAGCGCAAAAACACTGGTACAGTAAACCCATAACGCTCAATGATCCCAAAGAAAAGAGTCGCCGCAATCGCCAAGAAAAAAGTCCAATACTGAATGTGCATCAAAAACAAAACAATCGGGAACACACAGCGGTAATCAATAATAAAAAAGCGCGCCGGTCGCGCCGAGTCGCGCCAGTGTGCATCTACGGAATAATCTGGCATCCTCTCATCCTCACTTATGTGCCCAATAATTCTTAGTGTACCGAAAAAGCCAAGCAACACAAAATCCTCAAAAATGACATCACTTGCGCAAAAGTGGCGGTTCACTATGAGAGATTTGCTATAGATCACTAAAATTCCGGAGAAAAATGTTTGAGCAATGTCGATAATTCAATCAGTTAAGTGCTAAAATTGGACATATTGGACATTTTAACCAACTGGTTTATTTTTCTGCAAAGAAACCGCTAGTAAATCGTTCAAGTATTGTTAGAATAGTTACCTTAACTGTTAGTTGCAGGGCACTTATCGACTGACTAATGGATTTTTGTGTTTAGGAGTTAACATCATCATGGGCCAATGCTTGACACCAGCGTGCTACTTTCCAAGCACCGTCTACTTTATTGATGATAGTAAAGACTTCCTCATCAACTTCAGCCTGCAGCTGGATGAAGACTTAACTTATCAGTTGTTTGATTCGCCGTACGACGCCCTCAAAGCTCTGCAGGTCTCAAAGCAACCCGAACAACTCTCAGAACGCAGTATCAAAGCCGAATTCACCAGCGACGGCTGTCCTCTGACCACACAAACAGTTAACTTGGATTTGGCCGCCATTCACTGGGAAGCCTATAACCCACAACGCTTTTGCGAAGTCTCGGTTGTTGTCGTTGACTATGCGATGCCAGGCTTAGATGGACTGGAGCTGTGTAAGCGTATCCAGGGCAGCCCAGTCAAAAAGATTTTATTAACCGGTCGCGCCGATGAGCGCATGGCGATCCAAGCCTTTAACGAAGGACTAATTGACGCCTACGTGCAAAAGCACGACCCCAATATCACAACCATGATCAACGATACCATTAAACGATTACAATTTCGTTATTACCAACAGATGTCTGACGTGATCGTGCGTATGCTTTCAGTGCATGGTCTCCAATGTCTACAAGATCGTAAGTTCGCCGAATTCTTCACTAAATTGCGTACAGAGAAAAATGTCTATGAGTACTACCTCACCGAAAATACCGGCAGCTTTCT
>JAUHZG010000161.1 GCA_030425845.1 Gammaproteobacteria bacterium
CTACAAGGCCCACTCCAGCTAGACTTTTGGGTGAGATAATGTCACCATCGCACCCACACGTTATAGTCACAAGGAGAATCAAAATGACCAAGAAGTACACACTTTTAACCCTAGTCTCAGCAGTCCTTATCGCGCTAGCCGGCTGTACTTCTTTAGTGCAGAAACACATTTTGAATCTACCTAACCAAAATGTTCCCCTGGGATTGTCGGCTCCCCAAGTACGACGCGCGGTTATCCGTGGTGCAACGATTCGGGGTTGGCATGTGAAGCGTTTACGCGCAGGGGTCCTATCTGCAGATATCACTGTACGAGGTCATTACGCGAAAGTGACAGTACCGTACTCGTCTGGTGGTTATTCTATCGTTTATGCTGACTCTAAAAATTTAGATAAAGAAGGCAATTTGATTCACCGTAACTACAACCGTTGGGTGGCCAATCTCAACAGAAGTATCCAGCAAGCCTTAGCTGGGACTTCTTACGCACGTTAATCACGCGTAATGGTTGCCTCTTACTATCAGGCAGATCAACAGTCTGCCTTTGACGCGAAAAACAAAGCACTTGAGCTGGCGTTCGCCCCTGTGGTTTTTCAGGTGACAGCTGCCTTGCTTGAATTGGGGATCCTAAGTGCGATTAGTGGCAGTGGACAACGAGGGGCAACGCTTGCTGAGTTGGTTGAAGCGGTAGAGGTAAGTGAGTATGGCGTTAGCGTATTACTCGATGTGGCGACCAGTGCCAAGTTGGTATGGCAACAAGACTCACGTTACCACTTGGATAAAACTGGCTATTTTTTATTAACAGATCCTATGGTGCGAGTGAACTTCAATTTCACGCGAGATGTGTGCTACGAAGGTTTAGTTAAGTTAGTCGAGTCAATCAAAACAGGCCTGCCCAAAGGCTTGTCAGTGTTTGGGGAGTGGGAAACCATTTATCCGGGGTTGCATAGCTTACCTGAACCGGCCAAGCAAAGTTGGTTTGCTTTCGATCACTATTATTCCGATCTGTCTTTTCCACAAGTGTTACCTGTAGTCTTTGCAAAGCCGGTGTCGCGCCTGTTTGATATCGGTGGCAATACCGGGAAATGGACGCGTGCCTGCCTGGCTCATGATGATACGGTCAAGGTAACGCTGGTAGATTTACCCGTTGAAATTGAAGTCGCAAAGGCTGAACTCGCTCGTGATGGCTTAGACAATCGAGTTGACTATGTCGAGATGGATCTACTGCAAGAGGGGAATGTCTTACCAAGTGGCGCGGATGTCATATGGATGAGCCAGTTCTTAGATTGCTTTTCTAAACCACAGATACTGAAAATTTTACAATGCGCTGCTGCGGCCATGAGTCGTGATTCACGGTTGTATATCTTAGAATTATTTTGGGATAGACAACAATACGAAGCGGCCGCATTTAGTATCAACTGTACTTCTATCTATTTTACCTGTTTTGCGAATGGTAACTCTAGGATGTATCACTCGAAAGAGTTGATTGGCTTACTTCATGAAGCGGGGCTTGTTATCGAGCAGGATATAGATGGTCTAGGTCGAGGGCATACCTTATTAGGTTGTCGTAAGATAGCCTAGATGATAAGTGAGCTGTTCCTTCAATTAAGCCGCAGCCCTGACGCGGTGATCTTTAGCTTGCCTGAACGTGATATCTTAGCTGCCGAATTTATGCAAACTGTTGAATTGATCAAGCGGTACTTACAACAGTCGACGGCAAAGCGTTGGTGGGTTAGTGATACGGATAAGTATACTTTTTCAGTTGGGCTTTTCGCGGTGTTGGCAGCGGGCGCTGAACCTGTCTTGTTGCCAGATGCCTTGCCTAAGACGCAGGCGTTATTAAGAGATGCGTTTGATGACAGGCTAAATGTTAGTGCGATAGATACCAGTGAGCGTGCTTGTGTGACAGCCTTCACGCAACCCTTGTTACCCGAGCAAACCATTGTTGTGTATAGCTCAGGCTCAAGCGGTACGCCTTGTGCTAATCGTAAAACACTGGCCGCGCTTAGTCGTGAGTGCCACGTGCAAGAAGCATTATTTGGTGAGCGGGTCACGGGGCAGCCGGTGGTGGCAACAGTTGCGCCTTATCATATGTATGGGCTGTTATTTAGTGTGTTATGGCCGCTGATGAGTGGGCGCACAATTGAGACGTGCATTTTACATTATCCTGAGCAACTCGATGATGTGTTACGCGGGGACGCCGCCAAGTGTATCGTGGCCTCGCCTGCACAGTTAAGCCGTCTTGATTCCCGCCGCAAGACGCTCTCGCCGTGTACGATATTTTCGTCAGCGGCAGCCCTTGCGCAAAAAGATGCACTTGCGCTTTTGACCACCTATGGTGTGACACCGATCGAAATATTGGGTAGCTCGGAAACAGGTGGGATAGCTTGGCGAGAACAAGTCGCGGCACGCACGCCTTGGCAAGCGTTGACGGGCGTAGACGTAAGTTGTGATGACGAACAAGGTATGTGGGTAAGATCGCCTTGGATTGATAACGAGGGGGGATGTCGCTCAGGCGATCGCATTAAGATACATGAAGACGGGCGGTTTGATTTGCTGGGCCGGGTTGATAGCCTTGTCAAATGTGAAGGCAAGCGCGTGTCATTACAAGCAATAGAACAAAGCGTGATAGGGTTAGATGAAATCGATGAAGTGAGAGCTATTCTGCTCAAAGAGCATCGTGAAAAAATAGCACTCGTCGTCGTGCCAAGTGAGAGGGGGTGGGCACTGCTTGTCAGCAAAGGCAAAGTCGCACTCAATGATCTAATAACAGCAAAACTTACCACGGTGGTTGAACGGGTCGCCTTGCCAAAACGTTTTCGCTATCTTAAAACGTTACCGCAGAATGCTCAGGGTAAAACATTACAAGCTGCATTACCGAAAGTCACCTTGCCTCACGTCACAAAGATCATGGCGGTGAGCGATGAGCAAGTGAGGTTGACACTAGCGATACCTGTAAACTGTGTGTATTTCCAGGGGCACTTTACTGACACGCCGCTACTACCAGGACTGACACAGCTTTGCTGGGCACAGCACTTTGCGAAGCTCTATTTGCCACAGTGTGGCTTACCGGTAAGTCAGATACCTCAATTAAAGTTTAGTAAAGTAATAAAGCCTGGGACTGAATGCGAACTTGAGTTGAATCAAACGGCAAAGGGCTTTCGGTTTGCGTATTGGCGAGGGGGCAAGTTATTGTCTAAGGGCAGTGTTAACTGTGAGGAAAGGGCATGAAGTTTTCGCTGCTCATCCCTCATTACAATCATAGTCTCCCCCTTGAAAAAGTACTAGAGGCATTGGCCCCATATGACTTACCCTGTCTTGTGGTGGATGATGGCAGTGATCTTTCACACAAAACGCGTCTTCAAAAGTATGAAAAATCCTACTCATGGCTACGCGCGCTATATCTGCCAATCAATGGCGGTAAAGGCCACGCTTTTAAACGAGGCATTGATGCATTAGCGAGTACGGCGACTACGCATGCCATTCAAATTGATGCGGACGGCCAACATGATGTGCAAGCGCTCTCGCAATTTATACGCGCCGCCAAGGCCCATCCTCACGCCATCATCAATGGGATACCACAGTATGATGCCAGTGTGCCAAAGAGTCGTTACTATGGGCGTAAGATCACGAATTTCTGGGTGGCGATTGAGATTTGGTCGTGCCAGATAAAAGATGCGATGTGTGGTTTTCGTGTTTATCCCATTCGAGAGACACATCAACTCATGACAAAGACAACGATTAGTCCTCGCATGGCTTTTGATATTGAGGTGATCGTTCGCCTAGCATGGCAAGGTGTTCCTGTAGTGTCGCAACCAGTAAACGTCAATTATC
>JAUHZG010000162.1 GCA_030425845.1 Gammaproteobacteria bacterium
CACCAGTTACTGGAATACCACAGGCGCATCATGGTGGCGTTCTTTGCCCCTCAGTGCCCACCAGCCGCATTTCTTGCCTTAAATCAACGGCTTTTGCAAGGTATTGCGGCAAGAGCGTTGTTAGTGAACGCAGAAGCGGAAGAAAAAGACGCGCTGCCGGTTCGTCAAGATGAAAAGACTGTCAGCTACAAAAGCGTACTGAAGGGGATCTTAAATGGGAAGTGCGTGTTTCTTGTTAGAGAGAAGGCATATCAAATTCCTGCAGAGTTCTCTCATCCTGGAGGGGAACAGCTGATCACTCGTTACAATGGCTGTACTGACACGCCATTTTTACAGGCGCATACGCCACGAACCCTCGCTCGATTCCAATGCGTTGGACGTGTAACGTTTAGCCCATTGGGACGCGCACTTGAAGCACTACTAGCAACGAAAAATGCATTGGAGATTTTTCGAGTAGCAATGCGCAAAGAACCGTTTATACCTTGTCTTTGGCTGGAAGGGTTTACGCAGTTGCTACAACGTTACCTCTTGGCAATCAATGCGTTGAACACAGTACTCTCGCCAGCTTCGTCTGACAAGTTAGTGCCGTTAGTGATAGACACGAACGTGCCAGTGACTTTGCAAAGTTTTGTTATGTTAGAGGGGGTAGCAAACTACATGAAGGAGGTGCTGTCACAGTGTTGTGAGGAGAAGATAGCGATAACTGCCGGACAAATTCACGCACAGGTAAGCAAACAGGTGCGAATGGCGACATTGCCGCGAATGTAATTTACGGTTGTAGGCTTGCACAATAAAACAAATACTTCTACAATTATCAATGAGAGCCAGTTAACCTGGGTTAACGTTTTTCTTCACACACACGGCTCTCGTTTTTTTCCCTCTTTTTCTTTTTCATCCACTCAGCAAAAACGATACTACTTAGGATGAATGTGCCGCCGATTATTTCGTGTGTTGTAATTCCTTCGCCAACAAGCCAATAACTAAAAAACACAGTAAAAATAGGCTCTAAAGTGTAGATCAACGCCGCTAATGTCACACTGACATCGCGTTGAAAACGCGTTTGTAAAAACAACGTGGCGCCGGTGGCGAATAGCCCACAATAGATAAGTGCGAGGATCACTCCTTGCGTAAAATGCACATGTACCGATGAGGAAAAGGTGATACTGACAAGGCTGGTTATCGCAGTAAAAAGGACTTGATAGAAGACAATCAAGCCAATTTCGCGCGCATCTTTGGTCATTTTTTGTAAGAACAAGAGTGTTAATGCTACTGCAAACGCACATAACACGGTGTAGTAAGCGCCTTGATTGACGGCATGCAAGTTAGCCCCGGTTAACTCGTATAGTCCCAAGCAGCTAAGTAACGCACACAGTAACTCTTCACGTGAGGGGGTGCCGAGTCGGAACAAGGGTAACAGTAATGGTACAAGCAAAACAGAAAGCCCTGTGATGAAGGCACTGATGGCGGGAGCGAGTGTTTCCAATCCTTTCGTTTGACTGATAAAAGCAATACTGTTGAGTATGCCTAGCACTAAGCCTGTGATGACAATCTTCCGGTTGGTGCGACGCAGACGGTTAAACACTAATGGTAAGACACACAGTGTCGCTAAACTAAAACGTAAACAAACAAAAACATCGCTATCAATAGCGCCGACTGCAAGGTGGATCAGCGGGAAGGTTAATCCCCACAGTAGGGTGACCAGCACCAGAGCAAAGACTGCAATATAATGGCGAGAATCACTCATACTGAAGCGTGTTCGATGTTATTCTCAGCGAATCCCTTTAGGATGGCAAAGTTCATTCGGCTAATCGTCTGAGGTTTGACATCAATATTTTTCAAGCTGCAATGAATGTGAAACACTGCCCCGTGATCAGTAAAACTATGCAGTAACACGTAGGGTGCATTGGGCTCTTCTTGCGAAAGGTTGCCTTGCTCGTGCGCGATGTCTAATAAGATTTTTTTCGCAAAGTCTAAGTCCGTGCCCTTAGCAACGCCTACCGGTAAAAAGAATTTAGCGGCATCGTCATTACCCCGGTTACTTTGTAATGACGAGCTGATCAATTTTGTATTTGGAATAAAGACATTTTCGTTGGTTGGCGTAGCAATTTGGGTTGCTCTTGAGCGCACCTTGACGACGCGTCCTTCTGTATCACCAATGCGGACATAGTCCCCCGGTTTGAAAGGTTTTTCCGTTAAGAGGAGTAGGCCAGATAAGTACTGGCCAACTATCTCGCGCAAACCAAAACCAATCCCAAAAGACAGAGCACCGGCGACAACAGTGAGTTGTGACAAATTTAAACCAAACACTAATAGGGCGATGATGACCGCTAATGCCAAGCTGACTTGATGCATAATGGTTGCACTCGCCACTTGTGCTTGTGGTAAGGAATGGTTGGTGTGGGCTCTTCTTGCGATAGTCGCCGCAAGGGCTTTTCCTAAGATAGAGACCACTGAAAAGACCACGAGTGAAAGTACAGCACGCAGTGGTGAGAATTGCGCACTACCATAAGTCACACCAATCAACGAAAACTTCAGGAGATCTGCCTTGGAACTTGCTGAAGGCGTCCAAATGATGAGTTGTCCCATGATGAAGAACAACCATACCCCCACCTGGGTGGCAAGATTGAGACTTTCCGTCGCGTAAATAGTTTTTTCCGGTTTGGCGCCAATGAAGCGTTTAAACTGTCTTGCACTCGCGAGGCGTTTATCATTGATGACTTGATACAAGGTATCTCGGAGTTGCCAGATCCACACACATAGGCCTCCTAGTGCGAGTGAGTACAGCGTGTTACTGAGCAAATAGTTAATAAGGCGCGCAAAGCCAAAGCCTTCTAGGGTGACCATGCAGACAAAAAAGAGAATCAACGTCATTTTTACAAAAGGGCGCAAGACGTTGTTGGGCCCTTTGAGTAAAGGGAGACGGGTAAAGAGCCAGCAAAGCCACGTGATGAGAAAAGCTAGCCCAATAGAATATAAAGCATGCAGCGAATAAACGAGGGGGATTGGGAATGATTGTGAGCGTGCGAGTACATCCACGATGAACCCGATTAATAGATACAAGCCTAGTATGCGGATCCGCCGGTATAGCGCGAGCCCATAAGCGTAATGCAAACTTTTGATGGGCGACTTACCATGAGGGGGCGCTAACACATAACGAGCCATTGACAGTAATAGTGCATACAGCGTGAGGCTGAGCATGACGAGCTTAAGCGAGGGCGCGACAATGAGATCGCTAAAGATAGCAAAAAAGCAGGCAGTTAACACAGAAGAAATCAAGACGAGATGACTGTATTTCCCGATGACACTAATGATAGCGATAACCCCGTCGGGCGCTTCTTCTTGGCGACGGATCCAGCGATGACAAATGATGCGGATAATAGTCGCAATCGCAAAAGCAAACAGCACAAGTGCCCCGATGACGATAAGACTGGGTAAATGTAAGTAAGCTAGGCCGCTAGCTTCGTATAAGTCATGTTTATTGAGAGTTAATTTGGACAGCGTGGTGAGGTTGTCGAGATTATCCCATAAAGCGGGAATACGACGAAACAGGCGCTCAGTACTCAGTTTGTTGAGGGTGCGTTTGAAATTAAGTAAAGCTTCTTTAGAGCGATAAGCAAAAAGCCGGCAGGCTGAAAGTTGCTCCGTGTAGAACTGGTTCATACGTTTGAGGTAGGTGCGATCCGCTCGCATGGAAGCGGTGAGGTGGTTGGCAGTCAGCGAGCTTAGTAATTTCTCCACGGTCTCTTGACGAGCCAGGGCTTTACCTTCGCAAGTGGCT
>JAUHZG010000019.1 GCA_030425845.1 Gammaproteobacteria bacterium
GCATATTGCACCGATTTCGCATCCTGACACTGACAAACAATTACAGCAAGCCTTAGCGTATGCGATTAATATGCCGATCGGGTTGATGTTAGCAAAAACCTTGGAAGTGTACTGGCAACTTGATAATCAAGTGTTGCCGTTAATGGTGGCCAGTGAAGGGCGATTGTTGTCGCTGATGGGGATGCTACAGCAGGCGGGTACTTCTTTGCATACCGGAGGCGAGTGGTTTATTCGCGCGGGGGCACGCTCGGTTTTTTTCTTATCGAAAATCTCAGATACCGCTCGTTACGCCAAGTTCAGTAAAGCGTATGGTCTGCAAACCTCAATGCCAACAAGCTTTTTACAGCAAAGTGATTTGTTGCGTGAGGTATATCAAAAGCCACAGTTCGAAGAGTCTTGGAATGCGAAAGTCTTATTTTTTGCCGGGGAGTGGATAGAGGCGCTTAATGATCCGGCTTTTATGCCACTAAAGAGTTATTTGCTGGAGACGGCGTGGCGTTACTCGTCATATGCGCGAGACTTTTGGATGTTTAATTTGGCTTACTCCATGGGGCAGATTAAAAGTAACTTGCGTCCTAACCCTTATCTTTCAGATGTTGTTCGCCACTTATATAGCATGGCCGCGGGCGCGTATCCGGGATTTTGTTTTGCTAATGATGATAGGATTGGTCCCCTGAGCGCACTGAAAGATGTTTTTCATCAAGACTATGGCTTTAAAGTGATGCCTACGATGGTACATCCTAGCTACGTTGACCAAACAAATGCAATGAATCCTATTTACTATTCGCTTGAGATCCCAACGCAGTTATCTTATTCGCCGCGGTCCTTGAAGAAGACTGTAAAAATGCGGGAAATACGCGAGATGAATGACATCATGGTGGCGATTCGTAAGTACGTGTTAAGCGGTGCATTGAATATGTTGGGCACGCCGCTAGAAGATTTAGTGTCGAAAATGGATTATCGTTTTTACCATTCTAGTGACGAAGAGCAGAGTAATATTTATCAAGCAGAAAAAATGGCGTTGCTCGATGAGTCACTGCTCGCTGAAAGTGCGGCTTATCCTGAATACGATTTTTGTGCGCGCAGTGCTTTTGTACGTGGTTGTGTTCGCATGGCGATTAAATAAAGTAGCGCTTAAGAAGCGAACTCTAACGTTACAATAAACTGCCGTTTCTAGGTTTAATGAAGTTTTTCGATTAATTGAAGTTGAGAAGTTGTTTTCACTGATAGCTTGATAGAGGCTATGAGGTGGGAAAACAGCATGGTATTTGAGTGAAAGGGCTTCTTTTGTTACAATGCACACACATCAATTTGCATAGAATGCCTAATTTTGAAGAAATGAAACCCATGCTAGATAAATTTTTTCGCTTCGTTGATGGTGTTGGAGCAGTGTCCTACTTTTCGTCTTCGTTAATTATATTTTTAAACACAGATCACTCCTGGTTGAACCTGCCGGCTCTGTTGGCAGGTATAACGTATGGTGTAGCTGGGGTAGCTAGTGCGTTTGATTACTCTGCAGCTCTAAGGAATTGGTTATTTTTTATTGGCAGTATAGGCCTAGACTTCGGCGCTATTCAAGAACAGCTTGACAACGATGAAATCACAACTGAGGTGCTCCTAATTGCATGTTTCTTTTTTACGATGGGCTCAATTACGGCTATTTTACCTCAGCTAAGAGCGCTCACTCGCCGAAATAGTGATCTCGAGAAACCATACACTAGCGAGGATAAATGGCACAGAAGATATATCGCCGCAACACGTAAATCTTATGCTGTTGGCTCACCTTTTTTTTGGTTAGACGCGTGCTTAAATTTTCACAAGAAGGATGAAGTTGTAGGCTGGCTGGGCATTGTGACAGGGCTCTGTTATACGCTATCAAACATCTATGCACTATGTTGCTATCGAATCGAAGTAAAGACACTTACTAATGACTCTAACAGAGATAGATCTTCCCAGAGGCTGTTGCATTAGTTGCAATAAATGATTTGAAGCCATCACTTATTTACTTGGTCGAGAGTCGCTTTACTCGAGTTTCTCACCATGCGTTTCTTAATCGGCATGTATAAAGGGGGGGACAGCTAAGTAACTCAGGCAAAGGAAGCGTGAGACTTAATCTCTCCCCCGGGGATATTGTTTCATTGCATATTTTTAATTTACTGTTTTCACTTAAGTGGGGCTCTTGATTTATGCCTCCACCATAAGTTCTATCTGTATCGAACTTCCGGCTAATGGATGGTTAAAGTCAACTGTTACATTCTCATCGTTCAGCTCTATAACCTCTCCTATATGCTGCTCACCATTTTCTCCCTCCATCTGGAGCTTTTGACCAACTACACAGCTATCAGTACCAATGTCATTTTTGCTTACTTCAATAATTTTTTCACTAGTTCGCTCACCATAAGCATCTACTTTGCTGAGCTGGACTTTCGTTGGAACACCTGGCTCAAGAGTTGGTAATAAGTCATCAACCTTTTTGAATATTTGTCCTGAGCCGATGGTGATTTCAAGCGGGGATGCTCCTGGTTGAAAGTTATTGAATGGTGTAGGTGAAATTGACCCATCTTCTTCGAGCTTTGAAATAGCTAGTCTAAGTTTCACCTTTTCGTTTTGAGCAGTCATAGTTTTCTCCTTTTAAAAGCTAAATTAAAATTATTCAGTAATATCCTATGCCCACTTAAGCTTAAATATGTCACCGCAAAAGCAACTAGTTGAAATCTACAAACTCAGCAAACTAATGTGAGTACAAAGTGAGCAATAAGTGTTTTAAAACTGATGATAAAAAGCATAGTGCACTAACGAAATATTATCAAGCAAACATCGTATTTAGGGTTAAATTCTCCCAAATACTAGTGAAATAAAGTTTGGTGAAGTGCGTACACTATACATTTGCCGGGGTGTGAAAATAGAGTATTATGGGTACTAGACACTTCATATAGGTACATTTATGGCAATAACCAGGGAAAATTTAGCAGACGAGATCCTCATAAGCCTCAGGAGGATCATACGAGCAGTCGATATCTACTCTAGAAAGTTTTTAAAAGATGTTGGTCTAACAACGCCTCAGTTCATTATATTACGATGTATTGTTGATAACCCTGAAATAAGTGTAAGTGCTTTAGCGAGAAAAGTCGCCCTCAGTCAGGCTACAGTTACTCCTATTATTGAGAGGCTCATTAAAGTTGGCTTCATCATAAAACAAAAAAATACTACCGACAGAAGAAAAACAGTTGTCTTGGCTACAGCGAGTGGCAAAGAAACTATACAAAACTCACCGCCGCCACTACAGGAAACCTTTCTAGACGAACTGTATAAATTAGCAGAGTGGGAGCGTTTTGCATTATTAGCTAGCTTACAAAGAGTCGCGCATATGATGAATGCTGAAGAAATAAGTGCCGCCCCGGTACTAACAGACGAAAACATACCTACATCATGACAGTTTTTCAGATAAGGCGGAAAAAATAACATGTAAAAATAAAGTTTATGTCTTACAGGCTCCAGGCTAGCGAAAAGTGATGTGTCAACACTCTTACTGGTCTTGAATGAGACTCGGGTGAACCTCGATGTTATTTACGAGCGACGATGCCGACTCCTTCACGTCCATCAAGGCGTAGTTCATCAGGATACTCTTCACACTCGAAGTAACCGGATTTTTCTATGGTGTAACCGGCTGCTTTGGTGAGGCGAATTAAGGTTTCATCATTCATGAGATTTAGGTAATTAGGGTGCTCACCAAAGTAGGCGCGAGCAGGTGTGACATCGTTGATGATCCCAGGGTTAGGATCGCCGGCGGCGACACGTTGCTCGAACGTAGGAAGAAAGCCTTCAAACACGCGCAAGAATGGCGTATCACTAACAACATAAAGCTTGCCACCCGGCATGAGTAAATCAAAAACCGTCTTTAAGGTTTGCTCGACTTTATCAGGTGTCATGTGTTGGAGCGTACGCGAAATAAGCACATTCGCTAGGCACCCGGGTTTGAGTTTGTCACATTGCCCGGCGACAGTAGCGAAGTCACCCTGCAGCGTGGTTAAGCCTTTTTTGTAGAGCGCAGGTGTAGTCTCTTCGATGATATCTAAATGCTCTTTGCTGATATCATTGGCGATGATCGTCGAATTGTGTAGCAGGACTTGCTTGGTCGCGTAACCAAACGATGCCCCGATTTCAAGGTTGGTTTTACCCGGCGCACGTGATGCAGACTTTACAAATAGTTTGCTGTACGGATCCATTCGTTCAAGAACAAATCCATGTGCATTTAAGGTTGGAAAAATTTTTCCTTGTCCCCATTCTAGTGCTTCAGGTTTTTGAACTGATGTTTGACTCACGAGATCACTTCCTCTTTATTGTTATGGTCCTGGCCCCTTTGCCCCGTCTTTTAAGTTTAGACCATGATGGCGAAATGATCATGATTAAATGTGCTGCGGCGCGAGTTCCTGTTTGCGCCGCGCAATTGCTTGGGTTAGAGGTAACTTGTTCAATTTACTCTATTTTGATGAGGGGGGGAAGACGGTTGAGTTTTTAACAGACCGAATGCTGATAGATGGGGCTTGTAGCTGCTAGTTGAGTTGGGGCAAGGTGTTTAGTAGCCTGGTGTGCCGAGCTCAAGACTACTACAAGGAGGAGTTTGCCCTTCATCCGCGGGTGAAGCTGCGTCTTCGCCTTCTGTGCCGCTTGCACTGCCTTCTTGAATCGTGTGCAAAGTCGATTCAAGTGGTTTGACACCCTTAGGAACTCTCACTTTTCGTAACGCATAGTCACGAGCTTGTGATTCTGTAGGTGAGTTTTTGTAATTCATTGCCTTGTAGAAGGCCTCACAAATAAGAATTAAAAATCTCTTAAATATATTGCGATGTTGTGTGAGTACTTTTCTATTCTCGTTGTATAGGCGACCAGCTGATCGAGCTCTCGCAGCAGGCGTTTTGCTACTATCACTTAGCACGTCAAGAATATTATTTAAGATGGATTTTCGCACTTTGAGCCCGTCACCTACTTTTTCACAATGTGAGATAGAGTCTAGTGTTGCGTAAGAATATAATTTCACTGCTTGATCCATAAGCTTTGCGAGCTTTTCGTCAGAAGTTGAGAGCCTACAACGTAGCGTGGCAAGAGCAGATGAGAGCTCTTTTAGTTCTTGAGATGGGCAAGGGGGAAAGCTTCTGTTTCCATGCTTTACTCTTGCCTCTTCAAGAGCTTTCTCAAGTGGAATCACCCGCTCGGCGATTTGCTCACGCACGGCTAGAAGAAGTTGCTGACTCTCGTCTAATCTGAACAGACTGACGAAAGTTGTGATGGCTTGATCGACGTTATCAATGTTTTCTAGTAGGGACCCAGCAGGGGAGCCCATTATATTTTGTACAGCAGCTAGTCGCGCCTCGGGGTGCTGGCCACGCGTGTGGTGCAAGGACGATAGGAGTACTTCAAGGGCAAGTAATTTGCGTTCGTCATGAGTCTCGTGTGCCTGAAAACGTCGAATATGGCTATAGGCTGAGCGGGTTAACTTTGCTAGTGCAATGTCGCTCTGTGAGGGGGCTTGCTGTTGGGTTAGGAGGGCGTGGGCTCTTGTGGTGCTAGCTTTAGCTTGAGTCGGTGCAGCCGGTTCTTTTGCAGAGGGTTGGGACAATGCTGAATCTTGTTCTTCTTGTGGTGGTGAGATAACAGAGCCAAGGGTGATTGCTGCGCTAGTAATCATGTATCCGTCTTCGTCGCTGCTTGTCTCAGTTTTACCTAGCTCACGGACAAAAGCTGTGCTGTCTTTATCTGATAGAAGCGAAAAGTCAAAGTACGTTTGGGCTTGAGCCTCAAGACGAGGGATGAGTTCGTCGGCTCCACTCTTGCTATCTAAATTTTGCTTATGTATCGCAAGCAGTTCACAGAAGTCGTGGAGCGCATTCGGATCTAGCAACCAGCTATCGGGATAGATCACAACCTCTGGATAGACTTTTTCTTCAGCAGTGCTGTTCGCCTTTACTTTAGCAACCATGGTTCCCGTACCCTTGTTTCCAACCTGGTAAAATATACCTCAATGTCCCCAAAGATAACAGGTGAGTCTTAACGCATTCTTAAGGAAACAAGTAGTTACAGCAAAATATCCCTTAATTTATCGCCCCAACCAAATCAGCAAAGTACTTAGGCGGCTCTGGGCGGTGGTACCAAGCGAGATTCCAATCAATAATCATAGACTTAGCGTTATTCAGTGTCATCATCTCTCCTCGCCGAACGTACGGTGCGGAAAACTCTTTGGTGAGCACACCATAGCCCAGCCCTTGGCAAATCATCATGGCTAATGTCTCAGTCCGGTTGACGAAGTGGCGTTCGGGTCTTGCAAATTCAGCAATCTCATAGAGTTTGAGGTAATCGTAAGTGGACGTGTCTGAGGGATCAAAGTCGATGATGGTTTCCTTTTGTAAGATCGATTTGATAGGGCGCTTTTTCCAATTGCTGGTGCAGACTAACACGTACTGCTCAGGCTTGAGGGCTTTGGTTTGCATTTCCACCGCGGTGGAATGTTTTTGTAAGATGGCCATTTGGGCTTTACCACTTTTTAGGGCATTGTCTCTGTCTTCACTGTCATTGATATCAAAATGCATAAATAAGCGAGGGTGGTTCTCAAGGACTTTAAGGCATTGCGGGATAATACGCGCGCGCATCATTGAGCTTGGTCCGGTAATACAAAGCTTGATGTCGGTCTCAGAAGCTGAGCCTTTGATACGGGCTAGGGCTTCGCCTTCGAGATCGGTGGCCGCAAGACAATAGTGCATTAACGCTTCTCCCTCAGGGGTGAGCTCCATACCGCGGCGGGTACGGGTGAAGAGGGAGGTTTTTAAACGGGCTTCGAGATTGCGTAGGCGCGAGGTCACGGCGGTTTGCGTCAGGTTGATAGCTTCGGCGGCGCGGTGGACGGTTTTGTATTCGACAACAGCCATAAAGGCGATTAGTTGTGGACTGAGTAGACTCATAAAATCTATCACTTAATTAATTTAATTCATTATAGCAATAGCAGGTTGTGGTGTACATTGTTCCTTTATTTGTTGGTGCCTTAGTTCTTTGCGCTAACCTACCCATTTATGAGTTTGCTCAGTGGACCCAGAAGTTGCGCCACACGGCATGTGATTATTAAAAATAGTAGGAACAAACATGACATTTCAACGTTCAATATCAACCATGGGATTGCTGCTCACTTCCGTTGGCTGTATGGTCGGTTCTGGTTGGTTGTTTGGGGCATTTTATGCGGCGAAGATAGCAGGGCCGGCTTCCATCGTAAGTTGGTTAATCGGCGGTGTGTTAATTTCTTTTATCGCGCTGACTTTTTCTGAGCTCTCTACTATGTTGCCCTTAGCGGGTGGCATCGTGCGTTATTCGCACTTTTCTCACGGAAGTGCAGTGAGTTTTACCATGAGTTGGTTGGCGTGGCTATCGTGTGTCGCTGTCGCGCCCACCGAAGTACAATCTATTTTTCAATACAGTTCGTCCTACCTACCTTGGCTTATTACACACAAACAAGGCGTACCGGTGCTCACTTGGCCGGGTATTGGTGCGGCGGCTGTGGTGATGTTCATCATGAGCTATCTTAATATCTTAGGTGTGAAGCTGCTTACCACTTATAATGAAATTATCACGTGGTGGAAGCTCATCTTACCGTTGGTTGCGGCAATTGTAATAGCGACTACAAAATTCCATGTCAGCAATTTTCATTACCACGGTAGCTTTGCGCCGATGGGATGGCATGGCATTTTGTGGGCCTTACCTTCGGCTGGGATCGTATTTTCCTTCTTAGGGTTTCGTGAAGCCACCTCGCTAGCTGGTGAGGCGAAAAAACCCGGTGTTGCGATCCCAATAGCCGTGATCGGTTCAGTTGTCTTGTGTACCGTCTTGTATATCATTATTCAGTCGGCATTCATTGGCGCGCTTTCGCCCGCAATGCTCGCGCACGGTTGGCAACATTTGCACTTTACCGCTGATGCGGGGCCGTTTGCCGGTATTGCGATGAGCCTGGGTATTGGTTGGCTAGTGATTGTGATTTACGCGGATTCATTAGTGTCACCCTTTGGCTCGGGATTAATTTATACTGCCACTACGTCACGCTTGAATTACGCGATGAGTAAAAACAAATACACACCTGAGTGGATGTTAGGTTTGAATGAAAACGGCGTACCCGCCCGTGCGGTGTGGGTGAACTTCGTGGTGGGGTTATTTTTGTTTTTGCCGCTGCCTTCATGGCAAGCATTAGTAGGGTTTCAATCGTCAGCTATCGTTTTAGCGTATGGGGTGGGCCCAATTGCCCTTCTCGCCTTACGACGTCAGGTGCCCAATCTAACTCGCCCATTCACACTGCCGTGTCGACACGTCTTATGCGCCATCACGTTTTATATCTGTAACTTGATAGCTTACTGGACCGGATGGGCGACGACTTGGCGCTTGATGGTAGGGATTGTCTTTGGCTTTGTGTTACTGGCCGTGTCACGTTTGTTTAAACGCGATAAGCATCCACTTGAAATTGTTGCGGCACTTTGGTTAGTGCCGTACTTGGGTGGTTTAGCGTTAATTAGTTATCTTGGGAATTTTGGCGGGGGCACCGGCGTGCTTTCCTTTGGGCAGGATTTCGCGGTGATTGCTGTTTTCACCCTTTTTATTATGGTGTTAGCACACTTTAGCTCTCTCGGCCAAGACAAAGCGCTTGCCTTATTACCAGATGCTAAGGAAATGAATATCTAGCAAGCTATCGAATTTATCAACGAATGTACGTGTCGCACAAGGAAGTGTTTAACATCCATACCAATTCGCCGCTGCAGCCGAATTCTTCTTGTGTTGTGCAAAGCGTGTGATAAATTGAAGTCACCCAAAAAACTGTCACCTATGTTGTTTTCTTTACCGATATTCTGATGGGACGTTCGGTGAGTAATGTCGTGGTGTGGTTTCAAGCATTAAGGAGGACGGGATGAGTGGAGCAGACGTGGTGAAGCGGACAACACAAACAGTGGGGCTGGTATCGCCTTTACTTGATGCGTTGGTAGTGAGTCTGGGCCCGCCTTTTTTTGTGTTCAATCAAACCGAAAGTGAGCCTGCTTTTTGGGCTGCCTATGGGGCGGCGATCGCGGTAACCTGGATGGCGAAGTATTATTACTATGGGGGGCGTCTTAGCGCGCCGGCTGATCAAGCGACACAAGGAAGAAGTTCACGAGTGGAGACTTACGATCCGCAGCTAGGAATAGGCGGAGGAGCAATAGATAATGTTGAAGCAACTGGTGCAGGTTTAGAGGCTGCGCCTGAAAGGGCGCCAGCAACGGCAGGAACAGGGGGAGCGGACGGCGATGAGGCTCCTCTCCTGGCTCCACCGGGACCAGAGACCGGCGGCGACAACGCCATGTCATGTCGATCATGGTCTGTCTATGCGGGGCTTTTGCTTTGGGTTGGCGTAGAGGGGCTCAGTTCTTGGGTGGCAGGGGAAGCGGCTGCTTCCAAACCGGTTGCCATACTTTATACCATTACAATCACACTTGGGGTACTCTCATTTGATATGTCACAAGCCTTGCGCGGACACAAACTATCAAACCAGACAACCTCACCTGAGGTTCATCAGTTCCCAGGGGTAAAACACTTCTATACGAGTCGCTTGGGTAAGCTATTGGTCCAATGCGTACGTGAATTGTACGGTCCATTGTTTGGTTATGTGACGGCCTCAGCCTTTTTAACTTTCTGTGATTTATTCAGTCAAACCTATCATCTTGAAAAGCAAGAAGGTTCGGCTGGGGTGGCGCTAGCGTTGTTAAAATACAGCATCGCGTTTTTAGCGGGGACCTTTGCCAGTGCGATCACCACGAGTTATTCCGTACAAAAAGGGATCCGCAATGTGAATCAAGGTATTCCTCCTAACGAGGATCATGGTTTTTTGGAACAGAGTATTGATGAAACACCGGCTTTGTTAAGACACGCTTATGTGGTGGAGTGGGCAGCACAGAACAAGCGTGACGCGGGTTGTGTTGTGAAAAACGTATGTAAAATACCTAGCGCTATCATGACGGTTGTTCATGGACAGTTTTGGTTTAACTTAAAATATTTGCGTGAAGTTAGACCTACCATCAGCAGCGCGAGGTCGCTTGCGCCTTATCTAACCTTTGGAGTGTTTAATGGGCTCAGCCAAGGGATGCTTTACACCACGGCGATTATTAAAAACCAAGATTTTATTTTTGAGAATTTAGAGATTGATCTCAAAGCAAGAAATCGCGGTGGCTTTGCCGTGACCGCCTTTTTGATGTTGATGTTAGGAGCCAGTATCGGTTGGGCGAAAGCGTATGAAGCTGCGCAAGAGCATAAAACCATGCGAAAACGTCGTGTAGACGGGTTTACCCCTCCTGGGGCAAGATCAGGATAGAATGCATTAAGAGGTTAACGCTGGCGTGTGATTTCGATCCCAACGTTACGCACGTCTTCGACGATATTGCCTTTGTTGATACGTAAGGTGATCGTGCTGGCGGGGAACTGCCCAAAGAGCGCCTGAGTGATTTTCTCCGCCAGTGTTTCGAGTAACTCGACAGGTTCGTTCTCTACAGCGGTTTCGCGGATCACTTTGGCGACCTCATCGTAACGGATAGTGTCAGCGACGTTATCACTAAGCCCTGCAGCGTGTAAGTCGTAAACGAGTTCTACTGAGAGCAATAAGCGTTGTTTGATTTCTTTTTCCCACGGAAAGACGCCGATGACGGTGTCTAAGGCGAGATCTTCAAGGAAGACTTTATCCATGATGGTGACACTCTCTTGGTTAACTAAAATCACCGGGGAACAACAATGTGATCAGCTGGTTTTGGTTGCTGATTTTTTGTTTTGACTGTAACTCAAGGGTTTTCCCGGTGCGTGTCTGCACTCTGGCAGTGATGGTTTGCTTGCTAAGGCAATGGCAGACGTGTACTTTGGGGGCGCTGACAGGTACCGAGGTACCTAAGATGATCCATTTATTTTTTGCTTTGCTATTAGGGTTAGGGACAACGAAGGTTACCTTGTTGCCGCCAGTATTTTGGAAATTTATCTGGCAGCTGCCAATGCAACTTGCGCCAAAGGAGAATGACGTGGCGAGTAGCAACAGTGTGGTGAGGATGAGCGTTCGCATATGGGGTTCTCCTTGCAGTGTTGGGCAAAAGTGCATGATACCAGGGAACCTGGGGGGTATGATAGGATGACGTTGTTAAGCGCGAGGTAAGAGGAGCCGAGATGGCCAAGAGCAAGCAAATTTATGTGTGTAATCAATGCGGTAGCCAAAGTCCGAAATGGGCAGGCCAATGTACGGATTGTGGTGCATGGAATTCATTAGTCGAAGAAGTTGTCACTGAACGTAAGTTATCGGCTAAACAGTCGGGATATGCCGGGATGGATGATGTCTCGATTCATGCACTAGAGTCGATAGATTGTCAGGAGCAATCACGCCAAACGTCAGGTGAAAGTGAGTTTGATAGAGTTTTAGGCGGTGGGCTAGTGGCTGGCTCGGTGATTTTGATCGGGGGCGATCCGGGTATTGGTAAGTCTACTTTATTGTTACAAACGGTTTGTCACCTCAGTCAAAATAATCAAGTGCTTTACGTGACGGGGGAAGAGTCATTACAGCAGGTCGCCATGCGGGCGAAACGACTGCAACTCTCCTCCGATAATGTCGCGTTGATGGCGCAAACACATGTAGAAAGTATTTTGGCGCAAGTCGAAAAACAAAAACCGCAAATACTAGTGATAGACTCTATTCAGACGTTATTTACCGATACCATCACGGCGGCACCGGGGGCGGTGAGTCAAGTGCGTGAAAGCGCGGCGCGGTTGGTGCGCTTTGCAAAGACACATCAAGTGGCGATGTTTTTAGTCGGACATGTCACCAAAGACGGGTCGCTTGCTGGGCCACGTGTACTTGAACATATGGTGGATACCGTGTTGTATTTTGAAGGGGAATCGGATAGTCGTTTTCGTTTGTTGCGCGCACGTAAGAATCGTTTCGGCGCGGTGAATGAGCTGGGTATTTTTGCGATGACGGAAGCGGGCCTTAAAGGCGTCACCAATCCGTCGGCATTATTCCTAAATCGTTCAGCAACACCGGTCTCTGGCAGCGTGATCATGGTGAGCTGGGAAGGGTCGCGGCCATTGCTAGTTGAAGTGCAAGCCCTAGTCGATGAGTCGCACTTGGCGAATCCGCGGCGGGTAACGGTAGGGCTAGAAGCCAATCGTTTGGCGATGCTACTAGCGGTACTTCACCGGCATGGCCATGTGGCGACTTATGATCGCGATGTGTTTGCCAACGTGGTGGGGGGCGTGCGCGTGCATGAGACGGCCGCTGATTTGGCACTGATGTGCGCAGTTTTGTCCAGCTTGAACAATCGGGCGATTGCCGCGGATTGTGTTATTTTTGGTGAAATTGGTCTTTCCGGCGAAATCCGTCCCGTTCAGCGTGGACCTGAGCGTCTGCAAGAAGCGGCCAAACATGGGTTCACACGAGCCATTGTACCTCTGGGAAATAAACCTAAAAAAGCCATCGAAGGATTAACCGTCGTGGCTGTTTCACGTTTGGATCAAGCAATTGAAGCGGTTTTTCGCGGGGATTAATCTTAAGGGCGTGATTTGCCAACAATTGTTAAGACGACAATGCTAGCTTACGCGACTGTGTCGCTTCGCGACCCTACCTTGAGGAGATACCACGTGTTTGCGGTTACGCTCCGCAGTCAAGTCATGGCCTGCTGTGGTGAGGGGCTTTAGCAAAGCGGTGACCGTTCCACCACACATTTCATGCTCCCTGCAGCTATGGTAAACTGGAGCCCTTGTAATGGATAGCGGGTTTTTCTCATGATAAGCGCTGCCAAGGTGCCTATTATTTTGTCATTCAATTTGTCTGATCCCTCAGGCGGTATTGGCGCACAAGCAGATATTGAGACGTGTAGTTATTTGGGTAGTCACTGTTGTCCTGTGATCACGGCCATCGCCACTCAAGATTCACAACAAATCAAAAATGTCGTGCCCTTGCCAACAGATACTATCGGCACCAGTGCTTACGCAGTACTCGAAGACATGCCGGTGGCAGCCTTTAAGATAGGTAACTTAGTCAGCACAGATAACATTTTTGCGGTCGCCAATATTTTACTCGATTATCCGCATATCCCGGTGATTTTAGATCCGATGCTGCGCGGGTTTATGGATACTCCGTTTGCTTTTAGCCACCACTACTTAGCCGCGTTACGCGAAACTTTATTTCCTTTAGTGACTGTGTTGGTGGGCCATCACCAAGAACTACTGCAATTAACCCATGGCGATACTTTATCGGCTTGTGTGCAAGAGGTTCTTGAAGAGGGCACGGAGCACGTACTCGTCGTGCGCGCGCAAGAGTGTGCCAATCGCTTGCACAACGCGTTATATTCACATCGCCAAGGATTGGTCAAAGAGTATGAGTGGGATAGGATCCCTGGACATTTTCGTGGTGCGGGCAGTACTTTAAGTGCAAGCATCGCTTCTTTTATCGCACAAGGCCTAGATGTGTTGAGTGCGATTCGTGAAGGACAAGCATACACGCGTCTCACTCTCAAAAATGGGCTACGCCTTGGCATGGGACTTCCTGTTAATCGGCGTTGGACACACAGTCAAGACTTCAAATAAAGGGCATAAGCTATGACTCATTCAAATGATCTGCTTGCGCGTGCGCAAGTTCATATTCCTGGTGGGGTAAACTCACCCGTTCGTAACTTCAAAGCAGTTGAACTTTCGCCGCCTTTTATTCGAGAAGGTCACGGTGCCACCATTATCGATGAAGATAACAACTCGTACATTGATTATGTTTGTTGTTGGGGGGCGGATATTTTAGGGCATGCAGCTGAACCTATCGTCCAAGCAGTCAAGCAACAAATGGATAAAGGGCTTGGCTTTGGTGCGCCTACTGCGCTTGAAGTAGCGATGGCCGAACTCGTGTGTGACATGGTTCCTAGCATGGACAAAGTGCGCATGGTCAACTCGGGTACGGAAGCGACTATGTCTGCACTGCGTTTAGCACGTGGGGCGACGGGGCGCGATAAAATTATTAAATTTGAAGGGTGTTACCATGGCCATGCGGATGCCTTGTTGGTGAAAGCGGGTTCTGGCGCGTTGACCTTTGGCTGTCCTAGCTCACCTGGTGTACCAGCGGATTTCACGAAGCATACATTGGTCGCTGACTTTAATGATCTGGATTCGGTCGAGACCCACTTCAAGCAATATCCCAAAGAGATAGCTGCCATTATTGTCGAGCCAATTGCCGGTAACATGAATATGGTGCCTGCGACAGAGACTTTTCTTCAAGGCCTACGCAACCTGTGTACAGAGTACGGCGCGTTGCTGATTTTAGACGAAGTCATGACGGGCTTTCGTGTTGGTCGTGAAAGTGCGCAGGGACTTTATGGGGTGACACCAGATCTGACTTGCTTAGGTAAAGTGATTGGCGGTGGCTTACCTGTTGGGGCGTTTGGTGGACGTGCTGATATTATGGCTCACCTTGCCCCTGAAGGCGCGGTTTATCAAGCGGGGACACTGTCAGGTAATCCGATTGCCATGGCTGCGGGTTTTGCTGCGTTAACGGATATCAAACAAAACGCCTCATTATACTACGATCTAAATAGCTACACTGAGCAACTGACAGAGGGCTTAAAGTCACTGGCTCACTCACATGGGATAGCGCTTGCCACGTGTCAGCGTGGGGGCATGTTTGGCTTTTTCTTTACGCAGGAGGAGCAAGTAAGCAACTTCGCGCAAGTGATGGCGTGTGATAAAGCAGCCTTTGTGCGCTTTTTCCAAGGGATGTTGGCAGAAGGGGTTTACCTTGCGCCGTCGGCCTTTGAAGCGGGTTTTGTTAGTTTAGCCCATACGCACGTTGAGCTAGATAAGACATTACGCGCGGCAGATAAAGTATTTTCGATGATGACTAACTAAGGGAAACAGACAATGAGTAATTATGATATTTATGGTATTGGTAACGCATTAGTGGATTTTGATTTTGAAGTTACCGACGAGACGCTAACAAATCTGAACATCGAAAAAAGCGTGATGACACTGATAGACGAAACCCAAGAACAACGCCTGATGGAAGAACTCGTTGGAGTTAAGCATGTCAAAGCCTGTGGCGGATCGGCGGCGAATACGATTATTACGGCTAGACAGCTGGGTTCACAGTGTTTTTACTCCTGTAAAGTAGCCTGTGATCCTACGGGTGACTTTTTCTATGAAGATTTGACCCGTGAAGGTGTCGAGACGAACTTGACGCAAAAAGGGCGTTCTCTAGGCTCCACAGGCAAATGTGTGGCGATGATCACTCCTGATGCTGAACGCACGATGAATACCTTTCTTGGGATCACGGCAAGTTTGTCTACGGCCGAGGTGATCAGTGATGCAATTTCACAATCTAAAGTCCTCTATATCGAGGGTTACTTGGTTGCCTCTGATACGGCTTTTGAAGCGGCGAAATTAGCGAAAAAAGTGGCGCAAGACAAAGGCGTGAAAATTGTTACCGGATTGTCTGATATTAATATGGTTCGCTACTTTAAGCCCCAGTTGCTTGAAATCATTGGGGATGATTGTGATGTCCTCTTTAGTAACGAGCAAGAGGCTTTGCTATTTACTGAGACAGAGTCGCTTGATGATGCGGCGACAAAGCTTGCCGAGTATGCGCGCCAAGTGGTTATTACCCTTGGGGATAAAGGTGCCATGATTATCGAGGGAGAGTCTAGGGTGACGGTTGAAACTCAAAAAGTGGTAGCGGTGGATACTATTGGTGCGGGTGACGCTTTTGCAGGGGCTTACCTTGCCGCGACTAACCAGGGTTTTGCAGCTGAGATCGCAGCTAAGATTGCTTGCTTTACTGCGGCGGAAGTGGTGACAAAGTTTGGCCCAAGATTAAGTGATACACAAGTAAGCAAGGTTAGGGAAATGATTAGCTCATTTCGTAGAGAGAAGGCGGCGGGATAAGTTACTGGGCTTCGTCCAGTCATTCTCTGGCTTGACCAAAGGGTGACAACTGTAGAAGGGCGTAACCGTGATTTGACTCGAAAGTTCGGTCAACCCAAACGGGGGCGACAAGACGGCTCACACGTTGAGCGTGAATCCTCTCACGTTGATGAAAGCTGCTGGTTAATCTGCGGGCATTGCGGTATGATATTCCTAGGATCATGAAGTTAGGTGATGGGAAGATGAAAGCAAGAGAGTTAGTCTCTATGCTGGCGCTAGCGACTTTGTCGCTTAGTTTGTCCGGTTGTATGCATACATACAGAGTCTACGGAGGGACGCAAAACCTCTCTCAGTTAAAGCGCTTATACGTGCGCCAAGGTAAGTTACCTCAAGGCACCATCAATAATATCCGTCTTAGTGCGTTAAAAACGTCGGCGATGTCGATAGGCGCGCAGTCAGGCCTAGTTTGGCGAGCGAAGCAAATTGACGATATCCTCGATCAAGACGCAAAACAGCTAGACAAGATCTTTGATTTCCGTCAAATGATGGTGTCACAGCATGTGTTGCCACGTGTGTTAACACAAGCCGACAACACGCTCAGTATTAGTGACGGGCTGGCGATACGCCTCTCTGATAAAGTCTACAAGATAGAATCTCAAGCACGTCTAGTCACCGCGCCACCCACTTGGCGTGAATATTTATACATGAATTACAGTAAGCCTGATAAGCCATCACCTGCGATGTTGCCGCATAACCGTTTTGAAAAGAAAGTGTGGCAAAAACTTATTACGAAGTCTTGGCATATGGGGATCGATCAAGCGAACGCGATCTATCAGCAAAATTTAGCTCGCCTTAAAAGTGATTACACCGGTATGGCTCTTTATCACAAGCTCTACGCCCAGAAGATGGTAAGTGCACCTTTTGTTTCGCATGCGAACTTAGGAATAACTGGCGATACCAATGAAATGCGCATTCACGACCAAGTACTGCGTATTACGGCATTACCCGTACTCAAGACTAACAAGCCACATCAATGGCGACCAGCGGTGATTAAAACGAATGGCTAAGGATGATTTACAACAGTTTCTTTTAAGCAACGAACCTACGCGTTTGTCGCCTACCGATCTAGAAACCATACTCGTGCATTGTGAGCGATTCCAAGCTTCAGATATTACCATCCAAACCAACGAACCGGTTTTTGCTGAAATTCATGGGCGCTTACGCGCAGTGACTTCGCGTCGGGTGACTAATCCCGAAGTGATCGATTTGATTAATCATATTTACGGGCCGAATGCTTCGGCACAACTGTTAAGTGGTGAAGATGTTGATACGCATTTTGAAGTACGGCCGGATAGGTTTGAGCGTTTTCGCTATCGTGTGAATGGCTCGACGGTTTTAGTCGATGGGCATGAAGGGATTCAAATCACTTTACGCTCCATCCCAACAACTCCTCCTAAAGCAGAAGATCTTGGTATAGAGCAAGCGATCCTAGATGCCGCTCAACCCAATGAAGGGGTGGTCTATATCACAGGGCCTACAGGCTCAGGTAAGAGTACCTTGCTGGCGTCACTGATAAGACGGGTAGCCGAAGATCCTGAAAGTCATCGCAAAATTCTAACTTATGAGTCGCCGATTGAGTTTGTCTTCGATGCCATCCCTAAGATCTCTTGTGTGATCGGACAATCAGAGGTGCCTAGGCATATTCCTACGTTTGAAGCAGGGGTGCGTAATGCACTACGCCGCAAACCTGGACTTATCCTCGTTGGTGAGGCACGTGATGCTGAGACTATCAGTGCGGTGATTGAGGCTTCACTAACAGGGCACCCAGTTTATACAACATTACATACCACCGGTGTTGCTGAGACGATGCGTCGTTTAGTGACCTCGTTCCCGGCAGGTGAGCGCCATGGGCGGACGATTGATATTGTTGAGACAATACGCTTAGTGGTGTGGCAGCGTTTGGCGCCGACTGTCGATGGTAAGCGCGTAGCCCTTCGTGAGTTTCTTGTTTTCGATGAAGAAGTGCGCGATATCTTGCTCCAGGGTGATTTGGATCAGATCACACAGCAGACACGTAAACTGTTGAGAGAACGAGGCCAAACCATGGCAATGGATGCGAAGAAAAAACTTGATGAGGGCATCATTTCTGAGCGAACCTATCAACTCCTTGCAAAGCCAAATGTCGCTAACTAATTTTTATCAGGTTTTCTTATACCGTATTCGGTAGAGCGTGCAGGGCTTAGCGCTCGAGTAAGTCAACACGTTTCCCCGCCGCAGTTTTAAAGATTAAGCGATATAATTGCCAGTGATTATTTTCTTTACGGGCTCTGAAATACAAGGTCCCATTGCCCCGCTCACCTTTGACAGGAATCGTCATCACACTGTGGCCGAGACGTTCGTTTTCTTCATGTTTTGCGCGTAAATACCCCAAGTGTCATGCTCGCCTCTTGGGTATTTTTTCGAGCGTACGGTTCCAGGACGAGTAACTGTC
>JAUHZG010000020.1 GCA_030425845.1 Gammaproteobacteria bacterium
GCATAGACAGCCAAATCACTCGCACTAAAATGGCCAGGCTTACCCCGTGCTTTTAAGAAAGGGGTACGTGCGCCATCGACAATATAGACAGCATTATTCGACATGTTGAGACTCTCCTTCAGATGGGGTCATCGTATTGGGTGCATGTGTGCGTGCTCCACCGTCATCATCCACCGCTAACATGTCATTGACTACACGGTGCGTCTCGAGTAACTGCTGCTGCTCTTCACTGGTGATCACTCGCGCTAAATGCGCTTGTTCGACAACTTCATTATAATTTCCTGAGCGAGATATTAACCGCTCACGCTGTGCTTTGGCTATCTTGGCCTGAGCACCGCGCGCGCCAAGAATAACATCAAAGCCATGCTCCATGCGACCAATCTTGTCGGATGCGTCCTGATTGATGTAACAATGGGCAGTTAGCCTTTCTCTGAAAGCGGTTTCCTCCATCATTGACAAAGCACAGCGTTGTTCGAGTTTGTCCGAAGGTCGCTTGTAAGAACGCCCGTAAGGGAAAGTCATCACTCGCAGCTTAAGTGCGACAAAGCGATTGGGGAAATTAGCAAACACACCAAACAATGCTTCTTGTGCTTGGTATAACGCTGTCTCAAGTGCCAAACTAGCATGTAGCCACTCATCCTCATCGACCTCGTTGTCATGCACGTATTTGAGCACGGCGGTTGCTTGGTATAAGTTGGATAATACATCAGCAAGTCGTGCAGACAAACGTTCTTTGCGCTTGAGTTCTCCCCCTAATATCATTAACGCGACATCAGACACTAAAGCAAACGCCGTACTAAGACGAGTCACCCCACGATAATAACGCGCTACGCGCCCGCGCTTCGGTGACTTAATCAGGTACGAACAAGATAAGCCCCAGGCCAAAGCAGAGATGGCATTACTAACAGAGTAACCAATGTGTCCACATAAAATTTTATCGAACTTCTTCAGCGCGATCTTTTGATCTTTTTCCGCCGCGACAGCCATTTCTTGTCGGATAAACGGATGACAGCGAATCACACCTTGTCCAAAAATAATAAGGTTACGAGTTAAAATGTTTGCCCCTTCAACCGTGATCCCTATCGGTAGTGCTTTATAGGCTGTAGCAAGATAGTTGCGTGGCCCTTTTTGGATGGCACGTCCGCCATGAATATCCATTGCGGCATTAATGCATTCACGGTTGGCTTCGGTCATCTGGTACTTCGCAATCGCAGAGGCAATCGCTGGCTTGACATTCAAATCTACCGCTGTTGCGGTCAACAGTCGAGTCGCTTCAGTCACATAGGTCAGACTCGCGATACGCGCCATCGCTTCTTGCACACCTTCAAAATGTCCAATCGAAAGATTAAATTGCTTTCGCGCCAGAGCATAGATACCGGTTGTACGATAAGCCAGCTTAGCACCCGCGGTACTAAGCGCCGGTAATGAAATTGCTCTGCCAATGGATAAGCATTCCATTAGCATATTCCAACCATGCCCCGCCATCGCTTTACCACCAATAATCCAATCAATTGGAATGATAACGTCGCGCCCTTTAGTGGTACCGTTGGCAAAAGCTAAGTCCATAGGATTGTGTCTCGCGCCTGTTTCTACCCCTGGATGATTCGAAGGGATCAGCGCCACGGTAATACCCACGTCTGTTTTATCACCAATCAAGTGAGCAGGATCCTCTAGCTGAAAGGCTAAACCTAGCAGCGTTGCTTTGGGGGCTAAGGTAATGTAGCGTTTGTTCCAGTTGAGTTTAATACAAACAGTTTTCTTGCCGTCTATGGTTTGCTCACAGACAACGCCACTGTCAATCAACGCACCGGCATCACTGCCCGCTTCCGGGCTAGTCAGACCAAAACAAGGGATCTCTTCGCCCTTGGCCAACCGTGGTAAGTAATAGTCTTTTTGCTCTTTGGTACCATAGTGCGCCAGTAACTCACCTGGCCCTAATGAGTTCGGTACCATGGTCGTCACTGCCGTGCTGATTGAACGCGAAGCAATCTTTTGCACGATAGTAGAATGCGCTAAGGCCGAAAAACCAAGTCCACCGTAACTTTTATCTATCACCATGCCAAAGAAACGTTCTTTCAGTAAGTAATCCCAAACTTCTTTAGGCAAATCATTCTCGCGCATGATAGCGTCGTCATCACACATAGCACATAACGTTTCGACTTGATTGTCGAGGAATGCTTGCTCTTCTTCGCTTAACGTAGGCTTAGGTAAGTCATGTAACAACTGCCAGTTAGGACGCCCCGAGAAAAGCTCCTTCTCCCACCAGACATCACCCGCATCTAGCGCGGCTTGTTCTGTCTCACTCATCGGCGGCAAGGTATCGTGTAGTAGAGAGAATACGGGCTCTATAAGATAACGTCTGCGTGTCGCCGGCAAATTAAATAAAAGCGCTGCACCGATATAGATAGCCCACAGCGGTACCAGAAGCCACAGGCTTAAATGACTAACAAACGTCGCCACGCCTAAGATCACCGCAATCAGCGGTGTCCACACATAGGTCGATGCACGCGCGACAGCTAACGCCCCAAGGCCCATCGCCAGAAGAATAAACTCAACGAAATGCAGCATCCCTACCCCCTTGTCTGCTTTAATTATTGATCGATTTAATTCGACCTGAACAATTTATGATAATTTGATGTGGTCGCGATAGCAACTTGCTCTAGCGATAACTCCTTAATCTGCGCTACTTTTTCGGCCACATAACGTACATAGGCCGGATAATTGGCTTTGCCACGCTTAGGAACAGGTGTTAAATAAGGCGCATCCGTCTCGATCAGTATGCGTTCTAGTGGCACGGCTTTGACAACCTCACGGAGCTCGTCGGCATTTTTAAAGGTGATGATCCCTGAGAAAGAAATATAAAAGCCTAGGTCCATCGCCTGCTCAGCCATGCTGAGAGTCTCTGTAAAGCAATGCATCACCCCGCCAACTTGCTCAGCATTACCCTCACGCAAAATGGCAATCGTATCTTCGCGTGCTTCGCGCGTATGAATAATCAGAGGTTTGTCCAATGCTTTGGCGGCTTCCACATGACAAGCAAAACGGGTACGCTGCACTTCGGGACTGACAAAATCGTAATGATAATCAAGCCCTGTCTCGCCCACCGCGACAATAAGAGGATCCTGCCCCAGTTCGATAAGCTTATCGACTGTCGGTTCGGCTCCGTTTTCACTAGGGTGAACCCCTACGCTTGCAACAACATTCGCGTAACTCTTAGCAATATTCAATACATCCGGGAATGTTTCCAGTGAGACACTTACACATAAGATTTCTTCAACGCCGGCGTCGCGAGCTTGCCCCATGACATCGCTAAGGCCATTGTCAAAAGCATCCACAATGAGAATCAACTATCATCATATTCCTGTGTTACATTGTATCGGTACGTTTATCGTTCGAAGCACCGGCCAGATAAGTATCGATACGTCGGCGAAATTCATGTGCAGCACTCTCGTCGTCAAATTGAACGCCTATCCCCGCTTTCTTGCCGCCCTGCGCTCCTTTGGGGGTGATCCAAACGACTTTACCAGGTAGATGAAACTTCTCAGGCGCATCAAGTAACCTGACAACTAAAAACACTTCATCGCCCAGGGCAAAAGTATTATTCGACTCAACAAACAACCCACCATTTTTAACAAACGGCATAAATGCCGCGTACACTGCATTTTTATCGATGAGGTGAACCGGAACCACCTGACCTTTAGGTTTGGCCATGGTCGCCGGTGCTGGCTCAGCGCTGGCTCCTTCAGCAGGTTTTTCACTTTCTTGTGTCATTGTGATGCCTTAAATTTCAAAAATGAAAGTGTCAACTTCTCGATGACACTTTGCTCGCTGAGGGGGACTTTGTTTAGCAGTTGTTGTTTGACTTCGCACAACGTATCCCAACACACAAAATACCCTTGTTGCTTATTCTTTGATCCTATCATTGATTGACGAGCAGACAAATAAAGCTTACGCAAAAACAAATCAGCAAGGCTTATGAGAGGCAGTTTTTGCCATTTTTGTGTCAACTCAGTCCAGTTTGTCAGCTTCAGAGCATCTAAATCGTGCCATAGGCTTAGCACACCCGCATCTTCTTCATTCGCAAGTAATGCTTTCGCTTGATAAACATTCTCGCCCATCATTTCAAGCGCAGTTGCCACACGCCCGGCATCAAACTCGGTCTCAAGCCAAGATGTTGCCATCGCCCGAGTCGGTGTTGGCACCGTATAACGCTGACAACGGCTAATAATGGTAGGTAATAACTGTGAAACATGCGCACACGTCAACAAGAACGTCGTAGCAGGCGGTGGCGCCTCTAGCGTTTTCAACAAGGCATTCGCGCCTGCGCGAGCGAGTCCTTCCGAAGGTGACAGTAACACGACTTTGCGCTGTGTAAACGCCGTGGTATGCACTTTAGCAATTACCTCCCGTATACTGTCAATACTAATCGTTTGTTTGCCCTCTTCTGGCGTTACCCGATGATAATCAGGCACTAGCCCGGTGTTATCACCAAGCAGGTTCTGTGCAAAAGCTTCAGCCACCGCTTCTGCGCTAGCTATTTCATTTGCTTGTAACAAAATCGCGTGAGGCAAACTGTCACTGGCATCAAGTCGAATTAACTCGCTTATGACTGGCTGACTCCAAGGGGGTAACTGACTCATGCTAGACCTGCGATAACATCACAACACGCTTGTTGCATTTGTTCTGGTGTGAGAGTGGCATCAATACGATGGTAGTAAGCCAATGCCTCATGACGGGCAGCATACACCCCTCGAGCGCGCTCAAAAAAATCCGTTTGCTCTTGCTCAAAGCGATCCAGAGCCCCTCGCTGTTTCATCCGGTTCATTGCGACCGCTACCGGGGCATCAAGCCATAAGACACAATCCGGTGTGAGCTCTGACTTAACCATTGCTTCACACTGTGAGATGTACGCTTCGGGAACTTGCCGTCCTCCACCTTGATAAGCATAGCTTGCATCCGTAAAACGATCGGATAAGACCCACGCGCCTCTGGCCAAAGCAGGCTTTATCGTATGTTCAATGTGTTGGTGACGGCCGGCGAAAAGTAAAAACATTTCAGTCAATGGCAATAACGTTTCGTCATGCTCGCTGATGAGGATCTGCCGGATAGCTTCAGCAATTTCTGTGCCCCCAGGCTCACGTGTTAAAACGACCTCAAGTCCACGCGCTTCTAGTGTTTGGACAACCCCTTTAGCCGCGGTGGATTTCCCCACGCCTTCAATGCCTTCTAGGGTAATGAACCGACCTCGTTCTTGCATATTTATTGTACTCTTTGCTTACTCGCCTAATGTGCGTACTATAGCGCAAAGTGCTTTCGAATAGTAACACCCCTGTATAACGGTGGGGAATTTATCCAATTTAAAGGGAGCATAAGGTAACCCTTTAGGCCTTGAAGAAGCCTGAGTTCGACGCAAGTGAGCAATATAGCGTTTTACCGCTTTATTGTGAGTTTGAAGCGTTGCCGAGAAAGTATGCCCCCCGTTACCGGTCGCAACGAAGTATAAATTGTCAGAGTCATCAGGGTGCATGGCTGCGTAAAGAGCATTCTCCCCCGGAAGTGCAATCGGCCCTGGGGGTAAACCGTAAGTCGTATACGTATTATAGGGTGAGGCGGTACGAAGATCCTTTTTCGAGAGCTTGCCGTTGTACTTATCGCCCAATGAAAAAATTACGGTGGGATCGAACTGCAGGCGCATTCGCTTTTGTAGTCGTCTGACGATAACGCCTGAAATTTGCGGCGCTTCGCTAGGTAACGCGGTTTCTTTTTCGATAAGTGAAGCGGCTGTCAGTGCTTGGTATGGCGTCTTATAGGGTAAATCTGTCGCACGATGCTGCCAAAGTGTTTTTAAACGATGCATCATTTCTTGGTGTGCCCAGGCGAGAATTGATAAGGCTGAGCTTCCACGGGTGTATGTGTAAGTATCAGGAAAAAACATTCCCTCTAGAGAATGATGTTTTAGATCAAGTAACTTAATCAGAGCATTATTGCTCTCATTAGAAAGATCATTTTCGAGATACGGATTATCTTCAAGTGATAAGCGCAATTGCTTAAATGTCCAGCCATCGATAATGGTAAGACGTCGATACACGACTTTACCTGCGACCAGCTCATTGAGAAAATCAAGCGGAGTCATACCTGGCATAATGCGATACTCACCCGCTTTGAGGCGATAGGTGTCGCGATTTAGCTCTATCAGTAAACGCAAGTAATGTCTTTGATGGCTTTTAATCAAGCCCGCACGAACCAAGTCATGCCCTAATGCCTGCATCCCTAAGCCCGGTTTCAGGTAAAAGTCACGTTGCGATTCAGCTTGGATAAAAGGCGAATTGGCAAAACGGTACAAGTCCATGGCGAAAACAGCCAACGCGATAAACGCAACAAGAGCACAAAACCAAACTCTGCGTTTAACCGACTTAGTCATTACTTCTCATCTATGGGGGTTGTGATAAAGGGGTGAACGGTTCCCGCATCAGGGTCGTAACAAAACCTGTCACAGTAATTCGGGTGAAACTGATAGGCGTGAAGACTCAAAGTAACCGCCCCAGTCTCATTAATGACACTATGGATATCTCCCTCTCCGGGCATCACCAGTACTTCACCAGGTCCTAAGGCTTTCACGGAGTGAACTTCAAGTGTCGCCTCACCTTCAACGCTCTCATCATCAGTACGTGTCCAAAGAGTGTTTGTCTCAACACCCACCAAACCGCCTATCACGGTCCAACCTGCATGGGTATGCGCCGGCGCTCCTCGCCCAGGTAACCAACCCGTGACAAAGATCCCAAAGGTATGATCCGGTTTGACGAATAGAGGGTGTAGTGTCCACCCTTGTGACTCACAGACGTGATGATGCTCCTCCAGTATCCAGTCTGTTTGTTTCACAGCTGCCGCCACCAACTCTGTCGCCGCCATAAGCTGTTGCTTGTCATCTTCGAGTGTCGAAATCTGTTTGGCTTGATCTACTACCCAATCGATTGTTACCACGTTAGCGTCCTTTGTTCGTCGATAAAAGAAGCTTAGCATGAAGTGGGGAGGCGTCCAAACCGAGTTGGGCCACGCTTAGGCAAATCACGCCCTCATTGGATTCACAAGGAGCAGATTAATAAGGCGTAAAAATAAGTGAACCGTTAGTCCCACCAAAGCCAAATGAATTCGATAACACGGCTTTGAGGACTTTCTCTCGCGCTTGGTTAGGAACGAGATCTAAGTCACAGTTCTCACTGGGATTCTCAAGGTTAATCGTTGGTGGAAGCACTTGATCACGAAGCGCCAGGATCGAAAAAATCGCTTCGATTGCCCCCGCCGCGCCAAGGCAGTGTCCTGTCATTGACTTGGTTGAGCTAACCGAAATATCGGATGCATGGGTACCGAAGGCATTTTTGATGGCTTGAATTTCGAGCTCATCTCCCGCAGGTGTCGAAGTGGCATGCGCATTCACATAACCTACAGCCTCAGGATTAAGCTCGGCATCGGCTAGTGCAGATTTCATCGCTTGCGCGCCCCCAGCCCCTTCGGGTGCGGGCATAGTCATGTGGTAAGCATCAGCACTCGCGCCAAAACCTGTCAGCTCAGCGTAGATAGTCGCCCCACGGGCTATGGCATGCGCTTCAGACTCAAGCACAAGTACACCAGCCCCATCACTTAAGACAAAGCCGTCTCTGTCTTTATCAAATGGACGTGAAGCTGACTCAGGCTCATCATTACGCTTTGACAAGGCACGCATGGAGGCAAAACCAGACATCCCCACCATGCAGCAAGCTTGCTCAGCCCCCCCTGCAATCATCACATCAGCATCGCCATAGGCAATCGCCCGTGCGGCATAGCCAATGTTATGCGCCCCTGTGGTACACGCTGTCACAATGGAAATATTAGGCCCTTTGAGGTTGTGCCGCATGGACAACATACCCGGCAACATATTCACGATAGCTCCAGGGATAAAAAAGGGTGAAACCTTACGCGGGCCGCCCTTATCCATTGCAAGTACATTTTTGGAAATCGCCGGTAACCCACCGATTCCAGCACCCAATGCCACACCCACGCGATGAGCTATCGCATCAGTTACGGTCAACCCCGAGTCGGCAATCGCTTCCTCGGCAGCCGCAATACCGTACTTGATAAAGTTGTCGAGCTTTCGCCCTTCTTTACCGTTGAAATAGGCAGATTCGTCAAAGTTCTTAACCAATCCACCTATTTTGGAACTTAGCTGCTCGGTCTCTAAAAAATCATCAAGACGTGTCACACCGCTTTTGCCTGCTAAAATAGCTTGCCATGAATCTGACACGTTTAGACCTACGGGAGTTAAAGCCCCCATGCCGGTAACGACGATTTTGTTAAATTTCACAGGAAGCTCTCCAATACATCAAATCGACTATTAACTTAGCCTTGGTGGGCTTTGATGAAGTCAACCGCTTGAGCGATAGTTGTGATTTTTTCCGCTTCTTCATCAGGAATTTCAATCTCAAACTCTTCTTCAAGCGCCATCACTAACTCAACTGTATCAAGCGAATCGGCACCCAAATCATCCACGAAAGAAGCCGTAGGGGTCACGTCATCTGCTTTGACGTCTAGTTGTTCTACGACAATTTTCTTTACGCGTTCTTCAATATTGCTCATTGAGTCTACTCTCCTAAAAGTTCAAAATATCTAAAATACACTGCCTAGTGGCACAAGATCAATCCGATTATCCGGCTTTGGCAGCACAATACAATAGCATACCACCAAATATTACGAATAATCACTAATTTAGTTCATATACAATCCACCGTTAACATGTAACGTTTGACCGCTGATATAGCTGGCCTTATCTGAAGCTAGAAATAGTACCGCATCGGCTATCTCGCTTGCCTGGCCCATACGCGACATCGGTATGGTACTCAAAATACCTCTCGCTTGTTCTTCAGTCAGTGCCCCCGTCATATCGGTCTCGATAAAACCCGGTGCAACTACATTCGCGGTGATGTTACGTGACGCTAGCTCTTGCGCTAATGACTTGGTAAATCCAATGACACCCGCTTTCGCTGCACAATAGTTTGCTTGGCCCGGGTTACCGGCAACCCCCACCACAGAGCCAATTGTCACGACGCGTCCATAACGCGCTTTCATCATTTGCTTGATGACGCCTTTGGTTAAGCGAAACACGCCTGTCAGATCCGTTGCGATCACCTTATCCCATTCATCTTGTTTCATACGCATAAACAAATTGTCTTGCGTCACTCCAGCGTTATTCACTAGCACGCTAATGGTGCCCGCATTTGCTTTGATGCTATCAAACAGAGTATCGACTTGTCCTTGCTCGTTGACATTACAAGCCACACCAAAACCTTTCCCGCCAATAGCCTTAAGGTGTTCGGAGATCGCCTTAGCCCCATTCTCTGATGTCGCCGTCCCGACGACAATCGCGCCCGACTTGGCAAACCCTTCGAGTATGGCGCGCCCAATACCGCGTGAAGCACCGGTGATAAGAACAACTTTGTCTTGGAAGTTTGTCATGTTGTTACCTTCTAGTCTTGTCATTAAATTATAGTGTTACAGTGACACATTTTTGGTAGGTTTCGCCCTCTGGCCTAACCAACCTACCATAATCCTGTGGCGCCTACCCTACACTTGCCATTCTCATCCTGTGTAGTCAGTCATCGTCTCTACACTCGATAACGCAACAGATTTAATCGACTTATCAATTCGTCTATTGAGTCCTGACAAAACTTTACCCGGGCCACATTCAACGATTTCAGTCACACCGTAATCACTAACCATGGCTAACACGGTCTCTGTCCAGCGCACCGGTTTAACCACTTGTAACGCTAAGCAAGTTGCCAGTTCTTCTTGACTACTATAGGACTTCGCATCGACATTTTTGATCACTGGGAAAGCAAACTCAGCAAAGTTTACCGCTTTCAACAAAGGCAATAATGCATCGTAAGCACTTTGCATCAACTCGCAATGTGAAGGGACACTCACTGGCAGTTGCTTCGCTATCTTAACGCCGTAGCTTTGCGCTTTTTCACAAGCACGTGTGACAGCCGATGTATTCCCAGCAATCACAATTTGCCCTGGCGAGTTAAAGTTGACGGGCACACAAACCGCGCCATCTTTAGCAACGCTCGCACATAACTGCCCAATATGTTCTTCGTCACCACCAATCATTGCCGCCATCGCACCATCGCCCACAGGTACAGCTTCTTGCATAAACTGCGCACGCTTTGCAACTAAAGTCATTGCATCACTAAACGTTAGTGCGCCACTGGCGACTAAAGCCGCATACTCACCTAAACTATGCCCCGCGGCCACTACCGGACGCTTGTCAGAGCTATCACAAAACACTCGCCATAGCGCCACATCGCACGCAAGCATGACAGGTTGGGTGATCTGTGTTTGATTTAGTTTCTCTTGTGGACCGTTAGAGATTAACTCGATAAGATCAAGTTTCAATATTTCACTGGCTTCGCTTAAACACTCTCGTGCAACATCGAATTGCGTGAGATAATCGCTCAGCATCCCTACTGACTGTGAACCTTGACCGGGAAATACGAATGCAACTTGTGACATAGTCTCATCCTCTTTTTTTAGTAAGTAATTAGTGCCGCCCCCCAGGCTAGCCCTGAGCCAAAAGCTTCGAGTAATAGTTTGTCGCCTCGGCGTATTTGCCCACTACGCACTCCGTGATCCAATGCAAGAGGCACGGATGCGGACGACGTATTGGCATGGTGCTTAACTGTCTGTACGACGCGAGACATTGGCATATCGAGTTTCTTCGCTATCGATGCAATGATACGACTATTGGCTTGATGAGGGATCAGCCAATCGATATCAGCTTTTTCTAGATTGTTCGCCTCTAGCACTTCTTCT
This sequence comes from Gammaproteobacteria bacterium, assembly GCA_030425845.1. Classification (GTDB taxonomy): domain Bacteria; phylum Pseudomonadota; class Gammaproteobacteria; order JAUHZG01; family JAUHZG01; genus JAUHZG01. The sequence continues at coordinate 10,843 of JAUHZG010000020.1, forward strand.
ACTAAGTTACCCATTTTATTGACCGCGAGTTTAAATACTTCTCGTCCTTCCATATGCACGAGTGGATTGACCACGTCTTTTTGGAAACCGGTGGCATTTAGGATGCTGGCATAACTGCCATCAGCGTGACAGTGCGTAGAGTGTATCCCCATTTCATCAGACGCCTCTAATACCACGGCCCCTGCGCCGTCACCAAATAAAACACACGTGGTTCGGTCTTCATAGTTCAGAACGCGCGTCATTAACTCAGAACCGATCACAATCGCTTTGCGTACTTTGCCGGCTTTGATGTAGGTATCTACTGTCTCCAAAGCAAAAATAAAACCGGCACAGGCCGCCGCCACGTCAAAACAAATACATTCAGGAATGCCTAGCGCTTCTTGGACCTTACACGCCACACTGGGAAATAACTGCCCAGAAGTACAGCAACCCACGATGATACAATCGATCTCACTCGCGTCAAACGGGGCATCAGCCATCGCGCGTTTTGCGGCCTCGATTGCCATGGAGCTGCCGGTTTCGTCATCGGCTGCCACGTGACGTTGTGAGATCCCAGTCCGCTCGACTATCCACTCGTCAGAGGTATCAACCGTTTGTGCTAATTCATCATTAGTGACCACGCGTTTTGGTAAGTAACTACCGGTACTGACTACTCTAGAATACGTCATTTGCTTGCCTCGCATCGAGCACTTGTTCAACTCGCGCTCGTATTTTTTCAGGAACATTTTTCTCGGCTAAACGCACCCCCGTGCGTAATGCGTTTGCAAAGGCTTTTTCATTGGCACCACCGTGGCTTTTCACCACCACGCCTTGCAAACCCGCTAATATCGCACCGTTGTACTCCGCCGGATCGATGCGTTTTTTCATGCGTTTTAACGCCCGTCTTGCGATCAGTGCGACACATTTTGACATGAAGTTATGTGTAAAAGTTTGACGAATATACTCGAATATCAAATGCGCAATGCCTTCACTTGCCTTGAGAGCCACATTGCCGACAAAGCCATCGCACACGATAACATCGGCCGTGCCCTTATAGATATCATCACCTTCAACGTAACCAGTGTAATTGAGGGCTTTGATTTGCGAGAGCTCATTAGAAGTCGCTTTGACCAAATCATTGCCTTTAATTTCTTCTTCCCCTACGTTAAGCAATGCAACGGAAGGATTTTCAATTTGTAGCACTTCAGAGGCAAGCACAGACCCCATTACGGCAAACTGTACCAGATGCTCCGAGCTTGAATTCACATTGGCTCCCAAATCCAGAACCAGGGAGTAATGCCCCTCCTTCATCGTCGGGAAACGCGTGGTGATTGCAGGCCTATCAATCCCCGCGAGGGTCTTTAATACAAACCGTGCTGTGACCATCAGCGCCCCCGTATTGCCCGCACTGACACAGGCACTGGCCTGTCTATGTTTGACACAGTCTAGTGCCACTCGCATAGAAGAATCTTTTTTGCTACGCAAGGCATTGGTGGGAGACTCATGCATCTCTACCACTTCAGAAGCGTGTTTGATGGAAATATTGGTCAGTGAGTCACCACCATGCTTTCGCAATAGTTGCTGAATGTCATGCTCTAGCCCCACTAGAATGAAGCTAACCTCTGGCCTCTCTTTAGCGACACGAATCGTCGCAGGCACCACCACACTGGCACCATCGTCCCCGCCCATTGCGTCGATAGCCAGTGTGATAGGATTCAAGTAATGATACCTCAGGTTAACGCGTTGATTATTCGTCGTTATCTTGTTTTTCGACTACTTGACGCCCTTTGTAAAAGCCTTCAGGAGTCACGTGGTGACGTAAGTGTTTCTCACCAGTTGTCGGATCAACAGACACTGATGGTTTGCTGAGTGAATCGTGACTACGACGCATGCCGCGCTTAGAACGAGATGTGGTGTTTTTTTGAACTGCCATGAGAGTACTCCTAGAAATACAGCTACTGTTACTAAATTTAGGGCGCAATAGTACAGAGTGAGGACCCATCTGTCAAAATATTCCCCTAGTGTCAGGAGCGATACTCATGTTAGGTCAATTAGTTATGCTCGGTTACCCTCAAAAGGACCTTATCAACCAGCCAAGTCATTGACAGAATTCTCAGTTTAAAAGCGCTTCTTTCAACTCTTTTACAGATGACAACAATAAGCTCGGCGCCGCCGCGGCAAGCGCTTGCTTGCTATGCGCGCCATAATCGAGTGCAATACTCTCCATACCTGCGGCATGGGCCATCTCGATATCGTAAGTGCTATCTCCCACAACAACAGCCTCTTCTGTTGTAAATTCAAGAGCTGCTTGTAATTTCTCTAGCATTTCAGGTGAAGGTTTAGAGGCCGCCTCGCCTGGAGTGATTGTCATCGAAAATAGATGTGCTAACTCAAACTGCTCAAGGTAAGTCTCCAGACTCACTCGTCCACGACCTGTGGCAATCGCTAACACTTTGCCTTTGCCATGAAGAGCTTGTAGTAACTCACGAATACCTTCATATAATGTCGAGCTATCGCCTTGCCAAGTTAGGTAAATCTCCCTATACGTCGCTAGCACCGCTTGTGTGTGTGACTCATCGAGTTCAGGACACAATGTTTGTACCACCTTTGCCGAACTATAACCTGCTAAGCGCTTGATAGCCTCTTTAGCCGGGCGCGGCACCTGATGTGCATCAAAGGCCTTTTGCACACAATCTGCAATATAATCCAAGCTATCCATTAGGGTACCGTCAAAATCAAAAATAATGACACGCTTGTTTTGCATACGCTCTACCCTCCTGCTAGTCGACTAAATTCTTGGGGAACAGGCGCCTCAACAACGATCTTTTCGCCTAGGACACTCGCACTTAATTCCAAACGATAGGCATGTAAGCACAGACGCTTAACCCCTAACGTTGTCGCTAGGCGACTGGCCTTACTATCGCTATATTTACGATCCCCGAGAATAGGAAAACCTTGATGAGTACAGTGCACTCTAATCTGGTGGGTGCGTCCAGTCAGGGGGCGAGCTTCAATATGACTAATGCCACGTGTGCTGTCCCAACGCTTAAGGCTAACTAGCGTAGTAGCAGATTTACCGCGTTTCGCGTCGACTTCCACGCTTACCCGCTCACTTCCTTGCTGATTTTTAACTAAGGGGGCATCTACTCGCTCACACTCGTGCGGCCACTTTCCCGCAACAAGTGCCAGGTAAATCTTTTCAATACCTTGTTTGTTCTTGAGTGCATGCTGAGTACGCATCAAGCTTTCTCGATGCTTGGCTATCATCAAACAACCCGACGTGGCCTTATCCAAGCGATGAACTAATTCTAGACTAGACTCACCCCGTAACTGCCGCATCGTTTCAATCACACCGTAAGGCGTATCACTCCCTTTATGTACAGCAAGGCCTGCCGGTTTGTTTAAGATAATTAAATCGTCACTTTCGAACAGGATGGCCTCTTTGCATTTTTCAACCACGGCATCCGGTACAGTGATCTCAGTACTGGCTTTGCATACTAGTGGGGGGACTCGCACCCGATCACCAACTGCTAATTTATAGGCAGGTTTAACTCGGCCTTTATTGACGCGCACTTCTCCATGGCGGAATGCTTTGTAGATACGACTCTTGGGGACTCCTTTACACATTTTAAACAAAAAATTATCAACACGCTGGCCGGCTTGGTTAGTCGTGATTTCGATGAGTCTGACTTTGACCGCTTTAGAGGGGGGTGATTGCTTGTCCATAGAAAGGTTGGTACACTCAGCTGTCAATAGTTTAGCGCGAGTATACAAGAATTCGCTCGCGAGAAGCAAAAGAATATAGTGTCCACAAATGGGGGCACAGCAATGTCTCAACAGAGACAATGGCATAAGTGCCAATGATGATAAGAAGAGTAATAGTTTTAGTGACGACTTAAGCTTCCTCATCTTCAACCATCTTAATGCGTTTGATGAGAGAGCATGAAGTCGAGCAATAGGTTATCTGCCCCGCAGAGCAATCTAGAAGGAGTGAGTCTTTTGACCAAATTAACCCGACAGTTTCAGCGCACCTCGCGTGCCTGCTGGCTGACAGGCTGATTGTCCTTATACCTGCCCTCACTTTAGGTGAGAGCAGAGCAAGCTTGTACTCAACATAAGTCCTTGGCACTTGTTTACTACTCGCCCTGGTGGCGTTTTTAACAGGTGACATACATGAAAAAAATTCTTATTAATGGCAACCAACGCGAAGAAGTTCGTGTCGCGATTGTCGACAACAAAAAACTCTACGATCTAGACATCGAGCGCCCTGGGCAAGAACAAAAGAAAGGTAACATCTACAAGGGTAAAATCACCCATATTGAGCCAAGCCTCGAGGCGGCCTTCGTCGATTACGGCGCTGAGCGTCACGGCTTTTTGCCCCTCAAAGAGATCTCCCCTGATTACTATCAAGGTGATGATCTCCCCGAGAATCCTAAAGATATTTCGATTGGTGATGTGCTCAAAGAAGGCCAGCCAGTTCTGATCCAAGTTGAAAAAGAAGAGCGAGGCAATAAAGGCGCGGCACTGACTACCTATATATCACTCGCAGGCTGCTATATTGTCCTCATGCCGAACAACCCCGATGCAGGTGGCATTTCAAGGCGCATTGATGGGGATGAACGCCATGAGCTCAAAGAGCAAATTGAGGCATTGGGCTTACCCGAACACATGGGAATGATCATCCGCACCGCCGGTGAAGGCAAATCCCACGAAGAGCTCGAATGGGACATGAGCGTACTACTCAAACAATGGCAAGCCATATTACAAGCGTTCCGTGATAATGATGCCCCCGTTCTTATCTATAAAGAAAGTGATGTGATCATTCGTACCATTCGTGACTACCTGCGTAAAGACGTCAGTGAGATCATGATTGATAATTATGACTTATTTACTAAGGCGCAAGATCATATTCGCATGGTACGCCCAGATTTTGTCGACAAAGTTAGCTTGTACGATGATGCGATTCCGTTGTTTAGTCGTTATCAGATTGAGCACCAAATTGAATCCGTTTTCAAACGCGAAGTAAGACTACCCTCTGGTGGAGAGATAGTGATCGATCACACCGAAGCCCTGCTCTCAATTGATATCAACTCATCACGTGCGACTAAGGGTGGAGATATCGAAGAAACAGCCCTTAGCACGAACCTCGAAGCAGCCGAAGAGATCGCCCGCCAATTGCGTCTACGTGACTTAGGTGGCCTCATTGTCATTGATTTCATCGATATGTCTCCCATGCGCAACCAACGCCAAGTTGAGCAACACTTAAAAGAAGCCGTTAAAGCTGACAGAGCACGTATCCAAATCGGCCGCATTTCACGTTTTGGCTTGTTGGAAATGTCACGTCAGCGTCTACGCCCTAGTCTTGGCGAAGCGATTCAAGAGCCCTGTCCTCGTTGTCATGGCCAAGGGATCATTCGCAGTGTGGAATCAGTAAGCTTATCGGTGTTACGACTCATCCAAGAAAATGCGTCTAAGCCAGGCACCGGTCAAGTGCAGGCACAATTACCGATCAATGTGGCGACTTATTTGATTAACGAAAAGCGTGATGTCGTTGCTTCACTTGAGCGTCGCCTTGATGTCTCAGTATTAGTGATCCCAAACCGTCATTTGGATATCCCAGATTACAAAATCAAACGCTTGCGTCGTGATGACATGCCTAAAGACAAAAGGTATCCAAGCTATAAAGTGGAGTTCCAGCCAGAAGAAGAACGCGTGCCTCGTTATAAAGCACCGGTTTTACCTGAAGTGCCATTGGTTGATGCCGTGGTCTCAGCAAATCCAGGTCAGCAAGCACCAAGTGGTCGTACCCCAGCAGCAAACACCCGTCAGGCACAGGCAAGCGACTCACAACCCTCGTTATTATCACGGATATTTGGCGCAATCTTTGGCAGCAGAGACGCAACGAAATCCGCCGGTCGTGGTAATCGCTCGCGTAACAGTCAAGCTAGCAAGCGTCGCCGACCAGCTCGCCGCGGCAATAACAATAACCGTAACTCGAATAATAACACTAACGCGAACAAGCGCAGAAATAACAATAACAATCGAGGTAACAATAACAAACAAGGTGGGCAAAGCCGAAATCGTGGTGGTAATAGTAATGCTAACCGTTCACAACGGCGTACACCTGAAAAGACCAATAAAGACTAATCTTTGCTTATCGATGCCGCGGTCAAGCCGCGGCACATAGTAAGAAAGCCCCATGGCAAATGACGTTTAGTCGTGTCATCCTTCGGCAAGCGGCGGATCCAATATTATAGGTTAGTCCAGTCAGTCCTCGCCGGGTTCAAACCGGACTATAACGACATTTAGTGATGCACTCATTCGCAACGACGTGCTTCAGACTCTAACATCACCGGAATATCATCTCGCACAGGAAAGGCGAGCTTATCGTGGTCACACAAAAGCTCATTAGCTTTTCTATCGTATAATAAAGCCCCCTTGCAAATGGGACAGGCCAAAATTTCCAGTAGTTTTTGATCTAACATTAGCTCGTTACCTTATTACGTAAGTAGTTTAATTCAAAGGCATTCACGTCAAGCAATGCGCCACTTTCCTGGGCAGCCAAGACATAAGGCACAACATGCTTAGCATGCACCGTTTGTCCAGCCATCATGATCACTTGATCGTGCCCTTCGGGTAAACGCGGTTCACACACTGTGAGTCCATTACCAACAAGCGCTCCCTGCAAAGGCCATTCAACATTAGTCGGCGCACTTAAATTATCCGTCCCCACCATGGTAGCGCTCGCTTGGTCTAACCGATAGTGGCCCCAATACACTTCATTCATTCGTGCATCGAGTAACGCCATCACCTCTTGCGCAGCAAAGTCATAATAAGCACCCAATGCCAGCACTGCAAGTGTTGAAACACCACATAACGGTAAGTCGTGAGCAAGCGCAAGACCCATCGCCACCCCGGCCCCAATACGAAGCCCGGTAAAACTTCCTGGCCCTGCCGTCACGCCAATCGCATCGAGTGAGGCAAACTCACAAGCACTCTCGGCACATAAGGTTTTTATCATCGGAATAATTTGGCGGGTTTGTTCGCGCGGACAATGCAAAAAGGCTTCGCGTGTTTCACGCCCCAAGGTTAATGCCGCAGAACAGGTCTCACCGCTAGTATCGAAGGTTAAAATACGCATCAATCGAGTACGGATAGGTCGCCATCTTCTCGCGTCCAAGCCAGTTGCGCGATGGCTTTAAATTTGGCGATAGACATCGCACCACGTTTTTGCCTCCCTGTACTCGAAGGCGTTTCACCTAGAGCCGCCTCCAGTGCGCGACGTGTCGCAGAATAAATTTCCACAGGATGATACTCACTATCCATCAACACCAATACGGTAACATTCCAGCCGCCCTCTAAGTTGAGCTGGC
>JAUHZG010000163.1 GCA_030425845.1 Gammaproteobacteria bacterium
TCGTTTAAAAGCGGTGCCTCGGCGCTTCCAGCACCTACGACCTTGCTTTGTTGTGACAGTCCCACTTCGCTCTTCTCGGCAAAAATTTAAATTGCACGGAGCATACCAGGCAATTCTTAAGTAATGCTTAAGGATTGAAAAATAAGTTGAAATTAGTTGGAGGTGAAAAGCTTGTCGCTTATTTGAGCATTATCCGTCTGTGCCAACACTTTCTTGGTGTTTTCAGCCAGATCATGGCTGAGGCTAACGCGTAAGGTGTTGTCCTCTATCAAGCGCATCACCGCTTTGAGGTAGTTTTCAGTGGAGTCAGTATTTAGCCAAGAGGGCATGCCCAGTTGCTGCATCAACACGCCATCGAAACGCGCGTGTGGCTCATCGCCGAGAAGATTCACACAAGGCAATCCTAGGCTAGCGGCGTCTAAGCTTACCGCCTGGTTACCAAAGGAAAAAGGTACCAAGCAAATATCACAGGCCTTAAGGGTGGGAAAGTAGTCCGCGGGGGCCAGCTCAGGGTAAACATGGCAAGGTAAGTCGGTCACAATGTGTTGTTTGATAGCGTGGTAGGTAACTCCTGTTGCTTGCGTGAAAAAGTGGAAATGCACCGGGGTAGCTGATTGTGCTTTGATGTCATGACATACACTTAAAAAACTGGGGGTGAGTGTTTTGGCGCAATTGAGAATAGCGAAGTGGTAGCAGTTGGGGGCATCACTGACATGGGGTTCTAGTTCATGTGAGGGGCGGTAGGTTGTCAGTGGGTGTTCGTTTGCGTCACAGGTTTTGACTGGTTCACTGAATAAGTCCTGCGTCTCTGGTCCACACAAGGCCGAGGGGACAAAGATACTGTCAAATGTCGTCATCATAGCGGTGGCAAAGGTTTCAAAACCAAGCCATTGTTTAGGCGCGAGCTTTTGAGTTGCTAGGGCAATAGCCACCCCATGATGACCCAGGCTAGGGTAAAAAATTTGATTGGGCGCCGCTTGGCTGAGTCGGTGTAATAAAAATTCGATGGTTTGCGCACTATGACGGCGATACTGCGTTTCTTCATGAAAAGTGATGCAAGTATCAAATAACGCAAGCGTTTCGTCATCGACACAGCCTTCATCGGCAACGCCTATCACGACATGCGTTTGTTTGAGTGTATGGATAAGAGCGCTGAGCGTCGCGAAAAAAGGATGCTCTTGTGATAAGTGCTCAAGGACGATAGCGAACACGGGCTTTTTACGCTTAGGGGGTACGCTAGGTTTGGTTGACGCAATATTATTTTGCATTAGCCAATTGGTGATCAGGCGATTGAGTTGTTGTCGTAATTTATGTTTATCCGGGCGCTCACAGTAACTGGCATTTAACCACGCTTGGCTTAATAACCTAAGCGGTAGCTCACTACAGGCAACATCTTCGAGTAGGGCAGCTGTGTCGATCAAGGCTTCACGCCGACGATAAGCGGCTTGCGTTAATACGAGTGGACAAGCGAGTAGACCAATAAAGGTTGGGACACTGTAAGCGGGAGCAAGTTTAAAATAAATGGCTAATTGCAACTCTTCTTCGACATAGAGTGAATAAGACAAGAGTAAATGCGTGACAATCAGTTTCGTCTCTTGTGTGAGTGTATCGCTACTGGTTAAGCGTTTGCGTAGCTCATGCAAAAAGTGTGACACCACAAAGCCTGCACTACCAAAGCCACTTGCAAAAAAACATTGGGCAATCGCTGGGGCGGCGTTAATCAATACCGCAAAATCTTGATCAGACAGAGGGACTGTTTCAGTCAATAATAACTGTGATAAGCAAAACGCGAGGCGAGTTAATCTAGCGGTGACGTCGGGTTCGGCTTTGTTGTAGAGGTGGTTATCCTGGGTTGGTTTGCCATGGGTGAGTTCATCGACGAGTTGGTGCACAAGCTCTAGTGTGGTTTTGCTATTGCCTTCGAGCAATTGGTGCTCAAGCTCAAAGCTGTCGTCAGTGAGATTGTCTGTCATGCTACCGTCCTGTGATGTTATCATCACCCTAGCGTAGGAGTGGCGCTTTGGTCAAGCTGGTGCGTACAGTAGATTGTCATCCTGCTGCTTGAGCGGATGGGGCACTATATATTGGATTCTTCGGTCAAGCCGAAGAATGACAGGCATAGCAAGTTGAAGAGTGGGAAGACCAGTGCAAGTCAAAGAGACTAGGTAATAGGAGAAAAGTATGAACGAACAATACAGGCTCTTTATCGACGGTAAATGGCAAGCGCCACATGATGGGCAATGGTTAGAGTCAACCAATCCCTACACCAATGAAGTGTGGTGCCAGATCCCAAAAGCAACGACACCGGATGTGGACGCTGCAGTAGGCGCAGCAAAAGCTGCATTTGTTCGTTGGGCTGGTTTGCACGCAAGTGAACGAGCAACGTGGCTTCATCGCTTAGCCGATAAACTTGAAGTGCATGCAGAACACTTGGCAAAGACAGAAGTCAAAGACAATGGAAAACTATTTGCCGAAATGCGCATGCAAATGGCTTACTTACCTAAAATTTATCGTTACTACGCTGGATTGGCCGACAAAGTCGTCGGACAACACGTGCCGATTGATAAACCAAATCATCTGGCGTTAACAAACTACGAGCCATTGGGTGTGGTCATGGCTATCACGGCTTGGAACTCGCCTTTATTGATCATGGCGTGGAAAATAGCACCAGCACTCGCCGCGGGTAACACCGTGGTGGTTAAGCCTTCAGAATTTGCTAGTGCATCTAGCTTCGAGTTTGCTAAATGCGTTGAAGAGGCTGGCGTACCGGATGGGGTGATCAACATACTCTCTGGATTGGGCGCGGATGTCGGCGAGGCCATTACCTCGCATCCTGACATCGCCAAAATTTCGTTAACCGGTGGCGGACAAACGGGGGCTCACGTTTATAGTGAAGCCGCGAAATCACTCAAGCACGTGACCCTAGAGTTAGGTGGCAAATCACCTAACATTGTTTTTGCTGATGCCGATCAAGAACGTGCTGCCGCGGGTGTGATCTCTGGAATTTTTGCCGCCAGTGGTCAGACCTGTATTGCCGGCTCGCGCGCATTAGTTCATCGTAAGATTGCCGATGAGTTTTGTGAGCGTTTGGTGACGATTGGCAAAGAGGCGAGACTGGGTGATCCAATGAACGCGTCCACACACATCGGTCCGGTGACGACGCCAGGCCAGTATCAAAAGATTTTGGACTATATCAGTATTGCGAAAGCAGAAGGCGCACAGTGTTTGCTTGGCGGGCAAGCGGCCACTGGCGAGCAATGTGGGAATAGCCCCTGGTTTGTTGAGCCGACTATTTTCCGTGGCGTCACGAATCAAATGCGTATTGCGCGAGAAGAAGTGTTTGGGCCGATATTGTCAGTACTCACCTTTGAGGATGATGACGAAGCGATTGCTATAGCGAATGATACGGAGTTTGGTTTAGCGGCTGGGATTTGGACGACGGATATGAATAGAGCCTTGATGTTGCCTTCGCGGCTGCAAGCAGGCACGGTGTGGGTTAATACCTATCGTTCGCTGAGCGTCATGCTACCCTTTGGCGGGTACAAACATTCCGGGATTGGGCGAGAGAATGGGCTTAACGCCATGTATGAGTACTTGCAGGAGAAGACGATACTGGTCAACTGTGAAACAGGCCCTGTGACGAACCCTTTTGTGATGAAATGAGGGCGCTAGAAATGTGTGTCC
>JAUHZG010000164.1:0-2500 GCA_030425845.1 Gammaproteobacteria bacterium
CTTCTTTATTCTGCTGCTGACTTTCGCTGAGTTGGACGTGATCAAGTTCAAGCAAATTGCGGGATCGATGAAACTGGCTTTTGGTGTGCAACGTCAAGTGATGGCGTCAGATATACCTAAAGGCACAAGTATTATTGCCAAAGAATTTAGCCCGGGTATTCCTGAGGAAACCATTATTGAAGTTGTTAAACAAGACACGGTTGAAGAAGAAAAAGATAATATCGAAGCGACTGAAGAAAACGAAAGTAAAGATATTGTTGATGACACTCAACAAAAACCTGAAAACGTGAATGAAGAAGTTAACGAAAATGTTGAGAAAGTTGAAGAAGCCTTAGCCGAAGAGATAGCGACTGGGGATGTGCAAGTCGAGACAGTCAAAGATCAAATTGTGATTCGTATTATGGAGCGAAACTCCTTTCCATCAGGATCAGCGGAGTTTCATGAAGACTTTTTGGGTGTGATGGAAAAGATTAAAACGGTGTTAGAAAAAATAAATGGCTCGATCACGGTGGCGGGTCATACCGATGATATTGGGATCTCAACTGCGAAGTTTCGTTCAAACTGGGACTTGTCTGCGGCTAGAGCTGCGTCGGTGGCGCATGTATTGATGGATGGCGATACTATCGATCCGCGGCGTATTGTGGTGATGGGGCATGCACAAACTCGTCCATTAGTGGCGAATGATAGTGATGAAAACCGCTCACTCAATCGTCGGGTGGAAATCGTTATCGTCAATGACATGGTGAATCCTCAAGAAGCGTCGAATATTTCTAACGAGTTAATGGAGCTTGAGCAAGAGCTGCCTGATGCGATATCTATCTCAAAACAACCACTTACTGGTAAAGGCGGAGCGCGCGATGGCGCCACGGGAGTGCCTAAGCCGGCAACACCGCCGTCAGATTTGGATTTTTAGTACTGAAGTGGGGCCGTCTTCTCACTTAAACCTAGAAACGGCAGTTGGTTCACCCATTCTAGCGCAACATCTTGATTCATCTAGCATTACAAAAAAAGTCTTCATCACCAACAAGGTGACTTCAGATTTTTTTGAAAAGCTATCTAAATCAATCTGCTACCCTAAAAATGTGCGCCCAACTGCCGTTTCTAGGTTAAATGATGGCGCCGTGTAGTTTATATCTTGTTAGATGCTTCGTATCTCAATGATTTGTATGAGGTATTTCTGCTGTCAGTTCAAACTCCGCACTAAAGCCAATGATTAGCAAACGAGATAAACCTATTCAAAACATATTAAAATAAATACGTATCTTAAATCACAGAGAAAAAGCTAATATTCTGACGAGTTAATAAATTGGGGAAATAATTATGACGGGAAGAAGCGCACAAAGAGTAGGAGGGGCTTATAGTAACGAGGCAGAATTTGAGCCTATAACGTGGCCTGAGCTGTGCGGTATGATAACTGCAATCGGGATGTTCGCAGGCATCGGTGCCATTTTCGGCGATTCTGGTGCTAGGGATGGAGATACAGCTGGCTACGGAGCAAGTTTAGGTGCAGGGTGTATCTTTTTGTTCTACTCACTTTTTCAGGCTTATGACGCTTCTCGTGGGCAGTCACAACAACGCTATTTGAAATTGGTAGGAGCTGCCACCATGCTACCTGTAGCGACGCTATTGCTCGATCTGTATGTTAATAGAGATATCAATAGGGCAGGGACACTCGCAGGTGCTGTGACGACTTTATCAGTAAGTATTGCTTTATTTGCTGCAAACAAAGGACTGCGCCAAGAGTATGCGGAACAAAAACAAAAAGGAAGTCAGAAAGAATATCCGAAGATAACGAAGTATGGACTTCAAGCGCTTCAGTTGGGATTTAGCTGCCTTACAGCTTTTTTGATTTCGTCTTATGTGGATAAGCAAGAGAGTTTGGGGCTAACCATGGGCGTTGCTGTTGTAAGCTCATTGACGTCGGCACTGTTTTTGTGGGGTGAGGCTAGGCCTCCAAGGCCGCTGTATATGGCTGCCCCAGAGATGACATAGTAAATATCCTTTCCCCTTACAGAGGTTAGTAGTCATGTCAGTTCTGACTATCGCTGTAGGGGGGGTTTTTAGCCATAAGGCAGCCCTTCCCGAGCACCTTAACCCCTTAGTTATTCAATCTGTTCAAGTGCAATACCCGTTTCTTAAGTGTTTCGCCAAGGCAATATCAATGGCAAACCCGCATTCCATGCGGCCTCCCGACGATTCGCCACAGACTAGTGAAAATAAATGAAAAAAGTTGTTGCTTTTACCCTAAGACGCAGATACTATGGCGCTCCTTTCGAGGTCATCGTGATTTTTTCAGCAGCGAAAGCCGCTGAAAAAAAAGAGAAAAAAGGTGTTGACATCTACAGCGAACTCGCTAAAATGCACCACCTCAAGTCGACGGCAAATCGATATGTTCTTTAAAAATTGAAAGCCAAGCAATAAGTGTGGGCACTTTCGTTAATGATTTTAAACAAAATTTTAATTGAATGTGTCTAGACGTTAATTTTTACAAATTAATTCT
>JAUHZG010000165.1 GCA_030425845.1 Gammaproteobacteria bacterium
GTCAAGCGGATGCATTAGTACAAGCCGCTTTATTGCGTCATTGGTTAAATGACTTTGTCACGCAACTGCCCACAGAGAAAAAATTAAACGATATACTCTCAAGTGTTGTCAATGCGAAAGGCGATGCGACACCAAGCGTTTACTTTTCTGATGTGGTGGTTACACGCTACCGTGACAAATTGTACTGTTTGCGTGAAGAGGTTTTCTCTCGCAAAGGGCAAGACTGCACCTGGACGTGCGAGCAGCCACTAATGCTGCCAGAATTGAAACGAACTCTTATGATGCAAGAAAAGGTAGGAGAAGGTGTGAGCCGTGAAAAGGTGAGTACATTGCCATTCATCAAGGTTGTCTTTGCGCCACAAGGTGTAGCTATTAAGCTTGCTGGAGAGTCTTTTCACCGTAAGCTCAGTCATTGTTGGCAACGCTTTGCTATTCCATTCTGGCGACGAGCGCAAACGCCTGTGCTCATGACGCCTGAGGGAGAAGTTATTGCTATTGTCGGTGTGGTGATTGCAGCCGATTGGCAGGCGGACGCAACGAAACAAGGACTAGTGCCTGTGCTTGAAAAATGCTTTTAAACGCCTTTGTTTTATGTGTATCCGACACTTACTGTTACATCTGTACATCAATAGAGATACAAGTCAGATCCGTTTCTGTATCGCCTGTGCAGTTTAACCCTGTAGCGCCGGTACGGTTTTGATCATAATGAATGCGGACGGTAAAAACATCACCGGCACGTGAAACTGTCCCTCGACCACTGGGAAGCATTGCCGCGTTATTGGTGTTCCAGTCGAAAATATCTTGCTGAGCGACTTGCGTAAACGTGCAACCACTTGTGCATCCTGAGGCACTGCCGGTAGAGTTGATCACATCATAGAGACCACCATCAACGCCCTCTACATTAGCGCGCATTCTGTCGGTGATGGCATAGGCTTGATTGACAGCCAAACTACGGAGCTGACTGTCGTGATTGAGGCGCAAGGATTTTGCCTGTAATGCGGCAAGACCCAGCAAGCCAATGGCTAGGATCACAACTGTGACCAATACTTCAATCAAACTAAAACCCGATTGGTTTGAATAACATGGAGCAGGCATACTCGTCCCCTACGCTTTATCTGCTTAGAGGGGGTATCGGCCACGAGACAAAAAACTTTAGGCTTTTTTACGCTTAAGAGGTAAGTATTGAGGCTCCCACATTTTCGCTTCAATAAACTCCTCTAAATCAGTAGGTTGCTCAACCGTTGCCAGGCCTTCGGCAAAAACTTGTTTAGCGACCGCGACGGCTATTTGTTTGGCTACTGTTTTGGCTTCTGTCATGGCGGGTAGTAACGGGGCGTCTAAGGAGTCTAAGACAGGCGAGCACCGACTTAGCGCATCACACGCTGCCCATAGGATTGTATCGGTCAAGCGCGTTGCTTTGACCGCAATAAGACCTAAGCCAAGTCCAGGAAAAACAAGCGCATTATTACACTGTGGTATCACACAGGTTTTACCCGCATAGCTAACTGGCTCAAAAGGACTCCCCGTTGCGATTAGTGCGCGGCCTTGCGTCCATTCTAGTAGATCGGACGGTGTGGCTTCTGCATTATCTGTTGGGTTTGACAATGGCAGAATGATGGGTTGTGCCACATGGCTTGCCATGGCCTTAATAATTTCTTCGTTAAATGCACCACTGACGGCCGAGCAGCCAATCATAATGGTTGGCTTTACATTGTTTACCACGGTGAGTAGATCTAAGTATTCTTCATTCGTGACTTCCCACTTAGCGACCTCAGCACGAGAGCGTGCAAAGGGTCTCTGGGCGTCATTCATGTGTGTCATATCGTCTACAAGGACACCGGCTTTATCGATTAACCAAAAACGCTCATACGCTTCTTCTTTACTAAGGCCACTCGCGACAAGGGCATCAAGAATCTGTTCACTAATGCCGGTGCCAGCTGTGCCTGCGCCAAAAACGACAATGCGTTGAGAGGTTAGATCACCTTTAGTTGCTAATATGGCAGCATTAATAGCCGCGACGGTGACAACGCCGGTGCCCTGCATATCGTCATTAAACGTACAAATTTGATCTTTATACTTGTTAATGTAGCGATGGGCATTGTCACGACCAAAGTCTTCCCAGTGCAAAAAGACATTAGGAAATTTCTTTTTGATAGCGGCGATACAGCTCTCAATAAAGTCATCATACTCCGACCCTGTGATCCGTTTTTTGCGAAGGCCTAGGTAAAGAGGGTTATCGAGTAAGGCTTCGTTATTAGTGCCCACATCTAGAATGATAGGTAAGGTGTTAAAGGGGGAAATCCCACCACAGGCCGTGTAGACCATGAGTTTGGCAATGGGAATATCGATCCCCCCAACCCCCTGATCGCCAATACCTAGAATACCTTCACCATCGGTGATCACTATCAAATCAATATCGGGATTTGAGCGGTTATCAAGAATAGTTTCGATTTTATCTCGATGTAAGTAATCGATATAAAGACCGCGCGGCTGACGAAACTCAGTATTAAACTCTTTTACCGCGTTACCTACGATTGGCGTGTAAATCACAGGCATGAGTTCTTCTAAATGCTCTTCCAGTAATTTATAAAAAAGAACCTGGTTTTTATCGTGAAGGTTGTAAAGATAAATATGTTTTTGGA
Organism: Gammaproteobacteria bacterium; assembly: GCA_030425845.1. Lineage (GTDB taxonomy): Bacteria > Pseudomonadota > Gammaproteobacteria > JAUHZG01 > JAUHZG01 > JAUHZG01. The sequence goes on from JAUHZG010000165.1 coordinate 2,643, forward strand.
GGTTACCGTGATGATTATGAAATTGTTGATAGACTCGCTTGACTTGTTCGTCTAAAGTTTCGATGGCTAACGGAAGTTTACCCAGAAGGTTGAAGTCAATCCGTTCTTGTAAAGTGAAGGCGGTGGACTTGTTTAATTGAGGGGTAGTGAGTAATGGCTTGCCAAATAACGACGTTTCGATGACAGGTTCTTTTGTTTTCTCATTGAGGACAATTTTAAAATCGAGCATGTTTTGACTACCTATAATAAAGAGGAATAGCGAGTGTGCCTTGTTCAAGAATAGCACTTGTTATTTGCAATCACTAGGATCACCTGGTATCTATACCCAACTTTACTTCACTGCACGTTATAAATCTCGCAAATTAAAGTAGCATGGGGCTATCGACCAACAACCGCCGAGGATCATACGCAATGGCACATAATAAAACAATACTTTCTGATGCGCCTGCGCCTATCGGATTGGCTAGCTTTATCTGTTTGTTGGGCGCGTTTTTTTATCTCTACGAATTTATTCTACAAGTCTCACCAGGTGTCATGACGCATCAATTAATGCGTGATTTGAGATTGAACGCTTCAAGTCTTGGCATCATGTCATCTTGCTATTACTACGCTTACACATTAATGCAAATGCCGGCAGGATTTCTTTATGACAAGTTAGGTGCAAGGCGGGTGTTGTTTGCGGCAATCTTTATCTGTAGTGCTGGGGCGCTTGTCTTTGGCCACAGTCACTCAATGGCGGCGGCAAGTGTCGGGCGGATGTTAATGGGAGCCGGTTCGGCGTTTGCCTTTGTCGGGGCCTTAGTCCTTGTCGCGCGTTGGTTTGCTCCAAAATTATTTGCCGTATTGACAGGCGGTGTTCAATTGTTGAGCTCGATTGGGGCGATGGTTGGGGGTGCGCCGCTGGCAACGGCGGTGCTTGCTTATGGGTGGCGACAGACCATCAGTACGATTGGGTATGCCGGGTTTGCTCTGGCGCTTTTGGTCGGGTTGTTTGTGCGTAGTTATCCAAAAG
>JAUHZG010000166.1 GCA_030425845.1 Gammaproteobacteria bacterium
TGAAATTGTTAAAGCGCAAACGCTTAACTTGCGACTTGGGCAACTTAAAGATACCGATAGATTGACGCCTACGATGGTATCGATGGCAAAGCTTAATGCTTGTCGACAAGCGTTAGACGTTGCGCGCAAAGCGCGGAACTTATTAGGCGGTAACGGGATTAGTCTTGAGTATCCAGTTATAAGGCACATGACAAATCTCGAGTCGGTGTTTACCTACGAAGGAACGGATAACGTGCATACGCTAGTGCTTGGTAAGCATTTGACAGGGATTGATGCGTTTGGGTGAGGGATGCATCAACGAAGAAAAAATTATGCGGCTGGCGCTATGTCTGTGTTAGTTTCTGCCACTTGACTTCGTACCTCGCGCACCTGACGCGCGGTAACTATTTTACCTAAAGCATAAGAAAAGTCAGCGAACGCCTGTATTCGCGATAGGTTAGCGCCACTATTATCGTCGAGAGAGATGGCCTCGGACTCATACGCATTGAGGAATTCGGCAACCCGTTGCAAAGAAGTGAGATCACCTTTGCATTTAGGCAAATGAGATAGCAAAGCTATACGATATGATTTGAGCGGTTCTGCTGCCGATATGGGATAATCCTTGCTTGAATTGACTTGTATTCCTTCGCTTGGAAGTGCTGTGATACTAATGCCTGGCCGATAGACAATGAGACAGTCAGCCAAAGGGTAGGAGATAGCGTCATCACTATTGAGTGTTACCGACACGCTAAGTCTATAGTGTTCTGCGCTTGGGAATAATCCATTTGGCCTGTGTTGTTGCCGCATTACAGAAGCTTTAAACTGTATTTTCATTGTTATTTACGGTGTTGCTAGTAGTCTTTCTAGTCTGCAAAGGATGCGACTGTCGGTCAAGCGAAGAAGCAACAAACGCAGTGAAATGAACCAATTAAACCAAAAAATGTGCAATAGCACATCTTTTTCCACATGCTCGGTTGTGAGGTCTTAATACAATCTTGTTACGATCCACTCTTTCTCAGCAATATGGTAGACTGCGCGCACTTACTGCTAACAGGAGGCTTGCTATGAGCCAATATTCAAATGATTTTTGCCCGATTGAAGAGGCGATTGAGGCCATTGCGAAGGGGCAAATGGTTATTTTGGTCGACGATGACGATCGTGAGAATGAGGGCGATCTCATTTTAGCGGCTGATCACGTGACACCGGAAGCGATCAACTTCATGGCAAAACATGCTAGGGGCTTGATTTGTCTGACATTATCTGAAGAAATTGTTGATAGAATAGGTCTTAGAATGATGGTTCAAGACAATCACTCTTCACATAAAACTGCTTTTACGGTCTCCATAGAGGCGGCAAAGGGGGTGACGACAGGTATTTCTGCCGCCGATCGTTCACACACCGTGAAAGTGGCGGTCTCTCTAAACGCCACGGCTAAAGACATTGTTTCACCAGGCCATATTTTCCCACTTAAAGCGAAACCCGGTGGTGTGATGGTGCGTGCTGGCCACACGGAAGGCAGTGTGGATTTGGCCACATTGGCGGGGTGTCAGGCCGCCGCAGTCATCTGTGAAGTGATGAATGACGACGGTACCATGGCGCGCTTTGATGACTTGAAGGCGTTTAGTCAAGCTCATGATCTCAAATTAGTTAACATGAATGACTTAATTGCTTATCGTATGGCGCATGAATGTTTGGTTGATGAGTTGGCGTCATCACGATTACCGGTTCACGATTTAGGTGAGTTCACGATTAAAGTCTTCAAAAGCCGCTTCGATAATGTTGAGCATACCGCACTTATCAAAGGGGAGATCGACCCGAATAAGCCAACCTTGGTGCGAGTACACTCGGCCTGTCAGACTGGCGATATTTTTGGTTCAATGCGCTGTGATTGTGGTGAGCAACTTAATGCAGCGATGAAGCAGATTGCTGCTGAAGGTGGGGTACTGCTCTACATGCCACAAGAAGGGCGCGGTATCGGGCTTGCCAATAAGATTAAAGCGTATACCTTACAAGATGAGGGGCTCGATACGGTTGAAGCGAATCATAAGCTGGGCTTTCATGCGGATCATCGTGACTATGGGGTGGGTTCGCAAATTTTACGCTATTTGGGTATTAAACAAATGCGCCTGTTAACCAATAATCCTCGTAAGATTTATGGTCTTGATGGCTATGGATTAGAGATAGCCGAACGGGTGCCTTTGCATTTTGAAGCGAATGAAAATAACGTACGCTATTTGCAAACGAAAAAAGAGAAGCTAGGCCATATGTTTGGAGATGATGATTAAGCGGTACTGTGCGTAGGCTAGGGTAGTTTGGTCTGTCCTCGCAGGGATCAAGCCGGACTATGACAACGTTTAGTAAGTTAGGCCGCAGGCCGTAACCAAGACTTTTAGCGGTTATGATAAAGTGTTTTTTGGTGGAATACGTGTTGTACGCGACTCCCCCGACGGGAGGTTGGACGCGCGGGTTTACATATAAAAAAGGAAGGAAACAATGGGGCAAACAATCGATAAACCAATTGACGAAGCTAACAACTTTAAGGTGGCGATAACCGTCAGCCGTTTCAACGAACCTATCACACAAGGGTTACTCGAAGGTGCCTTGGCACGACTCAATGAATATGGTTTTGAAGAACATCAATACGACGTGGTTTGGGTACCTGGTGCGGTGGAGCTACCGCTAGTGGCTAAACGTTTGGCAAAAAAGCAAAGCTATGCGGCTATTATTTGTTTAGGCGCAGTGATTCGCGGTGAAACCAGTCATTACGATTATGTGTGTCAAGCGGTGACCGATGGCTGTATGACGGTATCATTGGATCATGAGTTACCCGTTATCTTTGGAGTGCTAACCACAGAAAACGCAGAACAAGCACGTGATCGCATTGGTGGTGCACATGGGCATAAAGGCCGCGATGCGGTGGATACGGCTATCCATATGGTACACGCACTCAAACAAATCGATCAGGATTTAGGGTGAGTGAACTCGTCGCAGATGTCATCCTGGATGCAAGTAAATTGAAATGTCCGCTACCTGTGATCAAAGCAAAAAAATGCCTAAACACAATGACTGGCGGTCAGTTACTTAAAGTGATTGCCACAGACGTAGCGGCACCCGCTGATTTCAAATCATTTTGTGGGATGACTGGGCATGAGTTAGTGATGGTTGAAGAGCGTGGTGAATCTGGCGTTGCACTCTGGGTTCGTTGTCGAAAAACGAGTTGAATTCTCACTGCGTGAATCCACGTGCGCGGAACTCTCTCTTCATTTTAATCGCGTTGAACTGGGCAAGGACAAGATCATCATCTAATCTTTTTGCAGGATTATTTGTATATTCAGAAGTGTGTTCTGGGCACTCAATTAGAGTGAAACCAACCTCATCAACAAGTTCAATGATTTGCTGACTTGTCATACTCGAAGGCATTTCAACTTTGATGTAGTGCTGCTCATTTATTTCAAGGACTTCTGTTCGTAAGTTTAGTCCGTCAATCCTATTTGCATATTCATCAATTGCGCCTTTACAGGTTAACGGACATGCTCCACATGTCGCTTCTTTGACCCAGTAAACTCTTTCTACGTCGCCTGTCGCATTGTCACCTGTCGCTGCGTAGGTAGAGTGTGTAGCAAAACTCGCTACTTGA
>JAUHZG010000167.1 GCA_030425845.1 Gammaproteobacteria bacterium
TTGTCACATGTGGCTACGTTGTTCAGGTGCTTAAGCCCTGTAGGAAATCCTTCAACCGCTCTCTCAGTGTCACGAGCTTACCATGAAAGAAATGCCCACTCTCATTGAACAGTTCAAGCTGTGGTGATTCCTCCCGTGTGGCTAACCATTTCTCCACCTCACTAAAAGGGACGATTTCATCATCACGGTCCATCACCAAACACCATGGACAAGCAATCGCCCCCACCGCTCCCCAGTCAAAATGATTTGCTGCCGGCGCAATTGTCACTAACGCCACGGGGGCCACCTCGTCTTGTGCTCTTAGCACAACACCCGCGCCAAAAGAAAATCCCACAAGCACAATAGGCTGTTCAAGTAGCTGCGTTCGCACCCAACTCACCACCGCCAGCAAATCCAGAGCCTCACCAACCCCTTGGGCAAACGCTCCCTCACTCTGGCCAACCCCGCGGTAATTAAAGCGTACCGTAGCAAATCCTGACTCTCGGCAGGCGCGCTCAGCCGTTGTCACCACTTTATTGTTCATCGTCCCACCATGCAAAGGGTGCGGATGGCAGACAATGGCGACACCAATTGGTTTGATTTTAGGCATATTCGTCACCGCTTCTAGCGCGCCTGCTGGACCTTGTAAAGTGATGGGCTGCTGCAGAGGGGGGAACGCTGTCATGATAAAAAACTCCTTCGACAATGATAATTCTTTCTGACTCTGTGAAACGTACTAATTATGCTACACTACGCCGGATTTTGACATGCTATGTTCATGAAGGGGGAATTAGCGTACAGCACGTGATCCACCTTACTGTCATAGTTCGACTTAACCGAACTATCCAGTCAAATCATGGTAAGTTACGCACGTGTCATTCTCTGGCTTGACCAGAGAATCCAATAGATTTAGATCCTTCGATCATGCAGAAGGATGGCAGTAATGTGGGAAGGATTAGCGTACAGCGCATGATCCACCAAGTAAAACAAAAGTAGTAGAGATCATGGCAAAATATCAAAACAACAGCGCTTACACCCACGGTATGTCAGCAAAGCTAGGCATACTGCTTGTGAATCTAGGTAGCCCAGATGCCCCCACACCCCAGGCGGTACGTCGCTACCTCGCCGAGTTTTTAAGCGATCCGCGTATGGTAGAGTTGCCCAAATTATTGTGGCAACTCATCTTGCACGGTGTGATATTACGTGTACGTCCTAAACAATCCGCCGCAGGCTACCAAAAAGTGTGGCTAGACGAAGGCTCTCCTCTGACAGTTTACAGCAAACGACTTGCCGACAAATGCGCCCAAGCCCTTGCAAACGAAGAACACATCTTAGTCCGCAGCGCCATGCGCTATGGCAACCCCAGTATTGATAATGCCCTCCAAGCATTCCAAAACGCCAATGTCACTAAGCTAATCATATTGCCGTTATTTCCACAGTTTTCTGCGGTCACTAGCGCCAGTGTGTTTGATAAACTCAGTGAATCGTTGACTAAGCGACGCTGGCTTCCTAGCCTGCATTTTGTTCGCGACTATGCCGACTTCCCCGGTTATATTCAAGCGGTAAGTGCCAGTATCTCTAGCTTTTGGCAGAGCAACGGCCGCGCACAGCACCTGCTTTTTTCTTATCATGGACTACCCAAGCGTAACCTGATGTTAGGCGATCCCTATCACTGCAGCTGTCATAAGACCACACGATTAATCAGCGAAAATTTAACCCTCGCAGAAGACAGTTTCCAAACGGTTTTTCAATCTCGCTTTGGTAAAGCCGAATGGCTAAAGCCCTATTGTGAAGAAACGCTAGTGACGCTGGCAAAGCAAGGTGTAAAAACCGTTGATATTGTCTGCCCTGGATTTGCCACTGATTGTTTAGAAACGCTCGAAGAAATTGCCATACGCTACAATGAAAGTTTCATTGCTGCCGGCGGTGAGCGTGTCCGTTATATCCCGGCGCTAAATGATGCCAATGCGCAGGTAAGCTTTATACTCGAACTACTGAGCCAAGAAGTCAGTCAGTGGTTCGCTCCACAAGCGACTCAAGAAGAGTTACAACAGCAAAAAGAGCGTGCACGTTTGTTAGGTGCGCATCCACAGTGAACATTCGTGTTAGCCAATCTATTTTTCTACTTTCCTTACTAGCAAAGACCACCTCCAACTGTCTTACGACTTATGACATTGTGCCCGACATGTTTGAAGAGCTTAATCTAGACTACTGGTTCTTCCCCTATACCCGCGGCTGGCAAATTGCTATCGTCTGTGTCCATGCTCTCATTACATTAATTTCACGACTGGAGTCGATACCTTCAGCAAAGAGTCAAGCAGAAGAGGGAAGCGGCTCTTCTGCGCAACGTGCTCCTGCAAGGTCTGGCTCAGCAACAGAGAGCTCCGACCAAGCACATGGACTCGAACGTTTGCTAAAAAGCGTCTATGTACTCAGTCTAGTGAATACCGGCAGTATTTTTGTCCTGGGCTGGTATGGATTAAGTGCTACGGAAAAAGAAACCAAACACTTTGCACTATGGCCTGATGCATTTGCCGCAGCCTTAGCCTGTGGGGTGAGCACCACTTATCTCTACCATAGCGCCAATGGTCATGTGAGAGGATGGTTACACAATATCCCAGAGCTTAAGAAAAGACTCTTGGAGCAACTCAATACCAAACGAGAATTAGTGCTAGCAACGCTTATCGGGTTAGTGCATGCTGGCTATACTTACACTTTGTTAGAGCATGCCCAGGCTTTATTTGGCAACAAAACAAACCCTCACCTCGCTATAGCCTTGTTTAGTTACGTACTCAAACCCTTACTCACCTTCACCGACTTCGCGTATAACGCCACTAAAGCACTGCCACCGCCCCCCAAGCAAGGAGCCAGCACAGCACTCATTAATAATGGCAATAACAGGCAAGCGTCATGGGTAAGCCTTGTTAATAAGTTATCAAGCGCCAGAAAGACCATCGTACTACCGCTGCTAGGATTTGAAATGCTCACGACATTCGCGGGATTCACTTATTCTAGTGATACGTTTTTACAGTATTGTCACCTAGAGGTAAAAGGAATAAGGCTGCCACTGAGTTTGCTCTTTGCCAGCCTTGGCACTTATGCTCATTTAAATTTCTCAGGTAAACGCTTTATTAAGTGCTTAACCCCAAGTCTTAAGACTTTTGGGTAACGCTATCTACTACTTCGGCATATAACGGAAAATCTAGCCCTGCAAACAGGTGTTTACGACACACAGAGATATAACGCTCATTACCGCCAATCTCCACTTGTTCACCCTGCTTAATCGGACGATTATGCTCATCGACGCGCATATTCATTATCGCTTTTTTGCCACAATGGCAGACTGTTTTGATTTCGATGATTTCTTCAGCCCATGACAGCAGATACATACTGCCAGGAAACGGTTCCCCTTGAAAGTCACTACGCAGCCCATACGCAAGCACGGGTACTTTGCACAGATCAGCAATTTCAGAGCACTGGATCACCTGGGCTTTTGTTAAAAACTGCGCTTCATCGAGTAGCACACAGTCCACACGTGTCGTCGGATTCGCTTGCAAACTTTTAGTGTAAGTATAAAGATCAAATTGCTCATCAAACGCAATAGCCTGTGCGGATAA
>JAUHZG010000168.1 GCA_030425845.1 Gammaproteobacteria bacterium
ACGTGGATGATTCCGCGCTCAATACGACCTGTTACAACAGTACCACGACCAGAAATTGAGAAGACGTCCTCGATAGGCATCAACATTGGCTTGTCAGTATCACGCTCTGGCTCAGGAATGTAATCATCCATCGCTGCAACAAGCTTAAGAATCGCTTGTTTACCGATTTCGCTATCTTCTCCTTCAAGGGCTTTAAGCGCAGAACCTGTGATGATTGGAGTGTCGTCACCTGGGAAATCGTATTCGCTAAGCAAATCACGAACTTCCATTTCAACAAGTTCTAATAATTCAGCATCATCAACCATGTCAGCTTTGTTCAAGAAAACAACGATGAAAGGTACACCGACCTGACGAGATAATAAGATGTGCTCGCGTGTTTGTGGCATTGGGCCGTCGGCAGCTGAACACACTAAGATAGCGCCGTCCATTTGAGCCGCACCGGTGATCATGTTTTTCACGTAATCGGCGTGTCCGGGGCAGTCAACGTGTGCGTAGTGACGAGTAGCTGATTCGTACTCGACGTGAGAAGCCGCGATTGTAATACCACGCTCTCTTTCTTCAGGAGCGTTATCAATTTGGTCAAAGGCCATAAGCTGACCGCCGAATTCTTCACTTAATACGCGTGTAAGTGCTGCTGTGAGAGTAGTTTTACCGTGATCCACGTGTCCAATCGTACCGACGTTGACGTGGGGTTTATTACGTTCAAATTTTGCCTTTGCCATGACCTTACAAACTCCTAAAAAATACAACTAAAACGATTATGTCACTGGAGCCCACAACCGGACTTGAACCGGTGACCTCTTCCTTACCAAGGAAGTGCTCTACCGCTGAGCTATGTGGGCAACTAAACCTACAATTCACGATGGTCGCTATGCCCTACCGGCTACACCCTCCGATGAGAGGAATGGAGCGGGTGATGGGAATCGAACCCACACCATCAGCTTGGAAGGCTGAGGTTCTACCATTGAACTACACCCGCTTATAAAGCAAAGTTACCCAGCTAACAGCAACAATATTCATGGTGGAGGGAGAAGGATTCGAACCTTCGAAGGCATAAGCCGACAGATTTACAGTCTGTTCCCTTTGGCCGCTCGGGCATCCCTCCACAGAGCGGCATATTCTCTACAATTCGTGTTGCATAGTCAATAAAAAGTTTGAAATAAAAGGGATTTTATGGCTATTGACGCGAAATCCCTCGTGGATTCGGGCGTGGCCAGCGGGCATGGAGAAAATTCGCGCGGGGTGTGGAGTGGAGGTATTCAGCCCTTGCTGCGCAGTGGACGCTTAGCTGAACTGAGACTCAATATCTATACCCATGCTACTTTAATTTGCGGGATTTATAGCAAAGAGGTTTGTCCCTGTCGTAGAATTAGAAAGCAGCAAATAGTCAGCACGATTGGGAGCTTGATAAGTTCTGCGACAGGAGCGAATGTCAACGCTAGATACGTGCAGTGAAGTAGCATGGCTATAATCAAGGAGTTACAATGCCCCCCCCACATATTGCAATTATTGGCTGTGGTATCAGCGGTCCTGTTACCGCGCTATTGTTAAAACAGCGTGGTTACGAGGTGACGCTGTTTGAGCGGGTGGCGAATCCGGAGCCTGTGGGGGCCGGGTTTTTATTGCAACCAGCGGGACTCTATGTATTACAACAAATTAACCTCGCAAACAAAATGGTCGCGCTAGGTGCTATGGTGCATCGGCTGCATGGAAAAAATCACCGGGGGGAATCAGTTGTCGATTTAGCGTACCGTGATCTGCATCCGGATCATTTTGGTTTAGGAGTACATCGTGCGGCACTATATGGGTTGCTATATGACGCTTGCCAAGAAGCGGATGTGAATCTTATCACTGGCTGTCATATTACCCAATACACCCAAAATGCAACCAAGGTGACGTTAGTCGATGAAAACAGCCAACCGTATACGGGTTTTGATGGCTGTATTGTTGCTACAGGTACCCACTCAAATTTACGTGACCAAGCCAAACAGATTAGATACTCATCTAAATTATACCCCTGGGGCGCACTGTGGAGTATTGTCCCCTTAGAGGGCTTTGATTGTGATAATGAGTTACGTCAACGTTTTCACGGCACCCATAAGATGACTGGTGTTTTACCGACAGGGAAAACTCATTTGCAGTCGCCCGAAAACTTATTTAGTTTTTTTTGGAGTATGCCGATATCAGAAGAAGAAAGCTGGCCACATGCTTCTCTAGACGATTGGCGAGCAGAAGTCATAAGACTGTGGCCTGAGATCACGCCCTTGATAGAAAAAATCACCGATAAATCACAGCTTAGCTTCGCGACTTATCGTGATGTACGAATGTCACAATGGCATGAAGGCAGAGTCTTATTTATCGGTGATTGCGCGCATGGCATGAGCCCTCAGCTGGGCCAGGGAGCCAATCTTGGTTTAACCGACGCATTGACGGTTAGCGAAGCATTAACCGAAACGCCAGACGATACTGTGAATGCTTTTAAAAATTATACGACACTGCGACGATCGCAACTACGTTATTATCAGTGGGCAAGCAGTTTTGTTACACCGTGGTTTCAATCGCACAGTAAAACCATGGGCGTATTGCGTGATAGCTTGCACGGAGCTATGTGTCATATGCCAGTACTACGACGGCATATGTTACTCACGTTAGCTTGTATGAAAACGGGTTTGTTTAGTTGCTATGATCTTAAACGATTTGAATCGTTGCGGGAATTAGTCCGCAGCGTGTGAACCTTGTTTGGGTAGGCTACGGCCAACCCTACATCACTCGCGTTACTTGTTCAGACTAGGACCACTCTTCGTGGAACGACCAGACAGAGCTGAACGACACTCTACAATTGCGCGCTGCTGAGCTTCAATTCTATCCGTAAGTTCATTTTTGTAACCTCTCAAATTGATAGGAATACCAAAAAAATTGTCGTCAAACAATGAGATACTATGCTTATAATTCTCTAGCCGTTCGGCCTCTTTCTTTAATAATAGTCTCTTTTCATCGTCTGATAGTGTTTTGTCTACTAAGATCTTTCCAACCACCACCGGCATCGCATCAGTACACTCGCGGTAATATCCCATCTTGGTGATCACTCTCTCACGTCCAGCAAAAGCAGCCGTAAGGAACGCATGCAATCCAAAGGCGGCTCCCCAGCCAGCTGCTTTCGTGCCATATTTTAGCAAAGTGGACACGACTTCTTTCTCTGTAAACAATCGCCGCGGCGCTGAAGTTGATAGTAAGCGACTGGCAGGACGACCTGTCAGTAGTGTTCGACGAACGAATGGTCTAAAGAACATGGGGCTTCCCTTTCTAATTGAGTAATACTAAACGGAATTTATCACTTTAGCTCTTCAAATAAAATAATGGGTATAAACGAGTAAGTAGTGTGGTACTCGTGATGCTTAACACAAGGTAACTTAGAGAAGTTATTTTGGTTACGAGCGAGGGACGATACAGCATCATGTGAATCGCGAGTGGTTACAAAGACCTACTTTCGCACGATTCCACTTAGTGCAGTCGCGCCCAAGGTAATTAAG
>JAUHZG010000021.1 GCA_030425845.1 Gammaproteobacteria bacterium
TGAACTACAGCGTGCCTTGACTTGTTTAATGAAATGTCTAATCATTTTCCCTCTCTTCTGCGCGCTGCCGCGCATGATGTTTTCCCCTAAACATCTTGTTAACTTTCAGTATAGGACAAAAACAAACTTGCTGCTCAAGGTCTATACTAAAAATATTGAAAGCTAATGGGGTACTCCCCCACAAACGCCGCATCGCGGCATATTACTTGGCAGAGGATAAGCCTGTTATGGAGAAGGGGCAACAGAAAAGAACAGTCAAACGCATGCTCGAAGCGTTTGCCAACAAGACACCTGGTGAACCGGATGTCGCAACAGATATAGAAGTCATTGGATCTCGACTTAACACACGTGCAGACAGTACCTGTCCTGTCCCCCTACGCTTAACAGGTTCGATTTCAGAAAAAATGGCTTTTGGCTGCGACAAACTGCCGGCAAAAATGCAGCTCCTGGTAAAGGGTAAACCTATCACAACAAATGGCACCCTCTACCCTATCAACTTTTTAAACGAGTTACAGTGCCAAGTCGATAAAACCTTTGACACACAACAATCACCTTGTACCTTCACCCTCACGTTATATGATGAGCAACAACAGCCGATCTATCGTTATCAACAAAACGTGAATGTTGACAGTTTTTTAGCGACACCCATGTTGCAGATTGACGAGTCAAGTAGCTTGCCTGTGTCGCTTACTTATGATGACACACTAACCTGTGCCCTGACCCTAATGTATAGTGAGGGTCACATTGGCGAACGCTACCTTGTCTTTAAAGGCCTACCTGCTAGCTGCTCACTCGAGGACGCTGAATTTTATGCTGAACAAAACCTGTGGGTACTTCCTATTAATACCGAGGATAATAAAATTACATTTAGTGTAAGCCACTTATCGCATGATTTACGTGAAATTGAGTGTTGGGCGGTTAACGCCGATGAAGCCTCACAACAGTGTTCAGCCCCCTTCAAAACCACAGTGCAGATAATGCCTCCCCTTCGTCCCGACTATGTTAACGCGTTTGTGACAAGTGCAAATGAATTAAGGGAGGGAGCCCCCTGTGATATCGAAATTTCGATGATGAATCTAAAGCATTATGACACCTTAGACTCGTTGTTACTCAACGGACTTCCCAAAGGAGCACATTGCACAGCTAAAAATGCGAGCATAGAGAGTGAAGGCGAGCATTTAAGTATTACACCGGGTTCAATGTTGCAGCCGGTTGAACTTACTGTAACGTTCGCCCCACATTTCGCGCCCAAAGAAGCACTAGTCCTTGAGCTGGTTTATACCATAAGCAATGATGGCGGTACTAGCACAAAACGACAATTGCTCGCTCCACTACAAATCAAAGGAATAGCTAAACCTGCAACGTGCCAAGTTCACTGTGAAAACACACACTGCACACAAGGGGACACACTAACTTTCGAGTTGGTTTGTCAAACAACTTGCCAAGACGACAGTGACAGGTTACACAGCGTGGTAATAAGCCCTCTTGAAGGCATACAGGTTGAGCAGTTCGTTTTAGAATTCGACGAGAACCTGTCTGATAAACTGAGTATCGATAACAAGAAGCAGCAATGGCGCCTGGATGTTTCGTGTCTTGACGCAAGAGAGCTCAATATTCAATGCCACCTCACACCAAAACATCGTTCATTTTACGGTGATGCTGTGTTTTTAATCGACTGTGTTACACAGGAGTCAGATAACCCAAGTGAGTTTTGCTCACTAGTCACCCCTTGCATAGCCAGGTTCGAGATTGAACCCATGCAAGCGGCGCCGTTTACGTTGAATGCGCCTTTGCACATTAAGCAAGATAGAAAAGAGAAGACTATCCATATCGAAGGGAAACCTTGGCAACTAGTCAAAGTGCCCTACGAAGTCGAAGACTACCTTTTAAATCAAGATAACAAACTTACATTACAGGCCAAGTTCCAAGAAGGCGAAGAAGGTTATTTTGTCAATACGCGTAATGAGTTGAATAAAACCTTAACAGAAGTCGTTTTATCTAATGGAAAACATGCCTATTTAGTCGCCCTACCCGAATCAGCCCTTGCCGCCACGTCGCCAACGCAAATTAACTTAACAATGGAGTCACGCAACTTACTCTCAGGAAAACAAAGAACGACGACCAAGACAACATCCATATCAATCCTCCCCTGCGTAACAAAACCACAGACGAAACTCGCTTGTGATAAAAGTATTATTTCACAAGAAGACACGTTTACACTCAACATTGACTGGACAAAAAGCACGAGTCCAACTGAGCGTATAGACTGGGTAGAATTGTGGTTACCTAAGGGGATCACACCGGTTGATCTCAATATGAAGAAAACAGCGGCTCGTGTCTGGCGCATGAATGTTAACAAGTTAAACAAAGAAATAAAGCGACTTCGATTAAAATGTAACGTATTCACTCAACTTCACGGGGAGCTAGCGATAAAAGCGCTTGTTCGTATTACCGAAACGAACCAAGCCCAGCAAACTGATCTAAAGAAACTCTCTGCCATTTCACCGCCTACCGAGGTAAAATTAACTGTTACGCCACAGCAACCAGCCCCCCCCATACTAAGGATGGATAGTCTTGTCTTTTACAATCGCACATTAAAAAAACAAAAAACCATAAAATATATGAAGCAAGCGCAATCCGCTCAAGTTTCCCCACCTGTAAAAATGGTTGGAAAGACAAAAGTTGCTTACCCGCTGCAAATCGAATTCGATAGTACAGGGCCAAATGATGAAGTAACGCTGAATTTAGAACTAATCAATACCGCATTAACTGAAGATCTCCATCTTGTTAAGATAGAGAGTAACCAAGAGCCTGTATACCTCAACTTATCCGCCACAGTAAATAAAGATGATTTACGCAACCTATTCCTATTGGCGCCAGTTGGCTATTGCAAAGACATACCTATCAAGTTGTTAGCAAGCTGCACAGTGAGAAACAAACTCTCTGGCATCACATTGACACCTAAAAATAGCCCACTGTGTCAAGCTGTTGCTTGTGTTTCACTCCAGAAAGTCAGCATCGAGCCGCGCTGTCGTGTTGAGGTTGTTCGAGCAGAAACGGATCTCTTTGATCCGATAGAGCTCAAGTTACTTGTGAGTAATTTTGAGGCTTTAGATGCTGAGCATACCTTTCATTTGTTACTAGAGAATGACAAGGGTGTTATTGTGCACCTTTCATCAGCGAGAAATCATTTTGATCCAAACCGAGATTGGCAGTCTCTTTTACTAGATCAAAACAACATTGATATTGACTTTATCCCGTGCCCGGATAACTGCACCCAATCACTCACTTTATACAGTCTCGTAACGAAAGCAGATAAGCTACCCAGCTTAGCACAGTTCAAACGTGATTACTTACATAAAGCCAAGTTACAACTTAACTTAGTGAAACCTAGCGTCAATGTGACGGGCTCATTGAAAAAAATCTCCGATTTGCAAGACACTTGCCGTTACCAACTACCTTTTATACCAGCCAATGCCAGAGTTCACCCCAGTGTAACACGTCATGTCGAGTGCCTAAGTTCTTCATTTGAAAGTGGGTGCAAGCTCGTTCTTCTCACAACAGAGCAAAAGCAGTTCGATATCCCGTGCCTTGAACTGCGTGAAGCCATCAGTAAAAACAACTTCAACCTTACTTTAGTTTACAGTTATCAGTATGGGTTAACTCGTGAATCAACTGAAGTACACTATGAAGGTGATTTGGATTTCACTCTCAATTTAGCCACAAGTCAAATAAAGGCGAAAACACTACGTTACCGCAAACTGGGTGAGCATGATTTTACTATTCATCTAGATAATCTTCCTAGTGAAGCGGCTCTCAGTAAAATCACTCTAGGTAAAGTAGACGGTGTTGTACTTAATCAAGATAAAGTCAAAGAGATACCATGGTGCTGTGCCGAAGAAGAAGATTTTTTCATCGTAGAGCTAAGCGAACGGTGTCCAGCAAAACTTGAGATTCCTATTACACTATTGTCGCAATCTTTTGAAGAGCGCCTGCTTCCTGTTGTACTCAGCTTCACACATGAATCGACTCACCCCTTCTTAAAAAAATCAGCCGCAGAGCAATTATTCTGTTCTGTACCAATTCTCGTGGATGAAACTGCAATTCCTCAGCCACCCGAGTTTGACTGCCCCCCTGTAGTGCGCCTCTATGGTGCTAGTCAAAACAATACATTACCAGCAATGGGCGTTATTGCAGCACCTGATAGCAGCCTAGCTAAACTTACTGTTAGGCTGCCATCAACGTCAAATGATTTATTATTAGAACATCCGAGTTGCAAAAAGCAACAGAAACAACTCACTTTGAGTACTCCACAGCAACTACGTGAGCTTAAGCTATGCTATTCACAGAGCAGCCTTTCTTTCATACCCTATGAGTTAATTATTGAAGCGACAGCCCGCTCAACACTATCCGACAATGCGCTGCTCAGCCACAGCGTTAGCTCAATTAGTAATATTTATTTGTTACCTGAAGTGGAAAAAGCTCAGCTCTCACTCACACAACAAGGCGAGCTTTGTTGCTACCACATAGAAGTAAACTCACGATTTACCCAACTCCAAAGTTGCGAGATACAACTAGGCAATGATATCAATGAGCGCTACACTTTGATTAACACAAGTCAGCATTGGATTGAAGTCAATACAAACCGTTATCAACTCGAATACAGTGCACAGACATCTGTTTCAGGTACATTTTCACTTCCAGCCTCTTCACAAAATGAAACCGTCGAGCTGATTTTGTATGTTTCCACCTTCATACCAGAACTCGTCGACATTTCTCCCGAGCATGCAAATACTACAACCGCTGCACTATTAACCTATGCGCGCCCTGTTGTGCCCCCTGTAAAAACAGTTTCTTCGGAGGAAGAACAGGATATCGAAATCCCCCCTGCGCCCATCGTGAGTGGTACAGAGAAAACCAGAGAAAAAACCATATCCTCACCTAACAGTGATAAGACAACGCAACAAAGTTCTACTGACGAAAAGAAAGAAACCACTAAAGTGACACTTTCACCGGTTAAAAAAACCAGAAAAAAATCCGCGGCACCTTCTAGCAGTGTTACGACAACTCAACAAAGACCTACTAGCGAAGAAAAAGAGACGACCAAAGTCACACTCTCTCCAATCAAAAAAATCAGAAGAAAACCGGCGGCATCAGCGACCTCAACAACCACTGCATCGACGGAAAATGTTCTACCAGTTACGAATGAGCCGGCTAAAAAAGCGAGTGACAGTCGCACCCATGACAAAACAAGCGCTATCACTTATCATACACCGGTAGAGCCTAGACGCAAACGCAGCACCGCAAGTAGTGTCGTCGAGTGTAACGCAAAAGAAAAGGTGTCTGAAACCCTCCCCCCATCTAACAAGAAGGAAACTAGCAATACTATACTGCTGATTAAGTCGCACACGACATCATCTCAAGCAAAAAAAACACCTACACACACAAGAGAAACGCTAAGCAATAGCAAAGCAGCCAAACCACTCCATCAAACTGAGAAAAAACCGCTCTCACCTAAGATAGCTATTACGGTCAAACTCAATTCAACGCCCTGCACTGATGAGAAAATACATTGTGATCCATTAGACAGCATCCATCTCGACATTGCTCTTACAGACATTACCCTTAGCGATAACACGATGCTCAAAATCTTTGGACTCCCAGATAATTGTGACTGTCCAAATGGGACATATCATGAATTACAGGCTGGCGCCTCACAGGCAAAAGGATACTGGTTATTATCACCTCTAACAAAATCGATAACTATCTCCCTTTCAGCTAAAAAGCAATCACAATATGTCTTGCTTGTGCAACTCGTACAAGAGAATGTCGTACTCACTCAACAAACACGCACTTTTAGCACCCACGTCAAACTGCTGCCCGTAACCCCTTTGTTATTACTAGCGGGCGATATTATTGAAACAAGCCAGTTACCTACACTCTTTATTGAGGAGATTGCAACCGAAGTAAGTTATCAACAAGCTAATTATACGGCTTACTTAATTGACGTAGCTCGTTCACCTGCTCTTGCGGAACTTGACCATCATGAAATGGACTATAGCCAATTAAATGTTATTTTAAAAAGCCTGCTCAAAGAAGATGTCCCGTTCGTGCTTAATCCACATATGATATTTGATACAGATATCATGACATTCTATCTCGATCCTACCCTAACTACAGATAGTGACTACCACTTCTCAGTGTCCGTAGAAAACTTTTATGACATATACCCAGAAATAAACGAAGATGATACAGAAAATATCGATTTATTGTTCGAGCAGTCACAACAAGCCGACAGTGATCATTCTGGCACGCATGATAACCAAGTCCACTTAGGAGATAAGTCCATACAGCTCGATTTAACCGCGTTCATCAACGCGCTACCCGCTGATCGACATGTCAATTGCTATAGCGTCTTTTTACCTGAAGGCGCAGAGATCTGTGAAAAAGGGATCCCCGCTCTAAAAGATGATAACTACTATATTGATGCTGAAAAAGGTGAGCTCGCCACGTTGACGATAAACTGCCATGATATCTATGGCGATAATTTCACTTTGGTATTGAGTATCGGCTTGCTTCCTGTGGACAGCTTAGCTGATGAGCTCACCTGGCTCGAGCCTATCACGATACATTGTGTACTTGATGAAGGTATTAAGTCCACTACCGAACTCAATCACGCAAGGATCTGCACAATTCAACCTGATAATACGTTAACTGTAGAAGATAGGTATATTGATTTCACGACTGTCAGTGAGCACTTAAGTCACGAGATGCAAGCATGCCTCGACTCTCTGTTGGAAGATGATCCAGCAATAGATAATAGTAGTGCGCCTCTTGATATGTTATTAAACCCAGAGCCCTATCACTCACTTGATGATAATTTAACGAGTAAAGGCGATATTATCAATGTCGAATTTCCCAAAAAGCGTAATCATAAGAAAAAATAAACTTACAATCCTGCTGACGCTTGATATTCCGTCGTACCTCCAGTGAGACTTTTAACTCGCTGATAACCGTGTGCCTTCAAGTAGTGCGCGGCCTTTAAGCTTCGTATTCCTTTCGCACAAACAACTACCAGCGGTTGCTCTTTGTCATACTGGGGTTTTACTTGGCCTGACAGTAACTTACTCAACGGAATGTTGATACCGCCTATATTATATAGCTCAAATTCGTGCGGTTCACGCACATCTATGACCAGGAAGGATTCTTTGCGAGCTAAGTAATCCTCGACTGTAATTGTCAGAGCCTTATCTGATTGTGCAACCGCATCGTGAATAACTAGTTTATCTCGTTTTTCTTGATGACAGGGACATGTATTACGCTTTTCAAACGCATGATGTGACAGTGTCAATTGGCGTGTGTTTATCACGCTTAATTTAACACTGCATTCGCTTGTAGCTGTCCTACAAGCGCTGGCACACTTGACAATACGCCGACATCACTACAATTTGGAATCAGCGCGGCTGACGGAGGAGACGGATACAAGCAACGATAGCACGGACTAGACCTGTCGCTTACGGTCAATAGTGTCCCTGAAAACTTAAAGATACTCGCCGTGATAGCAATACACTCACTTTGTAAAGCCACGTCATTGACCAGGTACTTGCAGGTAAAGTTATCTGAACAATCGACAATGATGTCATGTGCGTCCGCTAAAGTTTTTGCATTTTTTTTTGAGAATGCCTCTTGCCCTGCATGAATCACTATTGTGCTATTTTTTTGTTGTAACACGGCCTTCGCCGTTATTGCCTTACTCTGTCCAAGATGGGACTCATCATAGAGAGGCTGTCGTGGCAGGTTGCTCAGTTCCACCTGATCATGATCGAGTAGGGTGAGCGTGCCAACACCAGCACAAGCTAACGTAAGAGCCACATGGCTACCCAGCCCACCGACTCCCACACACAGCACTCGTGCCTGTGATAATTTTTTTTGGCCCGTTTGCCCTATCTCATTTAGCTTGTAATGTTTTTCATAACGTTGCAACGGCGAGTCACTCACGATTTAGCCCCCAGCCACGGCAGGTAGCAATGCCACTTTATCCTCAGCAGCAAGCACCAAAGAAGGATCATACGAAGATGAAATCTTGCCATTAACCGACAACGCCATAAAAGGAGATAACTGCTGCCCCTCAAACAGCATGGGGGCAATCTTAGGTGCCCTGGTAGTCAACTCATCCAGCAACTCCCCCAGTGTAGTAGCTTGTGACACGAAAGGCTCACTACTGCAACCATAATCATGCAACACATCAGGTAAGAGTAAAACAGGCATCATATGCTCCTTTGTTATCTAATGTGTCAATATACTCGGGTTTGCGAGGGTTGTTAATTGCTGTTCAGGGCAAATATTGCACCATCCTCTAGCACATTGATTGTCAACGAAGTTTTTGTCATGACTTGAGGAATAAAACCTTGACACCGACGCAACATTGATTAGAATGTCGACCTCAAATGATGGTAATGCGGGAATAGCTCAGTGGTAGAGCACAACCTTGCCAAGGTTGGGGTCGCGAGTTCGAATCTCGTTTCCCGCTCCAAACCTCTTCGGGTTCATCACTTAACGAAGTTGTGGCTTTATGCGATGGCTGGGTGGCAGAGTGGTTATGCAGCGGCCTGCAAAGCCGTGTACGCCGGTTCGATTCCGACCCTAGCCTCCAATACTCAACTTCTGGGCACTACCGGCCCTAACGATGCCCGGGTGGCGGAATTGGTAGACGCAAGGGACTTAAAATCCCTCGAAGGCAACTTCGTGCCGGTTCGAGTCCGGCCCCGGGTACCATTATGGAAGTTCACTCGCTATGAAAGCAAAAATCATTCTTTCACTCATCCTCTTTTTTCTGTTCTTAGTGCCTTATAGTTACGCCTCGCGTTCAGCTGTTCTCATTGACGCGGGCAGCAGCGGCACCCGAGTCTATGTCTACCGTGTGAATCAGTTCAACCATCAATATCATCTGATAGAACTCGGTGAAAAGAAAATCCAGCCCGGTCTCTCAGCCTTTGCAAAAGCAGACACGCCAATCACCTTAAAAGCCTATATCACCCAATTACTCAGCTACGCGCAAACAACCCTGCAAACAAATCATATAAAACCAAGAGAAGCCTCTTTTCGGTTAGCCGCCACCGCAGGAATGCGTTTATTGCCTAAAAATACACAACAAGCAATCTACACCAAAGTCATCAACATCATTAACAATACGCACCAATTTACTCACGTCAATGAAAGCTCAGTACGCACTATCACGGGTCAGCAAGAAGCTCTCTACGCCTGGTTATCCACTAATTTGCGCTATGGTTACATCAATCATCATACACCGTCTCATGGCATCCTCGAGATCGGTGGCGCGTCAGCCCAAATCGCCTTTCAAACACCAACAAAGTCAAACTATACCTATTCATTAGACGGCAAGAAGACAAAGCTATTCCTGCATAGCTGGCTTGGGCTTGGTATGAATGAACTATCAAGACAGATACATGACAGCACGTGTTATCCTATGGGTTATCATACACAAAAGATCAAATCGGCCCACTTTGATTTTAGCGAATGTCAAAAAGCACTTAAGCACTACTTATCCCACTATCACATCCAACAGCTTGTCTCAGTACCTAAGAAAAGAGCTCGGTTTATAGGAATAGGCCATCACTTCAAGAGTGTTCTAGAATATCTTCACTTACCCTACAAATACAGCCCTGCTAGCATCCTCTTGCAAACCAAGCTACTTTGTAACAATCCCAAGCATACTCTCAGTTGGTTCGAACATAACACAACGCTACCCAAGAAGCTTGCCTGGACCGCTTGTATTCGCCCTGTCTATCTCTACGTGCTACTAAAAGAACTCAAATTCGCTGATAATGAAACGATAGAGCCTGCACATATCACTTGGACTGAGGGCCTACTGCTGAGCCTTCTCAGCTCTCCATCAAGCTAGGCCAAGCAATTTTGAGATACTGCCACATACTCCACAAGGTTAAGAGTGACGCCACATAAATAAGAATCAGCCCTGACCAGTCCAACCAGTTCCATATCCCGGTTTTGTAGCCAAGTAAAAAACTAATTGCCGCCATTTGTGTACAGGTTTTTACTTTACCGACATAGGAAACCGCAATACTTGCGCGTTGACCAAGCTCAGCCATCCACTCGCGCAATGCCGAAATCACCAACTCTCTCCCCACAATGATAACCGCGGGAATAGTCATGTAAGCCGCATGGTGCTGCTCAACGAGCAAGATCAAAGCCACTCCAACACTTAACTTGTCCGCAACCGGATCCAAAAATGCCCCAAACTTAGATTGCTGGTTATAATTTCTGGCTATATAGCCATCGAAGTAATCAGTGATACTTGATAAGGCAAATAAACACCCACATAAGATGCGACTTCCTGGAAATTGGCAATAAAACAAAATGATTAAGATAGGAATAAAGACAAGACGCATCAGCGTAAGTGACGTGGCGAAGTTGATTTTCACGGAGGCTCCTTAGTCATGTAAAGCGTCAAAGACGCGTTTAGCAAGCTCTAGATTAAATCCAGGTACCTTAGCTAGTTCCTCTATACTAGCATTCTTTATAAAGCTTAAGCCACCAAAGTGCGCGAGCAACTGCTTGCGCCTTTTGGCACCAATCCCTTCAATTGTTTCAAGCACGGAAACTTGTCGCTTTTTGTCACGACGCGCACGGTGACCGGTAATAGCAAAGCGGTGAGCCTCATCACGTATATGTTGCAACAGATGTAAAGCAGGACTATCTGCCGTCTCACTCAGCGTCACGCGCTGTGGTCCAAAAAATAGCTCCTCCAACCCTGCTTTGCGTGATGGCCCTTTGGCAATCCCTAACACTTGAATACACGTTATCGCTAATTCGTCTAAACACTCCAGCGCTTGTTTTATCTGCCCTTTCCCCCCATCAATAATGAGAATATCGGGTAATGGCTTGCCTTGTGTGAGACGACGACTATACCTGCGCATCAGAGCCTGTTTCATTGCGGCATAATCATCCCCTGCCGTGATCCCTTCGATATTAAAGCGTCGATATTCACTTTTCATTGGGCCTTCAGGACCAAAGACCACACATGAGGCAACCGTTGCTTCACCGTGGCTATGACTGATGTCAAAGCATTCCAGTCGCTTAGGCAATGCATCTAGGGACAGCAATCGTTGCAGCTCACTGAAACGCTTTTGACTGGTCGCCCTTTTTCCTATCATCTGCGCAAGAGACGCCTTTGCATTTTCCTGAGCCAAGCTTAGCCAACGGGCACGCTCACTGCGTACATTTGTTTTGAGATGAATTTTCTTCCCCAGCTTTTGCTGTAACAAACTGGCTAACATGTCTTGCTCAGCAATAGGATGATTCAGTACTATTTCATTAGGCAGTAAGGTCGCTGGCTGTGCTAAATAATATTGCTCAGCAAATTCTTGTAACAACTCAACTTCTGCGAGTCGCATTGGATTTTTAGGAAAATAGGCTTTATTGCCAAGTAGCTGTCCGTCTCGGATCATCAACACTTCCACTACCGCAAATTCACGCTCAGATTGGATCACACAGACATCCACCGAGTTATTCCCAGTATTCACATGTTGTTCTTCTTGGATGTGACGTATGGCTTTGATTTGATCGCGTAGTGTCGCGGCTGTTTCATAGTCAAGTGCATTTGCCGCTGTGTCCATACGTTGTTGATACTCCCTAATCAGCTCGTTGGAACGACCTTGTAGAAAACGCACGGCTTCATCAATCGTTCGCTGATACTCTTCTTGCGAAACCTTTTTTACACAGGGAGCGCTACAGCGTCCAATTTGGTATTGCAGACAAGGACGTGTACGATTAGAAAAATATGAGTTTGAACATTGGCGCAACTTAAAAATTTTGATCAACATTGCCAATGTTTGTTTGACCGCAACCGCACTGGGGTATGGGCCAAAATACTGCCCTTTCTTACTACGACTCCCTCGGTACATATCAATGCGCGGATACTCATCGGCAGAGATAAAGATATAGGGGTAAGACTTATCATCTCGTAACAACACATTGAACGGTGGCCGGTGTTTTTTGATAAGGTTATGTTCGAGCAGTAAGGCTTCCGTATCACTTTGGGTAAGTGTGATTTGAATATCGGCGATGCGTTTCACCATTGTCGCCACTTTTACGTTGGTATGGTTTTGTTTAAAGTAACTTTGAAGACGGTTGCGTAGATTTCTTGCCTTGCCAATATAAAGTAATTCACCCGTTTCATCATACATTTGATAAACGCCTGGGTGAGTCGAGACTGTCGCTAAAAATTGTTTGGCGTCAAAAGGCGTCGCCATTAGGCTTCATTAACGTCTTCAATTAATCCATAACGAAGCGCTAAGTGTGTCAGCTCAACATCGTTATTCACTTTCAATTTGTCGTGGAGCTTATAGCGGTAGCTGTTGATAGTTTTCGTGCTAAGACAAAGGCTCTCCGAAATATCTTGCACTCGCGCCCCTTGAACGATGAGCTGCATAATTTGCAACTCACGATCGGAAAGCTGCATCAAGGGTGATTCATCGCCTTCGTTAACATGTTGAAGTGCAAGCTTTTGGGCAATATCAGGGCTAAGATAACGCTGACCGACAAAAACTTTGCGTATAGCAATCACAAGCTCATCAGGATGACAGCCTTTGGTTAGAAAGCCCATGGCACCCGCTTGTAAAAGCTTTGCGGCGAATAGTTCATCTGACTTACTGGTTAGCACTAAGATCTTTAAGGAGGGTAATAATCGTGTGAGACGCTTAGTAGTTTCGATACCGCCAAGACCTGGCATACGCAAATCGAGTAAGACAACGTCAGGGTTGAGTTGGCGCACTTGACTGATGATAGACTCTCCGGAATCGGCTTCACCAATCACTTTTAGGCCTTGAACGTCAGCAAGTAGCTTTTTGATGCCAGCTCGAACAAGCTCGTGATCATCGACTACTATGATGTTGATCAAGCGGTTTCTCCGTCGTCCTTAAAGCACATGGCGGAGAGACAGGGATTCGAACCCTGGGAGGGCTCGCACCCTCAACGGTTTTCAAGACCGCCGCTTTCGACCACTCAGCCACCTCTCCGCAAAGGTGAGAGAATACAATAATTGACGACTTGTGCAAAGCCCTTTTCGCTTAACTTCGTGAAAATTCGAGTGATTAATTAGATAAGGTTGTTTTTTGACCAGAGACTTCGCACAATATCTTATGAGACGACCTGTGAGGCCTCTATCAGTCCTTTACGCCAGCCCTGCCAAGATAACACTTTAAGAGAAGCTTGTGATGCGCTGGGCGCTTCAGTATACGCAGCGACGAAGTCATATAACTCCCACTTTGCAATCACCCCAAGCAGCTCTCGGGCGAGTTCACCGCCGTTCGTAGTAAGTTTCTCTAGACAGCGACTTTCAATGAGGAGAGTGACCTCATCCTCACAGGCAGCATAAGCCATTGCACGTGTTAAATTCGCGTAGAGGGTACTAGATGAATGATGAGCGAGTAATAAGCACACGACCTTCATAACCGCACCACAGACGTTGCACGGTGACACCACGCAATATGCGTGGTCAAGCCGACTATCTCAAAGGGCGCACTTACGTGTTCTGCCTCTATCCCTAGGCTCTCACAACTCGCCGAACATAGGTGAAAAGCGACTTTATGCTCTCTGGCCAAAGGCAACAAGGGTTGCCACCAGTTGTTATGTGCCTCTGTGCCTAGCCACACAGCTTGCTCTTGGCAGAACAGTGATACGAGTTGCGACTGAGAGAGTAACTGTTGTGCTACTGTGAGCACAGCCTCGCTTCTTTGGCGCTGCGCGCTAGGATCAAACTGTAAAACAAGTAGAGTGCTCATAGTATCAAAGTAACGAAAGCCAAAGACTTTAGCAACCTATCACTCTTTACTCACGCTATTTGCACAGGCCTTTAGAAAAAGGCAGAATGCAGCCTCTTAAAAGACGAACTCAAGGCAGAACATGAACAATAAAAGCTCAACTCCCGTGACTGGATTCGTGATAGTGATCGCTAGTATCGCCGCCCTAGCCGGACTTTTATTTGGCTATGACACCGGAGTGATCTCAGGCGCCCTACTTTTCTTTAGGAAAACGTTTGCGCTTAATGCCACCCAAATTGAGTGTGTGGTCAGTGCTGTACTTGCTGGTGCTTTTTTAGGTTCTCTTACCAGTGGTCATCTTGCTGATCGTTATGGGAGGCGCTCTTTACTATTAGTGATTGCATTACTCTTTGCCATTGGTTCGTTAGTCAGCGCCTATTCAACCACAGTGTTAATCTTAATTGGTGGACGGTTTATTTTAGGCTTAGCCATTGGCGTCGGCTCCTATGTCGCCCCTTTGTATATTTCTGAGATCTCACCTCCTGAAGTACGAGGCGCTCTTGTCTCTCTCAATCAACTCGCTGTTACCCTTGGAATCGTACTGTCGTATGCTATCGATTATGCCTTTGCCGATAAAGTGAATGGTTGGCGTTACATGCTAGGTCTGGGTGTGATCCCAGGAATTATCTTATTTATTGGGATGATGTTTCTACCACGAAGTCCACGCTGGCTTGTCAGTCGGGGTAAACTCGAGGAAGCCAAGAAACTATTGAAGAAAATTCGTCAGAAAACACGGGTAACCCAAGAGATCAATGCCATCTTAGAAAGCAATCAATATGAGAGTCAACGTAACTGGCATTTACTCCTGAAAAAGTGGGTCTTACCTGCGCTGTTAATTGGCTTTGGGATTAATATTTTCCAACAAATCACAGGGATCAATACCATTATCTACTATGCTCCCACTATTTTGAAAATAGCCGGATTCCACCAAGCGTCAACGGCTATCTTGGCCACCGTGATTGTGGGAACGGTCAATGTGCTGTTTACCATTTTTGCCTTACCTCTACTTGATAGGTGGGGACGACGGCCCTTACTGATTGGTGGGCTAATCTGTATGACAGCGAGCTTGTTTTATTTAGGTTTTGCTTTTGGTCATCAAGCGTCCCATGCGAGTTTGCTGAAATGGCTCGCTCTGCTGAGTATGGTTGCTTATATTGCAGGTTTTGCCGTGAGTTTAGGACCGATTGCTTGGTTACTCCCGGCGGAGATCTTTCCTTTAGCAATCCGTGGGTTGGCGATGAGTGTCGCGGTCTCATGTAACTGGCTGTTTAACTTTCTCGTGGCAATGAGCTTTTTAACGCTTATCCAGACCTTACACCCAAGTGGTACTTTTACCTTATTTGGTGCCCTCTCAGTACTTGCGTTGATTTTTGTGTACTTTTTTGTACCCGATACAAAGGGCGTAAGCTTAGAGCAAATTGAAGAAAACTTAAAAGCGGGCGTACCTATCAGACGTTTAGGGGAGCAGCCTTAATCTAGTCGCATATGATAAGCGCATGTAACGAATTAAGCTAGCTATCACCCCTATTTTCTCAGCGTTGTCACTACGCGAGTTGTTTCTCGACTACCACTTTTTTCTTGATCAATTGTGCCAAGGACCCGTATTTACCAAAGTAGGAAGCGTAAACGAGTGCATTATCGGAATACTCTGGAATTTTCATCAGCTCCTTATGAATTTTAGGTAAGTTATAGAAAGGCACCCCAGGAAAAAGGTGATGCTCGGTGTGATAGTTGATAGCGCAAGGTGAAATAAACAGTCTTTCCCATAAGCTTCCCGTTGTAGTACGAAAGCAATGAAGTTCCGAATCATTGGGTGTCACCATGTGTTCTGCAATAGCACGCAGGCGTATTGAAACCGCCATGACTGTAAGCCCGGGGACTACCCAGTAGGCAAAAAATCCCTTCCAGCACTGAAAATAGCTGATAAAACCAATCGCTAGGCTATAGAAAATAATAACTCTGATAAGCTCTGCAGCAGTGATGCGGTCTTTGTCAAAGAGGCGTAATATGAAATTAAAAGTAAATAGCAGTCTTAAAGTGCTAATAAAACTAATCCCAGTCAAATCGGCTATAACCCATTTAGCGAAGTTGTAAGGACTTTTGGGAAATTGATATTCACCTTCCAGATCATAGT
This sequence comes from Gammaproteobacteria bacterium, assembly GCA_030425845.1. Classification (GTDB taxonomy): domain Bacteria; phylum Pseudomonadota; class Gammaproteobacteria; order JAUHZG01; family JAUHZG01; genus JAUHZG01. Next base: position 15,994 of record JAUHZG010000021.1, read on the forward strand.
ACTCTTTTTCAGGGTCGTTGCTCTGATTGACATAGCGGTGGTGGCTAAAGTGGAAGCGCCTAAAAGAGGAAGTTAGTATACCAAAGGGTAACGCGAGTAAAAGATCGCTGAACCAATCACTTAATTTTTTATTTTTAAATAAGTGATGATGCACCGACTCGTGCATTAAAATCAATAAGGCATGCTGTCTTGAGCCAATGACCAATACAGCGGCAACGTACATGGCCCAATGACCGACAGTAACAGACATGACTATTGAAAGCACAATGAGTCCCCACTGAAGTACGCAATAGCCCAAAGCCTTTAATGCACTTGTTTGATTAAGCCGTACGACCACCTCTCGGGGAATAAGCGCCCGATTAAAGCGTTCGCTTTGCTGTTTGATTTTTCCAACTTCAGAACCAGGTTTGCAGGTAGATAAATCATCTACATCAAAATTCATGACTTGTAACTTCATAAGGATGCTTACCTATAATTGTGTTATGGAAGAGCTAACTCGCACGCTAAAACGAAATCACCATGCGAATTACCCTCAGGTTAATTGAACTGAAGCTACCAAAAATTTAAATCTGGTTCTTACATTCGTAAATTGTGATCGCTTGACATAAGCTGGTATAGGCTGCCGTGACATCAAAACCCGCTTTCTCAGCCAGAGTGAAGCCATCTGCTTTACTACGAGGGACAAAGGTCCAATCAAATAACCAGTCATATAGCCATGTATCAAAGTGAGAACTGTCTTTGAGAGCAAACACAAACTTCCCATTAGGTTTGAGTATTTTCTTTATGTTTTCAATTGAGCTCAGCATTAAGTTGTCACTTAAATAATCGTACAGTCCAACAGAGTAGATGATGTCCAAGCTGTCAGCGCTATATACATCAAACGCATTTCGCCGTAGACAGTTTCCTTTTTGCGTATGGAGTGAAATATCAGGGTTAACTTCTTCACACATTGCTTGTGAGTAGGTCAACGAATCCAGCTCATTATCAAATAAATGAAGTTTCACTTTACCTAACAAGTCACGGCCAAGCTCTCGTAGCTCTCTTGACGACCCTGATGCCACCGATAATATGGATAATGGATATTCTGATTGGTTTAATGCATCTTGCAGATAACATTTCATGAAATCTTTGCGTGTTCGAACAGCTCGTGCCAAAGTGGTCTCTACAAACCAGGTATCGAGCACCACACCAGTTGCCAGGTAAACCTGATTTTCCGAGTTCAGC
>JAUHZG010000169.1 GCA_030425845.1 Gammaproteobacteria bacterium
GTGCCCTGAATTTATAGAGCTCTTGGAATACGGTACTTTCTATTAATAACCCTACATCTTGCCGTGAATCAAGTGGTGAGAATTCGCGTAACGCCTGATTGCGAAAGCCATTGTCAATAAAGTAGTAAAGTGGATTGCTGACAAGTTCTTTACGCTTGTTGCCAACAAATGGGGTTACTTTAGTGATAACAAACGTTTTCTCTAAAATGTCACAGTAATTTTGCACAGTGGGTATAGTAATGCGACAATCATTAGCAAGTTGGTTGTAATTGACTAGTTGGCCTGATGAATGCGCGAGTAAGCCAATTAGTTTTTGGATGACATCCGGTTTGCCGACTTTAAGGATTTCGATAATGTCTTTGTGAATATAGTCTTGGTAAAGGCTTGCTAAAATTTGTTCCTGCTTAGTGTGTAGTGTGACTCTTGGGTAGCAGCCATAGATGATCCTTTCTTCTTTTTGTTCACCTAGCTCTTCATAGCTAAAAGGTAAAATGGTGGCGGTCAGGTTTCTGCCGGTTAGATACTCTTGAACCTTACTTCGCATCTCTAGTTGAGATGAGCCAGAGGCGATTAGCTTGATTGGCATTTGTAAATCAACAAGGCTTTTCAGTAATAGTCCAGGGTTGTTTAGCCGTTGAACCTCATCAAGAAAGATCACAGGGCTGTTCAGAGAAAAGTGTTTGATAGCCTCATCTAAAAACAAAGGGACGCTTGCCCACTGACGAAATTCTAAATAATCAAAATTGACATAAAGTAATTGCGAGAAGCGACCTGAGTCGATGACTTGCTTTGCTAGAAGTTTTCCTAGCGTGGTTTTACCTGTTTGTCTTGGTCCAAGTAAAATCAAGCAAGCATCATCCCAGTCTGGTTGCCCTAGTGCCTGGGTTTGCAAGCGGGGCAGGTAGCTCGAACAATCAATAAATTGAGTGGCGGCATCCTGATTTAACCAGGGATTGAGTCGTTGTAAGAGTTGTTTCACGTCGGCTTTCATGTTTATAACCAGTTGATTTATCGGATTTATCCTGGTTAATATAAAATACACTTTAATTTAACCGGGTTAATATAAAGTATACTATAAATTAACCGGGTTAACCAATTGAAGGAAACGGTCTTTTTAACACAATGCTGCCATTAATTTATCGTGTTAGCCAGAACCAAAAGTAAAAGAGAATGGTCTGGCTTTTGGGTTGAGAGTACTAAGTCGTCGGGCAGATGTTTCATCGGTGACATGTGTTATTTTCTCCCAAGCGCTTTGGCCTAATTGTAGTTCGGGAGGGAGTGTTTCTGTCGGCTTTTCACCTTCACTGAATGAACGAGGGCGGTAACTCTTTTTTGTTAGTTTTCCGAACAAGCTAAACGGAGAGGAGGGCGCGGAACGAACACCGCTGACTCGTTTTGGCGGTCGCCAAAATTCGGGGTCCAGTCCTGGGAGCTTGTCCGCTTCGTTTGATGCTTGGGAGAGGGGGGCGATATTGATTAGTAAGGCTTCATGGACATCACTTTTTTCAGCATCTACGATGGCTAACCGACTAATTGACGCTAGCACAGGCGTGCCAGAGTTATCAGAGCGTGCAAATACTTGCTGAATCATAGAAAGGCGCTCGAGGAAAGTTGCAATGCTCGCATGAGCTAAAAAAGCGAGTAACACTAAATGATGTTCGGCAAGCACTCTACCTTCAACGACATGCTGAACCCTCTCAAAGTAGTCGGGGTTACTTTCGCGTAATTGCTGCAAACAAATTGATGTGACAGCTAACTCATACTGGCGATGTTCAGAGAGTATTGACTCGATGGCAGTATACCACTCTTGGTGTGAAACCCCGCTAGGCGGTCTGGGATCAATAACATTTTCTCTGCCATCACAATAAAGGAATAATGAACAAACAAAGTATAACCACGACCAATAGTTCGTTGAGGTAGGAGGCTGGGGTAATGACATTTTCTGACGTCGATGATAAGTGGCGAGTTCACGTTGTCGCTTAAAGCTTAAGTCATAGGTGGTATGCCCATATTGCTCTGCCCAGACAAATAGAACTGAAGCATGCTTTAAGTCTTCGGTTAATTGGTTAGTGGTCTCAGGCTGATCTAGCTCATGGGGATAGGGGATGTTTAGGTAAACTAATCTATCGAGATCATCTGTGTGATAGGGGCAAGGAGAACCATGTGACTCTAAGTGAGTAAGGCAGGCTGAAATATGTTGTCTTAGTACGCTAGCTATTTCATAGAGCCTCTCGATATGGGCGAAATACCATTCGCGCATTAGATCTGGGTTTGATCTGATATGTTGACGAAGCTGCCCAAGGTTATCATAGTGTGATTTTTCGAGTTGGCATTGTGCTTCAAGTAAGCATGAGAGGTGATTGATAGTGTCAGCAAGTTCAAGTGCTGAGTGGGGTAGTGACTGTGAACGCGGTGCTGCTACCGTCGATAACATAACCTCTCCTGAGTCTGTACAGACGTAGTCGTAATTGTAACGTCTAGAGTTGAAAGGTAAAGGTTAAGGCCTTTTGGCGAATATTGCAAGGCAAAATACCTTGGGCGGTTGAGAGGAAAAGGCGTGCAGCAGTGCCTTAGGACACTACTTCAACTTTACTCACCTTCTGTAGACCACGTGGGAGTTTGTGGCCCCGTCGGCCGCGTTCACCCAAGTAGTTTTTCAGATCTTTATTTTTCATCACTGTGTGGCGTTTGCCACTGTAGATTTTGAGACTGTCATCTTGGCTCATCACCGCCACGGCGACGACAAACTCTTCACGATCAGCGACTTTCTTGCTAGGAATGTTAATGATCTTATTACCTTTACCTTTTGTCATCACGGGGAGTTCACTGATTGGGAAGATAAGCATATTACCGATATTAGTTATGGAGACTAACCAGTCTTTCTTAGCATCATCGATCACTTGTGCCGGTAGCACGCGTGCACCAGTAGGTGCTTTGATGAGGGCTTTCCCTTTTTTGTTTTTGCAATACAATTCAGCTAAGTTAGTGACAAAGCCATAACCTGCATCAGAGGCGACTAATAAAGGCTGATCGTCTACGCCCATTAACGCCGATAAAAATTCGGATTTAGGGGGCGGTGTCACACGGCCGGTTAACGGCTCGCCCAGGCTACGTGCGGACGGTAGCGAGTTCGCCATTAAGGAGTAACTGCGACCTTCACTGTCAAGGAAGGCAACGAGCGCATTACTCTTACCTCGCGCAAAAGAGAGTAGTTCGTCGCCTGAGCGGTAGTTGAGGCTAGCGGGATCCATTTCATGGCCTTTGGCACTACGTACCCAACCTTTACTTGATAAAATCACAGTAATGGGTTCCGCTGGTAGCTTCTCAGTGAGATTAATCGCTTGTGCTTCATCTCGCTTGACGATAGGGGAGCGGCGCTTATCGCCAAACTCGTCGACCGTGGCTTGCAGCTCTTTCTTGATGAGAGTCTTCAAACGGCGTGAAGAACCGAGTGTCTTCTCG
>JAUHZG010000170.1 GCA_030425845.1 Gammaproteobacteria bacterium
TACATGGATAAGGACGATTTTCTTGCCTTGTTAGACGATATTTCTGAGTTAGATTATGACGAAGAACTCGAAGAAGATGAAAATGGTGCAGTCACGAACATCGAAGTGATCTTCCATCAAGGCGCCGTCTCGGATACTACCGAGTGGGATGGCGTCTACATGATGGAAACCAACTACGAATACTCTAAGTCGCTTTATCATTTTTGCCAAGAGCAAGGCATTCCTTTTATCTACGCTTCCAGTGCTGCGGTCTATGGCGATGGTAAAACCTTCAGCGAAGCGCCTACTAACGAAAAGCCGCTGAACATGTACGCGTATTCGAAGTGGCAGTTCGATCAATACATGCGAGCCAACTTCGACGATAACCTATCGCAAGTAGTTGGCCTGCGTTACTTTAACGTCTACGGACCACGCGAACAACATAAAGGTAAAATGGCCAGTGTCGCTTTCCATTTTAACAACCAACTGCTAGAAACAGGTAAAATGAACTTGTTCGAAGGCAGTGATGGATATGACGACGGCGGACAATTGCGTGATTTTGTGTTCGTTGAAGATGTCGTTGAAGTGGCGCTGTGGTTTTGGCAAAACCCTGACAAATCAGGCATATTCAACTGTGGCACCGGCAAAGCACAAAGCTTTAATGATGTAGCGAATGCCGTCAAAGACTACCATGGCAAAGGCGACATCCACTATATCGCTTTCCCTGAAAACCTCAAAGGCAACTACCAAAGCTATACCCAAGCGGACCTCGGTGCGCTACGGGCTTGTGGCTACGATCAAGATTTCCATACCGTTGAAGAGGGTGTCAAAAAATACTTAGCCTGGCTCAACCGTTAAGCACTGCCACTCAGCGCTTACGTCACTGACGTAAGCGCTCATTCAAGCGATAAGAGTACGCGTCGGACAACAGGGCACTTCCTCTCGCGTTAAAAACGGCGTTCTATCGAAGTTACCCTCATCATCAAACCACGCCTTAAGATCAAAGGACTCAGATTCGGCTGCACCGGCTTCAGCCGGTATGAAATGTAGGCCGGTAGTATTGAACTCAGCCCAGCCAATTAGTCGATAAATGTTATCCTCATAGGATAAACTCACGCAAGGTACTCTAAATGCGGTGTCGCCAATCAAACGAATATTCATCTCGTCTTTATGGTAATAAATCTTGCGAATGGTTCGCTCAGCTTCACTAATAAAAAGTGATCGCGTTAACCAATCGGCCACGCGTTGCTGTTTCACCCAATGCCAAGTGAGACATAACCCATTCATTTCAGCACTTAAAAGGCCATTCGGCCTTGCTGTCCTCTGGGCAGCGCTAGGAGAGGGCACCGGGCTAGGTGGCAGAGAAGAGCTTGGCCGTAAATTTGGAACGGTCTCACTAATCCACACGCCGACACAGGTAGAAATTGCCCATAGCGTCACCTGCAAGAAAATATCAACATGAACATGCTCATCATCCAAGGACTTAAAAAACCATCCCATCGATAATCCCGCCGCTAACAAGCACACACATGGATTTATGATGGATCTTTGCGAAGTCCGCGCTTTTTTGAGTCGAATCGCAGGAATAATAAAACCATTGGCTAGCGCTTTGGCGTAAACGGCTAAGCTGAACGAGATTAAATACACTGACAGTTTTGCCATAGCTTTGAGGAAACGAATGGCGCTCCCAAGTAACTGAATCACACCCAACAGTCCAATGATATTGAATAAAAAACTTCCTCCTAGCAATAAGGGAAAAGCATAACCAGGTATCTGCCCCTTAGCCGCAGGCACAGTCATCAATAAACTCGCCACTGCAGCACTGAGCAACAGCGTTATGTTACGCCAGGTCATCCTGCCATGCTCATTCTGTGGTATAAAACCTTCATAGGCAGTGTAGGGAATACAGCTTTGCGAGAGGATGTTACGATACCAGCTAAAAAAGGCGTCAAGGTAAGAGTGACTCGCCGCAGACGAAGAAGCAGCTGAGTCGAACTTTATACCAAACAATAAATTTTTAACGATCAGCACTAATGTATTTATCACGCCAGGTAAGCCCACCAACAAATAAAGTGAACAACTAATACCTATCAGTATCTTATCTTCTGTTGGGAGTGCAGCCCGCGATAAAAGCCACCCCATCAAACCTAACAATGCAACGACACTCACACCCCGCATAATCTGCCAGTTTGCATCTGACTCGTAAAGGAGGTTGTTATCGTACAAACGCTGACGCCAAGCCGAGGATAACACACCGCCTTCTCGTATATAGTATTGACCAAATACGCCTAGCAACGCGACAGCACAAGAAGTCGCTATTAGTCCAAAACCAGCCAGCAATAGGCATACCCCTGAAATGACTCCCATGATAAACAACCATAACGACACTTGTATTACATTGCTAAGACCTACCAATCCAGCCACAAAAGTCAGTCCCGTTATTTCACCCATCCGTTTGCTATTCACTGTAGTGGTTTGTGAACATATCTGCAGTGTTGTACTTACCGTAAAGCCTAGCAAAGTGAAAAAACGAAAATATGGCCAGTTATCTTTAGTCCCCCCCGGAATAAGTACTCGTCTGCCTAGCTCATAAGGAGGCATCAACCACTTATCAAAGAAGTCATTCCTAATCCGATCTAAATCAAATTTCTCGTAAAATGACCAAGGAAAATAACCATAAGCGAGTGTACGCAACACGTCTCGTAAGCCTACAAGAGAAAACAAGAGTGCATTACCAAGACTCCACCAGGCCATCGCCGAAGTATAGAACGGCTGTTTTGCAGCGAACTGCACAAGCAGCCCAATCGGCACCGCCACGACTGCCGTCAATAGCAGCATCGCTGGTGCATAGTGAGCCGCACCTTCTTCCTCATCGAAGTTCATACCGAAATAGAAACTGGCCCATAAGCCTCGTAAGACGCGTCTTTGTTTAGATGTCGTTAGCATGGATAGCTCATCATCAATTATGTCAGTTCTCGCACTAAATTCGACTGTAGAACGCAAGGAATTAGTTACTGCTATCGAACTTAGAATAGCCCTACGAATGTTCACTAGCGTGCTGTTTCTAGGGATATGAGGTCGCAGCGTATCACTAAATATTTTTCGAGTAAAACGATAGCAAAACTCTCCGTGTCCAAAACGCCGATCATGTCTCTTGTTAAAACAGTTTGGCTCAATTAACGTTGCTACCTTGATCAAAATTAATCACACGGAAGGGAAATCATCATGTCGCTGGCCATTATTCATTCACGCAGTCCCGCTGGCATTGCTGCCCCAGAGGTCAGTGTGGAAGTCCATCTCTCTAAAGGACTACCCGGGTTTACCATAGGCGGCATGCCAGAGACCGCCGTGCGCGAAAGTCGCGACCGAGTTC
>JAUHZG010000022.1 GCA_030425845.1 Gammaproteobacteria bacterium
ATGAGTATCGTCTTAACATGCTCGACAAAAAATCACGTGACTTTCTGTGTGGAGAAATGGAAAAGTTTCTATTTAGTGATGAGACGAGTGACAAGCCAGAGGGTTATGTGCCGCCAGAGCAGTCGTAAACTTGGTTAGTAGCGTGGGGTGGTAGACGTGTACCAACCTCTACCCTACAGCTTTGTCATTCGCTAGCTTGGCCAGATAATCCAATAAAAGAGATGGTTCAATCGCCCACTTTACGAGGTTTGCCGTCATCATCAACCGCGACAAAAGTAAACAAGCCTTCGGTAACTTTTTCGTTATTAAGCGTAAAACGGCGAGTCACCCACACTTCGACTTTGATCAGCATCGATGTTGTACCGGTAGAGAGTAGCTTGGCATAACAGCAGACGGTATCACCGACATAAACCGGTAGTAGGAAAGTCATCTTATCAATAGCGACGGTAACCACTCGCCCATGACTTTGGCGGCTGGCTAAAATCCCAGCGCCTAAATCCATTTGAGAAACTAGCCAGCCCCCGAACATATCACCGTTAGCGTTGGTATCACGGGGCATAGCCATACATTTACTGACGAGCTCGCCTGACTCTTTGGCACTTACGTTTGTCGCGTCTGTTATGCTAGATGCCACAAGTTTTACGCAAACTTATACTTAACACCAAGCAAAATAGCACTTACGGTGCTAACACGGTTCTGATTGTGGGCAGCACTTGCAAATGGATTTGCATGATCACCTAAGATGTAGTTGTAATTGACATTCACATCAAAACGATGCGTTAACTCATAACCTACACCGGCTGAAAACATTGGTAACCATTTGTTGCTATCAATATCTGTCGTAATTGTTGTCCCAACACGCTGCTGATAGTTTTGTTGGACAAACGCATATCCAGCTTTAGCTTCAGCAAACAATCCCGCTACGATATCAGCATCAACCACAGCGAGGAAATCGAGATTGTAACCTTTATATTTGTATTCTCTAGTTGTCACGTATTTGTTATCAGGGTAAGTTTCATAGCCACCTTCAACCCCATAGGCAAAGCGGTTACGACTCCACAGGTAGCCAACGGAAACGCGTCCAGCGACCCCTTTACGCAGATCAACGGAACGTAAGCTTGCGCTCCCCGCGGACATCTTACGCGTATACATACCGCCGTAGCCAGCTTGCGCTTGCAGGAAAAAGCCTGGGGTAACAGCACTAGCGCTTAAGGCAGTCATGATACCAGCACCGAGTAGACCAATTGTTACCATCTTTTTCATGTGAAGTTCCCTCTCTTAAATAGTATTAGTAAATGGTAACCAACCCATTGAATAAATGCTAATAGCAACGCGAGTTGGGCATTTTTTGCCATGCACTTCCTTTATCTGCAAGATATTACGACGCACAATTACTAAAGTTATGACTGACCGCTTGACCAACGCCCCTCAATCGTATTTAATGTCGCCTCTCTAACAGGATGAATATCCACCTAAGTGGCCAGATAGCTCAGTTGGTAGAGCATAGGACTGAAAATCCTTGTGTCGGCAGTTCGAGCCTGCCTCTGGCCACCATTTCTCCCTTGCTTAAGTTCGTTATCAACCGGCTGCTGCTGCAAAAGGTCCTCGATTGTAACCATGATAAAATGGGTCAAGGGCCTTACCCACTATGTTAGTGATCTCCGTACGCGAAAGCGAGTCCAAGTTAAGATGTAATGCAGTAAGCCCCACAAGCACCCCGATGAATTGCAAAAACGATTAAGCATATTGGGACGATATCGAGCGGGGCCTGCCATGGGCTATCAAAGAAAAACAAGGTAAGAACCAGAGCTTCTATACACGCTCATCGGTATGTTTTGAATCGATGCATGCGATCATGAGCTATAACTTATGGCTACTCGATAGCTTCTGCTTAGCTTAGCTTAGATTAGAGTAGCGTGCCTATTCTAGACCAACGTGGGCTTTTTGAGATCCTATCCCAGCTCCACCAAATAATCTTAGCTTTACCGACAAAGTCACGAACTGGCGCAAATCCCCAAAAACGTCCATCATCACTTTCATCACGGTTGTCTCCCATCATGAAGTACTCACCCTTAGGCACAACTAGGTTATAAAAGTTGTGTGCGGGTTTATCGGGTCTAACATAGATTTTGTGTTTAATGCCACCTAAGTTCTCTTCATACTCTTTGACTTCAAATAGCGGACCAGAACCAATACGTGAATCAGTCGTCTTGATAAACGTTAATTTTTGCTTTTTACCATTGATGTATAAGATCTTATTGATATAGCTTACCTTGTCACCTGGCACGCCGATCACGCGTTTGATCAAATCGCGCTTAGGATTAACCGGATAATGAAAGACTGCGACATCACCTCGCTGGGGAGTCGCAAAGGGTAAGAAACGCCAATTCCAAATCGGTAGCTTAAACCCGTAAGCAAACTGACTGACGAACAATAGCTCCACCGGCATGATAGTCGGCTCTAGTGATTCACTCGGTACTTCAAATGGTTGGAAAACAAAGGCTCTTACTAAGAAGACGATTAAAAATACAGGGAAAAACGATTTTGCGTAATCCACGATAAGTGGTAACCGCCCCTCAGCAGAGTCTTCAGGGTGATCTTTGCAAAAAACCGCATCAAACAACCAGATCAAACCAGAAACAATCGTTAATGTCAGGAGTAAAAAAGGAAAATCAATATTCATCCGTACCTCAGGAGTTGTTAGATTTTAAGAGCCACAGCGCGTAAGACTAATGTCTCACCGAGTACACTGTCCGCCGCGGTATGCCCCATCACTTTTAGCCAAACTGCATTTGCACCATAGGCAGCAGCAAGCTTTTGTGCAACTTTAACCATTTGTGTCTGTTGTGCTTCTTCGTTACCAGTAAAGTGAAGCTCCATATGAATGTTACCAACAGCCCGGTAGCTCAACGGAAGACTCGCTAACACAGACACATCCCCTTTATAGGCTGGCAAGCGTTTTTTGGTTAGGGGTAACATGACACTACTTGGTGTAAATACCATTACCGGTCTAATACCAAAGGCGATAGCGAGTCCTAGCGCTATGGCTAAAACCATCAAACAATATCTCATGATGAGTCGATTCATTTGTGTACACTCTTACAATTGTCGAACAGCGACTATAGCTTATCTGTCCTTTGTTTGCCACTTTGAATAAACTGAATACCGAGCGCTCAAAACCGCACTATTCGTCAGAATCCCTCCTAACAAATCCTAAGTAATACCTTGGAGCTAACCGTAGGATAGGTTAGGCCAACGGCCGTAACCTAACATTTTTTGATTGGATAGTTCGGTCAAGTCGAACTATGGCACAGTGGTAGATCACGCGTTGCGCGCTAATTCACACAAAAAATCCTTTCCCTCCACCTGCCTAAGCTTCCAACTCTTGCATCAAGCAACAAATCTGTAACAAAAAAGACCGCTCAAGCTAGGGATCCCCCCCTAAACATTTGCTACAATCACCGCGGGTATTAGGGAGCCCTGGTGAGCAACAGAAAGGGGCTCAAGTACAGTGAATGAGCAAGGTCGCGACGTGAATATGGATTTAGCTAAACAGCAGCAAAAACACCACTTTGTGTTAAGTTATCTCAGTATAGTTTATGCTTGCCTGTACTTACTTTATTGTCATGGCTGTGTCGAGCTACTCTCATTACATGATCTACACACAACCCAAGCCTTCGCTCATGCAAAGCCTATGGGACAAGCCGCCATCCATTATTACTTACTCTTAATCACATTCTTCCCACTAGCCGGTATTTTAGTTGACTTAATGAAGCTATCGTCAAATTTAGTTCTCTGTAGCGTATTGTGTCTTTGTATCGCGGCAGGCTATCTATTGCCTCATTGGCGACTGAGCGCCTCTTACCTCTTATTGATGAGTTTTTCCCTAAGCTATAGTTTCATCTTCGTCCTAACTGCTTCGCACCGCTATCTTTCTACTGACAATTTCTTATACTTACTATCTATCTTATTTAGTGTGACGCTATTCACCAGTTTTATTTGCTTCTCAACCTATTTCAGCCGCTTACAAGAACAGTACTGGGCATACTATTTTATTGCCCCTGCGCTACTAGCACTTGTTGGCTTTGTGTTAGCCGCAAAATACCAACCCGGTAGTCAACTGTTGCTCCCTCATAAGCAAGTATTCCATAGCTGGCTGCGGGCACTCAAAGATTACCGAATTTGGCACGCCGGTATTTATGCGGGACTTATTTTCGTCCCACTCAGTACATTTGCAGACTTTTGGGGTAAGTCTTACTTGCTCACCACTTATTCTTTTACTCCTGCTGTTGCTTCATTGATTTCACATATCTTATTGTTTGGAGCCGTTGTCGGCTGTCCGCTAATGGCCTTACTCTCGCGACATACTAAACTTAGCACCCAGCTGATGTTACTTTGTGCCTTCGCCAGCTTTGTCTTAATGTTATGTATTCTCTATTTACCGATTGCCAACATTGCACTTCTCTGTGCACTGTTTTTCTTATGTGGCATTTCATTAAGTAGTTACATGCTCTCATTTTTCGTGATTAGCACAAGCCATCGCGGTCCAGAAGGGGCGGGGCTTCGCTTTGCTCTAACCAGCAGTATGAAGTTACTTGTCTCAGTCGGTGTGATCACCGTGACCTCTCATCTACTTTTAGCCCACTGGAGTGGTGAGCTCCATAACCACCAGATCATCTATAGCCACTTTAACTACGCATTCACACTCTCTCTGATCCCCGTTTGCATTGCGCTTGCAGTGATAGTCGCCTACCTACTTCACTCGTTAAAAATCGAAGAGCTGTTTAGAATCAGCACAAGACAGAAGCCTACTCCCAACCAACATACGGGCTAGATCAATAGATTAGTGAGTCAAGAGACACCCATTCTCGCCTTACAATCTGTGTGCTAGAAAATGTCTCCTAAGGCAAAAAAAAAGCTAAATCACTGTCGGTGTGCCTAAAAATTTCCCCTTACACATCGACGTACTCCATACGGTATTAGTCACACCCGTATTTGACAGCGTTTGTTCATAAAGCTTCATCGGTGCATGCCATACCTTGCCTTGTTTATCTTTACCACTGACTACGGCATTCACAATATTAAAGAACAAATGATCCTTTTCATGAGTTTTATACGATAGGTAGCGAATTGTTACTCCATTGAGCCCTTTCACGCCTTGTTGACTCGTGATTTGTGAGATGGTCGTCACTATCACACTCGGTGTATGTGAAAGACAGTACTCTTTAGAGACAGTTTGGTTAAGAGGGGTAATATCTGAAAATACCGCTGTCCAAATAACTTTGTGCGTCTTGGCTTTAGGGGCAGTGAATGCACTGGCTGTTAGACAGCCTAGTAAAAAAAATGTCATCAAACGCACTAAACACAAACGTTTACACATGTGAACTCCTTAAAAATAGATCCCATCAAAAGATAGATATAGCATGTGCCAAGCATAAAAAAAAGCCCCGACCCAAAGATCGAGGCGTCTGCCGCAAAAGCAGAAGGAGGTCACTGTCAAAATCGGTTAACTAGCTTAGCGCGTGCAATGACTGCATGTTGACCGTAGTCGTATGCACCGCGAAGCGTTTTTGATCGTCTTTGCTAACTTGTTTCTTCATCCAATACGGATTGCCAGGATTCGTCAGCGTACCGAGCTTTGCTAAGTAGTTAAAATAAACATACAACGCACTTCGCTCGTTCAAGTCAACGTGTTTTAAAATGTAATTTACAATGCTAGTCCGGTGTATATGCTGTTGGGCGAACAGCCCGCTTATCATTTCAAGCACCGTCGCTTTGGAACCTGCTTCCATCGAAAAGTCTAAGTGGCGCATGGTAGCCGGTAGCTTCACCGTGTCAGCGTGTAAAAGCTGCGAAACCAGTCCAGGCTCTAGCTCAGGATGCTGAATAACCATCGCTAAACGCCAGCAAGCATCCGTATTATCTAAAATATCCGCCAATAAAGTCTGACATTGAATCGTCAATTGGCTGAATAAACGATTAATCCCACTGTCTTTATAAGCAAGCAATACATTGTTCAATAAATTACTGACTGCGTATTTATCATATTTAATCAGCTGACGGGCATAGGTATTATCAAAAGACTCATCTAAACGACTAAAGTTGGTTAGACGTAGCATTAACATCTTGGCGACAAAGCGTTCACATCCCACATGCCCACGCGAAGCAGCACGGAACATCACTTGTAAGTGCTCTTTATTTTCAAGATTAATGATAGGATCGTGGCGACAAACACGTGTGTAGTATCGACAAATAGCTTGTAACAATCCACGCTCGATAAGAGGTTGTAATTTTTTCTGAGACGCTAACTCAGCTCTACCGACACAATCTGTATCAACCAAGTAATCTGTCTTGGCGACGTCTTCGATCATAATAGCAAGACAGTATTCACGCATAGGCTGGAAAAGTCTCGAGTACTCTTCACCTAATACTAAACGCTCAAAATGTACAGTTTCTTTTTCACGTAGTTCGGCCAAAACCGCATCCGTTACGGCTGCACCAGAGAGCGTCAGTGATTTGAGTTTGGCTCTCGCTATCATCGCTGTATAGTAATCTTTCATCGGGCTGTCATCCATCAAGCCTAACAGCTCCCATGCAGCCGCAAAGCGAGCGTCACTAGGTGTCACCCCAACGGCTTGATTGATCACATCTTCGACCAATGAATCAAACATTGCCATGATAAAAGACATCACATGATTCAGCTTAAACAAATAATTCTTGGCAATACAGCGTCCGGCTTTCCTAAGTGATGCCATTTTGATGCGCTTTTTAGGTGAAAGAAGGATGTCTAGCTTTGAACTCGTACAATCATCTAAGCGAAGTTTGTTTTTTTCCAAACGCTTGGCCAAACGTTCCATCGCACGGCACTGCTTTGCAAGATACACTAAGCCTTTGTCGTCTGACAAACTTAAACTGCGTATGGTTGTGGAATCAGCAAATGAACGTAGTAGTGCTCGGTTGATTTTGATCTGCTCGAAAAGATCTGCTCTGCTAATCGTACCAGTAAGTACATTTAAATACATGAGTTAAGCCTCCATGCTTATAATTATTTATCCGTAAATAATATCGTCGCAATGACGACATGTGTTTTAGTGTACTCACCAAAGCTTAAGGAAATATTAAGAAATCAAATTTTCTTGAATCTAACATACTGATTTTTAGGGATATTTTCTTAATGGAGTGCTGACATTTTATTGAAAATTTATTAACGATTTTATCCTGTATACGCTTCTTCCGACGATCGCCATGTTTAGACAAAGCTCTTAGGTAAGACAGATAAGCAGGGCTATGCCTAGCACCGCCCTGCTCTTCAAAGTGATTTGCTAAATAAGTACATCCTGTAAAAAAGCGTTTGAATTTTACTTGACGATTAAAGCACCTGACACGCAAACTGTTGGAAGTCTTTGCCTTGGCTCACTAATCTGAGTAATCGCACAGACTTCTCTGTGTCATCATTTGCAATCGTGACCACATCACCACTGTAATGACTTTTCTCTTTAACAATCACACTACTAGTATAACCGAGTACTAAGTTCTCCGGTAGCAGCAAGGCGTGATCACCCGCGTCATGCTTAGACTTGATAGTGATAGTTTCAGCGTCCGGAGCCAATAACTGGATCCCAATATGCGTATGAGAACTATCGATTTGTCGAACCCAACGCACGACGCCAATACTCCAACTTTCAGGAGATTCATGAATGTCTTCATTGAGTTGTAACAACTGTCCTACCGCCATTTTAGCATGCATAGATTCAGGGATTTCGAGACAATAACCTTGCGCACTGGTATTTACCAGTTTCCACTGTGTCTGATCGGGAGCCCCTGAAAGTAAATGCGTCTTCACATAGATTTCACCATTAAGCTCAACTCGGCGGAATTTACGCTCTGGTTTCTCTTGTAAAATAGTCACAATCTTATCAATGCACTCTTGTGATAACTCGACATCGCCAAGCGAGATCCGTTTGTTTTTATCTTTACCGGCATAGTCACGCCAGCAACTCAGTAGGGCAACAAGCTGAGTCACATTGATCCCCATGCCACCACTCAATCTTTCTTGAATGGTTGAGTGCACTAAACCACGCATTGCTGTAGTGTTTAAAATAAAGTTGTCGTCTTTTTGCATTTTCTCATTGATAGTCAGTAATTTCGACCAAGGCAATAATAACCTATCTAAAATCAAGAGTTCACGTCGGCTAAAGCGCAAAGGATTGATCACATCAAGTATCAATATCCTTTTATATAACTCTCCTAAAGTTGAGAAACCCCGTTCGTGCATAGGCATGACAGGATAGTTCTCAAGACCTAAACGCTGTATATGAGAAAATAGTTTATTGATGGTTTTCCAGTTTTCGCCAACAGTCGGTTTGTAATTCAGCGCCAAATCAAAACGATAAAGATACCAGTACACTAATGCAGAAGACGCAAGTTGAATAAACGTATCCATGGATTCCGCCTGGTGGTCATTCTCCACCAAGTCAAATGTTGCTTTGGCTGAATCCACAGCGAGACGCAAATGCAGCTTTGACACTTCAGTCAAATCATAATCATTCGCAGAGCCATTCTCAGCACGCCATATATTTTGGTAGCTGCTAGAACGAATACGATTCAAGGTTGGAATAACTTTTTTGCTGATGGTCAGCCATTTCTCGGAATTGATTGCATGCATAGTGAGATCCTCAAATACTCTAAGTAACATCACTGCTGCTTTGCCTGGCTGAGTCTTCGATAGCGAAGTCAGATAAGAAGAAACTATCTCGTACTCACTCATCTCTTTATCCTTGTCGTCGTTCCTTACTCTAATCGTAGACTATGTCTGACGTATCCCTCAACTTATATCCCTAAGCGCTTGTCCATTTACCAAGCCAACAACAGTGTTCGTGTTTTTGTTGTATTGGTGAAGTATAGGACACGTTCAAAATTTTGCCATTACCTTGACAGAAAAAGTGCAAATAAGGCAAATCACTGCCGGTGCGGTCGTGTCTAGACATTGATTTTTTTATTTATTATCAGAGAGATAGATAGCTATTAGGTTAGTTCACTGATCCTTTGGGTCGGTAAATTGACGTTTTACCATAGAAAGTTACCGATGCCCCTACGTTCGTCATAGTCTGGCTTGACCACGGCATCCATGTCCCACCAACCTGTCCAATAATTCCATTTTGGGTTCTGATCTCAGGTAGTGTATAGTCGCACTCTATCAATTAGTTAGGCAGTAAAGAGAGCAACGTGTGCGACCTTTCTTAAAATGGGCAGGAAACAAATACCGTGTACTAAAACACATCACGCCGTTGTTGGCGCGTATGCCTTCTGCTCGCCTGATTGAGCCATTTCTGGGATCGGGCGCCGTCTTTCTCAATAGCGAATTCGAACATTACTTACTCTCAGACGCTAACCCTGATCTGATTGCGCTGTATCAGTATTTGCAGCACTTTGGGAATGATTACATTGAGTATTGTAAAGGTTTCTTTAACAACAAAAACAATACCGAGCCCAACTACTACAAGTTGCGCGAAAAATTTAATAGCACTCAGGATATTTCACTCAAGTCAGCACTGTTTTTATTTCTCAACAAACATGGTTTCAATGGCTTGTGCCGTTACAATAACCAAGGTGGATACAATGTTCCTTACGGTTTCTACAAAAAACCGTATTTCCCCGAAAAAGAAATGGCTCACTTCGTCAAGCAAAGCAAGCTGGCACACTTTCAAACGTCTGACTTTGCAAGTGTCATGCAAGAGGCTGGCAACGGTGATGTCGTGTATTGCGATCCGCCTTATGTCCCTTTAAGTAAAACAGCGAATTTCAGTCAATATGCGCAAACTGCCTTTAGCGCAGCCGATCAAGCTCGCCTAGTCAAAGAGGCTAAGCGAGCCGCAGCGCGCGGAGCGAAAGTGATCATCTCGAATCATAATACCGAAGAGTCGCAGCTTCTTTATCAAGGGGCTAGCCTCACTGAAATCCACGTCAACCGTCACATTAGTTGTAAAGGTGAAACACGTGGCAAAGCCCGCGAGTTACTTGCTATCTACGAGTAAACGCTGTAACTGATCCCATACCCTCTCTGGTGAGAGAGCTTCAAAACAAGCAGGCGTGACGGCATTATTCCCTTGAAAGTCACAATGCTTCTTATAACAAGGTGCACACGGAAAATCCGCTTGCAAATTCACTTGGTTCGCCCCCACACCACCAATCAATCCTGAATCAGTCGCGCCATACAAACTCACCGAAGGAATAGTACAAGCAGCACATAAGTGATTGAGTCCGGTATCCACATTCACAGCAGCAGCGGCATTCGCGATAACATAAGCTACTTGTGACAACGCTAATCTTGGCATGGCAACCACGTTTGGCGCCTCTGCTGCTAGACGTTTAGCCCTAGCGAGTTCAGCGTCATTCCCGGCGGGAAGTACCACGGATAATCCCTGTGTATTCGCCTGTTTGATGAGTGCCTGCCAATAGTGTTCTGGCCAAAGCTTAGATTCCCAGCTGGCGTTGGGAGTGAAAAAGACATAACGCTCTGGTAAAACCAAATCCGGTTTCACAAATCGACTAGGATCAATCCCAAAATCAACCTGCGTAGGATGCTCATACCCCAACGCCTTTGCAAACAGCTGACGTAAACGTGCTACCGCATGATTACCTTTGGCCACAGAGAGTTTACGTTGATAAGCCAGTACAGCGATGGATTCTGCACAGCTGGCTTTGTCATAACCTACTCGCTCACCTTTAGCAAGGCGTGTCACTATCGCACTTTTAAAGTTACTTTGTGCATCAATGACCATATCATAAGAGTGTTCACGCAACTGCTTAATAAAGCGATTTATTTCTTTGTCTTTAAACGTCTGTGTCCAAGAGCGACGCCAACGCCGATGTGCCGTTTTGTACACTTGTCTCACAGCGGGATGCCAGGTTGGTACATCCGCAAACGATTCATCGGCAACCCAATCGAACACTATCTCTGGATAAGCGCGCCTTGCATCGGTTATTGCGGGTAAAGTATGAATAAGATCGCCCATCGACGTCATCTTCACGATGAGTACAGATTTCATGAAGCATCCTTGCGGCCAACCAAATAAGCCATTTTTAAACTACGAAAATACACACCTTGTGCATTGGTGCTGCTTAAGATAAACCCTTCGCGTCCATCTAAAAAACCTAGACGAAAAATATATCCACGAACAAAGCACCAGGTTGACTTCACCAAGGCTTGTAGCCAAGAACCGCGCTTACCACGTTCATAACGCATACTCGCCCCTAACGTAGAGTATTGATTCATCTTCGTGATCACTTGCTCGAGTGAAGTATAAGCTTCGTGGTAGATTAGCGGTGTTAACTTACCAACACGCCCTTTGACTAGGAGCTTTTCATGGACTTTATCTTCACTAAACTCGCACTGATGCTTATCAAATAATCGTAACACGTAGTCATTGGTCCAATCACCGTGCTTAATCCATTTACCCATAAAACTAGACAGTCTCTTAATACTGTATGCCGTATAGGGGAGCGTCTTCTGCGATAGTAGGCCTTTAATAGCAGTTTGCAATTCATCTGAAACCCACTCATCGGCATCTAAACTTAACACCCAGTCATGTGTGGTATAACTAATAGCACGGTTCTTCTGTAAGCCAAAGCCAGGCCAATCTGTTTCGATAACGGTCGCGCCTAGCGCTTGACACAGTTTAACGGTGTTATCGGTACTACCCGAATCAAGCACGATAACCTCATCAGCAAAAGCAACCGATCGAATAGCACGTTCTATGGTTGCCTCAGCATTCTTACAAATAAGTGTCACGCTAAGCGCTTGTGTCATAACGCAGCCTCCGTCGGTTTGGCCACTAAAGCCTGCATTTTTTCGATAACCTCGGAAGGCGCTAAGGTCGTTAAACAATGTAAATGTTTTAGCGGGCATGTACGCTTAAAGCACGGACTGCAAGAAAGTGACTTGGAGATGATTGCAACCTTGTCTGATAAAGGCGGCGTAAACAGAGGACTAGTTGAGCCATAAACCACTGCAACTGGTTTATCCAAGGCTGCTGCTATGTGCATCAATCCTGAGTCATTACTAAGAACTAAATTCGATAAGCTCATCAAATCGATAGCTTGAGCCAGTGTCGTTTGTCCTGCAAACGAGTGCACGCCTGCGCCCGCCAGTGTGAGAATTTCATCGGCGACGACACTATCTTTTGCCGAACCAAATAACCACACTTGCCAACCTTGTTGCACATAATGCTTCGCGACCGTTGCATAATATTCGCTGGGCCAACGTTTAGCTGGGCCAAACTCGGCGCCGGGGCATAGGGCTAAAATCAGTTTGTCTTGCTCCACGTGAAAGGCCTGCGCAGTCGCATTGACAGCGCCCCCCTCTGAGACAAGCCTTGGTCGTGGACAGTGTGCTGGTAGCCGTTCTCCTGGTGCTAACGCAAGCGCGCAAAACCGCTCAACCATTTTCGCATAAGTTGCTTTATCTAAAATCCGGATGTCATTGAGTAAGCCGTAGCGCCATTCGCCACGCCAACCGGTACGTCGTTTAATCTGTGCAAAAAAAGGAGTAAGTGCTGACTTAAAGGAGTTGGGTAGCACGATAGCTTGTTGGTAAGCACGCGAACGTAATGACTTACCAAGACGGTAGCGCTCCCCGAGTTGTAATTGCCCGTGCCCCACAGGCATACTTATCGCCTCTCGCACCTCTGGCATACGACTCAAGAGTGGTTCACTCCAACTTGGCGCTAAGACATCAATCGCAACATCGGGATGCCTCTTCTTTAATAGGTGAAACAACGATTGCGCCATCACCATATCGCCCACCCAAGACGGTCCAACGATTAAGATCGCAGGTGTCTGCATAGATTAGCTGCTTTTATCGAGGATATATTTAGCCCCGCAATAAGGACACGCTTCCTCACCGGTTTCTTCGATTGGCAGGTAGACTTTGGGGTGTGCATCCCAAATCTCCATCTTATTACTTGGACAAGACAGAGGCAGATCAGCCTTAGTGATGTGATAGACGCGCTCCGCACAAGCAGGTTTCTTCGCCGCGTTGGTCATGATTACCCTCTTAATATGTATGTTCGAACAGCGGTGAATTATACCCGTCTGTGGTAGAAATGCGAGCCCCACACAGAGAACGAAATGAGAACACTATCATTCTCCTCGTTGCCATCTTTCTCTCCGTACTCTTTCGATTTACGTGACTGAGAGAACAGGTAGGCTTAACCCGAAGTATCGCTAAAGTTTTTTCGCTTTCGGCCGATAAGAACCGCGAGGCTAGAAAAAAAAGAAGAAGAAAAATGAGGGTAGCAACCAATTCAGCTAGTTTATTCGCATCGCGGGCACTTTCGCGAATAACGTCGCAAACATCCGCCACCAGTACACGCTTAGCAACCGGTAAGCGCATTAACTCTGCACGTGATGATGCCGCTGGCCTTGCAATCAGTGAGCGTATGATTTCTCAAATCAAAGGCATGCGTCAATCGCAACGTAATCTCAATGACTCTATGTCACTGCTTCAAACTGCCGAAGGTGCCCTCAGCTCTGTGACCAATATCTTACAACGGGCACGAGAGCTTTCCTTGCAAGCAGCTAATGGCACTAATACTGCAACTGACAGACAAGCACTGGACATTGAATACCAAAATCTGCTCGACGAAGTGACGAAAATCTCAGAACGCACTACATTCAATGGACAAAATATTTTTCAACAAGCGGGGGGCAGTTCGCTTGATTATGATCATCTACGCTTAACCGATGGATTACGTAACTTCTGGTTGGGACAGGGCGAATCACGAATTAGTCAATATTATGGCTTGACCGCCGATGGTGCGGATTTAGAAGTTGTGTTCCAAGATACGCCGCAAGCAGGCTATGCCGCTGCAGTCAGCGGAACAGGTGACGGTTCTGGTAAGGTGATTAACCAGCAGTTATTGATTGATGTGAGTGATTTTACCCCGGTAGAGCCTAGCTCAGACAGTGGTAATTCGCCCTTTTATTCCGATCGCATCATCGCTCATGAAATGGTACATGCGGTAATGGGGCGTACCATGAACTTCACTAACCTTGAAACATGGTTTTTAGAAGGGGCAGCCGAATTTATCCACGGAGCAGATGAGCGCTTACTAAACGATATTAATGCCAGTAGCATCAATGCAGTCGTCGCGGCAATTGGTGATGGTTCCTCAGGTGCCTGGGGTGGCAACAGTATTGACTACTCTACAGGCTATGCCGCCGTCCGCTTTATGCATAATGAAATTAAAAGTGCCGGAGGCAGTGGCATCATTGACATTATGACGTACCTTAATGCCAATCAAAGTGATACCTTAAACGACGCCTTGGCGAACGCTTCCTCAGGAGCCTTTGCAGGCTTTGCTGATTTTCATACACAGTACACAGGTGGTGCCGGGGCAGCGTTTATTGCCGGTATGGACTTAACTAATGCCGATACCGGTGCTGTTGGCGGTTTCGATGCGGATGCGGGTGACGTCTTTACCGCTGAAACAGTGATTGAAAATGTTTTCAACTATAGTGACCAACCGTTGCAAGGCTTTAATGTCGAGTGGGAAGAATTTTCGTTTAGTAGCAGTATTACACGCTTTGATATCCAAGCGGGGGCCAATACAAGTGATAAAATGACTATTGATGTGATGGGACTGTCACTAGCCAACCTTGGCTTGTCTTCGAGCTCACTCGTCGATGATCCCTATACCGCTACCGTGCGTATCGATGATGCAATTGAGCAAATCAACTCACAACGTGCGAACTTAGGGGCTGCGATGAATCGCGTCGAGTATGCAGTAAATGTTGTCGCCACCAGTCAAGAAAATACCGATGCCGCCAAAGGTCGCATTCAAGATGCTGACTATGCCATCGAAACAGCCCAACAAGCGAAAAACACTATCATGACGCAAGCGTCCATCAGCGCTCTTACCCAGGCAAATACCTCAACGCAGATGGTACTAAAGTTACTTGAGTGATGGCGTTTCTTTGCGAGTTACCAGCCAAGATTACCACGGGCTGGATCATTTTCATCCCCTGGCGCGGATGGCGATGCACCCTCAGCATCTGAGGCGGAATGTGCGCGCGTGTGAAAGAGACTGTACATACAAACTGTATCTGCCGCTTGCACCGTGGCTAACTCCGCTCCTGACTCCACCAACTCACTCGCACTTCGAAGTTTTTTCTGGCGAGGATTTTCAGACACCATAGGTCGTTTATGTGATGTAAACTTTTCATCAAGCACACTCCACGAATGGCGTCGAGTACTACTACGTCGAAAAAAGTGGCGGATCCTAGCAAAGAACCGCAACACTCTTAACCACCACTTCGCTTGACTTGCTTTCGCTTGATCGAAAATCTTATCCCGCGCGGACACCCTCTCTATCAGTGATAAATGATTTTGACTGAAGCTAAGCCCCCGCCCTCTTTTAGTCATTGTCACTAGTACATGCTGGTAAAGACAGTGTAATGTGTGTTGAAAAGCATGCACCTCTTTTGATTGTGCGTTTTTTTCATGTGCAGCAAAATCAACCGTGGTCTCATCAATCATCTCTGTTTGATTGATAAATTTACATTGTTCTCGCGCAAAGCTAGTCTCAAGACATTGTGTTAATTCGTTTTGTTTCATTTCATATGAGGCAGTGAGTGTTGCCTCATCTTGCGCCATTAATTCTTTGAGAGTAGTTAGTAAGGCGCTTCGCTTTTCATTAATTGAATCCAAACATCGTGCTCGAAAAGCTTCTTTGAATACAAACTTGCCGGCTTGATTAGCCTGCACTTTGTCTTGTTGTTCTTGCAAGGCCGTTAACAATGCTAGCGAAAAACGAATTAACTTAGCCAAGGCGTAATTGATTCGCTCAGACTCTAACTTTGCCGCTAGCTGATCCATCACACCTGGCAAGCCTTCTTTTGCTGAACAATCCCCACTCAGTGCCTTGTCTAGCACGCTTAGGCAGTGTGCACACACAATGGGTTGCGTATGTTGTTGTGGATAGCGATCTTCCCACTTTGAAAAATCAAACAAGTTATTATAACTAGTCCCCAATGCCTCACGAAACTCGTTAAGGATTTTTCGCTTATGAGTGCAAAGTTGCTTCTTG
>JAUHZG010000171.1 GCA_030425845.1 Gammaproteobacteria bacterium
TTCTGGTATTGCTATGGGATTAATTTCTGATGGTGATCGTTATGCCGTATTGTCTGATATTTTAGGTGATGAAGATCACTTAGGTGATATGGACTTTAAAGTAACAGGAACTGCAGAAGGAATTACTGCTTGTCAGATGGATATTAAAATCAAAGGATTAAGTTACGAGATTTTAGTAAATGCATTAAAGCAAGCGTATAAAATTATTTTTAGACAAGGACATAGCACCGAGGATGCTATCGCAAAACTGAGTGAGATCAGTAAAGAGCATAGTGTGGTGAATGTCATGATAAAAGCACTACAAGAATCAGAGCGAGGAATTGTTCGCTAACGGAGCGACTATAGTCCTCACAGATGAGTATGAGTATAAATGAGGATTTTTTTGGATTAAAGATAAGGCTAAAGCTAAAGCGAGTATAAGCTGTGGATTCAAACAACAGCGAACTCATCTGTGAGGACTATATATGTACCAAAAAAAACTACGCGTGGCGATAGTCGCGGGTGAGGCATCTGGAGACTATCTTGGTGCAGAACTCATCAGAGCCCTTCGTATACAGTGTCCACACTTAGAAGTTTACGGGATAGCAGGTCCTAAGATGCAAGCACAAGGCTGCCGAGTGATGCATTCCATCAGTGCATTATCCGTGATGGGATTGACTGAAGTCATGTCTCAGTTATTTAAGATCATGCGCTTAAGGCGCGCTTTTGCAGAAGAGCTTGTACAAGATCCCCCTGATTGTTTTATTGGTATTGATGCTACGGCGTTTAATATTGGGCTTGAGAAAAAGCTTAAGTCTCTTGGGATCCCAACCATACATTACAACAGTCCCAAGGTTTGGGCCTGGCGTGAGGGTAGAATACACAAAATTAAACGAGCGGTAGATTTGATGATGTGCTTGTTGCCTTTTGAGTGTCAGGTGTATCGTGATCATCATATCCCAGTGACTTTTGTTGGACATCCATTAGCCGATGATATTCCATTTTATGTGGATACGGCGAAAGCGCGAACTGCGCTTAGACTTTCACATGAAGTAAAGACGATTGCACTCTTGCCTGGTTCTAGAGCGTTTGAAATTCAAAAGCTGGCGCCAACCTTTTTGCAAACAGCTAAACTACTCAAGCAGACCTTAGGCAGCTGCCAGTTTGTTGTGCCGATGATCAATGCTGAGAGACAAAAACAGTTCCTCGCGATAAAAAATACAGTCGCTCCCGAGCTTGAGATAAAAACGTACCTCAATCAATCACGTGATGTGATCGCGGCAAGTGATGTGGTGCTGATTGCGTCAGGGACTGCGACGCTAGAGACCATGTTACTTAAAAAGCCCATGGTAGTAGCTTACCGGCTTTCCGCGCTGACCTACAAACTAGTGAGAAAGATGGTGCGTGTCGAATTTGCCTCGTTACCTAATTTATTGGCAGGAAGAGAGCTCATCCCTGAGTACATGCAAGAAAAAGCAAAGCCTGAGGTGTTAGCCGCGGCAGTGATGGATTGGCTAAACCAACCGGAGAAATGTAAGTTACTATACCAGCAGTTCGCCGAATTGCATGAAAAACTACACATGCACGCACCTGAGCAAGCGGCGAATGCAGTGGTGAATTTTCTACAAGAAAGAGAGAACTGTGATGCATAAGGAATTGATAGCAGGCGTTGATGAAGCGGGGAGAGGTCCTTTAGCGGGTAACGTGGTGGCGGCAGCAGTGATTCTTGATGTGAATAAGCCCATTGATGGCTTGATGGACTCCAAGAAGTTGAGTGAATCGAAGCGCGAAGCGCTTTATGATCAAATTATTAATGATGCATTGTCGTATGCGATAGCCAGTGCCTCAGTGGCAGAGATTGATAAACTTAATATCTTGCAGGCAAGTATGCTTGCCATGACACGAGCTATTTGTCAGTTAACAACAAGACCAGAAAAAGTCTTAGTTGATGGTAATCGTTGTCCTGATACACCGATCCCTTGTGAAGCCATTATTAAAGGTGATAGCTTGGTTGAAGCGATAAGTGCGGCATCTATTTTGGCGAAAGTCACTCGTGATAGGGAGCTAGTTGCGCTTGATGCGAAGTATCCAGACTATGGATTCGCCGTGCATAAAGGCTACCCCACCAAGAAGCATATCGAAGCGATTGAACAACATGGTGTGCTACCAATACATCGACGTAGCTTTGGGCCGGTGAAGCGTTGCTTAACCGATATCGAACAAGAGTGTGTGTCATGACACCGTCGTTCGTCCATCTGCGTTGCCACAGTGAATACTCACTGGTCGATGGCATCGTGCGCGTCAAGCCCCTCATTAAGAAGTGTCTCGATTACAACATGCCCGCAGTGGCGATCACCGATCAAGTTAATTTATTTGCAGCAGTCAAGTTTTACAAAGCGGCAATGGGTAGTGGGATAAAACCTATCATTGGCGCTGATCTGTGGATTAAAAATCCTGACGACGTAGCGCGACCTTTTCATCTGATTTTGTTGTGTCAGGATCAACTAGGCTATCATAATTTAACCGAGCTTATTTCGCGTGCTTTTCAGCATGGTCAAGAAGCGGGTAAAGCATTAGTGCATTACCAGTGGTTAACCCAAGAGACTTGTGCGGGGCTAATTGCATTATCGGGAGGCTTGCAAGGTGATATTGGCCATGCCTTTGTTGCAGAGAATAAAGACTTGGCAGCAAGTCGTTTAGCTAAATGGCAGTCTTTATTTCCGCAACGTTTTTATTTGGAGCTACATCGAACAGGGCGTCCAAGAGAAGAGCGTTATATTCATTTTGCCTGTGAGTTGGCGGCAGCTCATGACATACCGGTTGTTGCCACAGGTGATGTGCGGTTTATCAGTGAAGATGATTTTAATGCGCATGAGGCGCGTGTCTGTATTCATGATGGTTATGTACTCGATGATAACCGACGCGAAAAACGTTACAGCCCTGAACAACACCTTAAAACACCTGAGCAAATGTGCGAACTTTTTTCTGATATTCCAAGTGCGTGTGCTAATACGGTTGAGATCGCAAAACGTTGTAATGTAGAGATAGAACTCGGCAAAGTGTGCTTACCGAACTTCCCAATTCCAGATGGGGATACGATTGATACCTATTTTCGCAGAGTCTCGCACGAAGGTTTGCAGCAGCGTTTAGATATTCTTTTTGATAGAGAGACAGAGGAGTTTCCTGAGACAGAAAAAGAATACCAAGCGCGTCTCGATGAAGAGTTGGACGTTATTTTACGTATGGGGTTCCCCGGCTATTTCCTGATTGTTGCGGACT
>JAUHZG010000172.1 GCA_030425845.1 Gammaproteobacteria bacterium
AAGCATTCACGGTAAGTCACGCACCCGTAAGCTCACTCGACGAAGTAAAGTCTTTGCTAATGAGTTTATCCAGACAAACAGTGGTTCAAGTGCCCAGGTCAGATTCACGTCTGACAAAAATATCTATGTCGCTATTGGTCACAACAAAGACTTTAATGTGAACGCTTACGTCCAACATAACAGCGATCTCAAAGCGGGTAAAAATTTAGGCGCAGCAGTAGTGAAGACAGCTTTACACCGTGTTAGCGCATTGGCTGGTAGCCACCAATTAGATCACCAGAAGGCCAACCGTCGTGACTTGGATGCCATTGGCCTGCGTTAATCAGGCTAAAGGTAAGCACACTAATACACGTAACCCACCCTCAGGTAGATTTGTCAGCGTGATCTCACCTTCGTGCTGTCGAATAACTTCGCGTGCAACCACTAAACCTAAGCCCGTTCCTCCGGTCTGCCGTGAACGAGAGGGCTCCACACGATAAAAAGGCTCAAACACTCGCTCGAGTTCATGTTCAGGGATCCCTGGCCCCTTATCATCAAAAGTGACATTAACGTGATCCTCTTCAACAGTACAACTGACACTCACTTCATGCCCGTATTTTATTCCGTTATTGATAACGTTACTAAAGGCACGTTTGAGTGACAGTAGACGGCCTTGTATCGCTAGCTTGTCCACGTCAGAATTAAAGGAAACGCTAAAGCCCGCATCTTGATTATCGTTAACCTGTGACTCCAATAACGCAACCAAATCCAAACGCGTCGTGCTCTCTTCACGACTATTGTCTTGAGCAAAAGCAAGAACAGACTGGATCATTTGTTCCATCTCATTCAAATCATCAACCACTTTGTCGTAATATGGCTGCTCTTCGAAAGATTCAGCTCTTAACTTTAAACGTGTGATCGGTGTACGCAAATCATGCGAAATGGCTGCAAGCAACTGTGTTCTGTCTTTTAATAAGTTAGCAAAGCGTAGTTGCATTTCATTCATGGCTGTTTTCGCTTCTTGTAAGAGTGGTGGCCCACTCAAAACCAACTTGTTTGCCCCAGGCTCACTGGCGGCCTGCTTAACCGCATTAGCGAAGTTTTCATAGGGAAGCGCAATTCGCGAAATGGCTAACAAACACATCGTTATCATCGAGATAAATAAAAGCACTAAGGCTAACAGCAAGCTGATTTGCAATGTTAAATTCTTACGCATATGAAATAACAACACATTTAGCCACAAGTTATCTTTTATCAAAATGGAAAATCGCTGAAAACGTTTGTGCCGTCCTATCATGATTAAGTGCTTGAAGGCTTTTGGGGTGAACGCATAAACACGACGTTCTTCCCGATAGGGTTTTGAGGAAAGTTTTAAGTGCATCCAATTTGTGTAGGGATGTTCTAGCGCCTGGTGTCGCTTTTTAAAAGGCAGTGCTCTGGCTAGTATAACCGCATGATTAATACGGCGGACGACACGTCCCACGGGCATTTTTCGAGGTGCATTGTGCCGATACACCCCAAGCAACCAGTGCATGAGACCAAAGCAAATTAGAAGTCCACACACCAATAGCAGTAATATGCGCGTACTTGAACGTGACAGCTTAAACATCATACCTCCTTGCGTAACGGTGACGCGGTAAACTGATAGCCGCCACCACGAATCGTGATAACGAGCTGGGGATTCTTCGGATCAACTTCAATCTTCTTGCGTAATCTTGCCACTTGCACATCAATACTGCGATCAAATGGGATCATGTCACGACCACGTGCATAGTCTAATAGCTGGTCGCGTGAGAGCGTTCGCTTTGGATGTTCCAAAAAGACTTGTAACAATTCATACTCACCTTTACTAAGAGGTAATGCAAGCCCTTCGCTATCGATTAACTGTCGGTTGTTAATATCGAGTTGCCAGTTATCAAATTCTATCAACGTCTGCCGGATCACCGCTTGGGTCACTGTCGCAGGTTCACGACTAAATTCACTACGACGCAGCAGCGCTCTAACGCGTGCTAACAACTCTCTAGGACTAAATGGCTTAGCCACGTAATCATCAGCACCCACTTCAAGTCCCACCACGCGATCGATTTCACCACTGACCGCGCTTAACATGATCACCGGCACATTCGACTCTTCGCGCAATCGCTTGCATATCGACAACCCGTCTTCATCGGGCATCATCACATCAAGCACAATCAAATCGATCGTTTTCTCTTGTGAAATAGCATCTAATGCTTTGCCGCCATTGGCGTATGAGACCTCAAATCCATGCTTACAGAGAAAGTCCTTTAGCAGATCACCTATTTGCGGATCGTCATCGACGATCACCAGGTGTTTATTTGTCGCTGTACTCATGCTGACTCCTTTGTGACAAAGTGGTTACACTATTAGGCTCTGCTGTTATTGCAAAGTAACATTGTCTGTCTATGCTTTCAAATAACGGCGCTGGATATACACGTCTGTCTACTGACTCACATCCATCGTCATTATTATTTTGTATAACGCTGGAGGACACCATGAAACATTCACTCAACAAAACCTTAGTACTCGGGGGCTTACTCTTAGCAGGCTCACTGATGTTAAGTCAAGGCTATGCGGCGAAAGGCCCGCGTGGTCAATTAATGATGTGCCACCCTGTGGGGCAAAAGGCTAAGCATTGGCGTAAATTCAATCGCAAGCTCACAAGTAATGACGCCCGCGTGCTTGCCGAAGCAAAATTAATCCGCCAAGGGCGCAAGCACCTCAAGATCGGTAAGGTGATTGCCCACACCAACAAAAAAGGTCGTAAGTTGTTCATCGCTCAGATCACCACACAAAAGGGGGAAGTCGTTGAACGTTTAGCCATCAATCCTAAAACTGGGCGCATGCGGCCGTTTCCGGTGGCGTAATTCACACATGAATGGTTACGGCCCCATGATTGTGTCACTGTCCGGCTTGTGACTGTATCACTGTCCGGCTTGATCCCCTGCGAGGACAGGCCGGACAATCCAATAGATTGGAGCCTACGGTCAAGCCGTAGGATGACAGTTTGGGGGAGCCGTACGATGACACTTCGGGAGCCAGGATGACAGTTTGGGAGCTGTACGATGACACTTCGGGAGCCAGGATGGCACTTTACGAGCCGCAGGATCGCACAGGGCTAACCTGCTTCACCGCTCCCCCATTCATCTCTTGCCTCACCCCCAATAAAAAGCCAAAATGGCAACCTGAATAACAAAGACAACACACGCAGGAGTGCCACATGCAAAAACAAACCGTTCTTTTTTTAGCCATAGTCAGCT
>JAUHZG010000173.1 GCA_030425845.1 Gammaproteobacteria bacterium
TCTGCTAAAAACGCGATACAATTGGGTAAACTACTCAACGTATTGAGTCTTTCTACCATTACCAAAACGGTGATGCTGGACTTCTCAGGTGTGAAGAATAATGGCTTTCCGTTTGATACGCTTTCAGCTGCCATCCATTTTAAACAGGGGGTGGCACGTACTAAAGATGTAGAGCTCTATGGTTCAGTCGCGCATGTGAAGATGCAAGGATCTGTGAATTTAGGTCGCAAATGGTTGGATTTGACGGTTAAAGTGTATCCCAAAGTTACGTCAAGTGTGCCAGTGATAGCGGCGATAGCGGGAGGACCAATCGCCGGTATTGTGGCATGGCTCGCGAATAAGACGATTTTGAGCCCTGCTGTTGGTAAGATAGGGGAGTCTACTTATCGTATCACGGGGCGTTTTGCAAAGCCTGTCGTGAAAAAATTATAAATGACGATGAATGTTTTGCTTTAACTGTAGGTTAGGCCGCAGGCCGTAATTTACCATTTTTTGATTGGATAGTTCGGTTAAGCCGAACGATGACACTGGAAAGGAGCTCTTATGTTAGCCGCTATTCAAATGAACTCAGGTACAGATGTTACCACTAACCTTGCTAAAGCCGAGACGCTCATCGAACAAGCTGTGAAGCAAGGGGCGACTACGGTTTTTTTACCCGAAGAATTTTCATTGTTAGCGGCTGACTACGCGGCACGCAACGCACATGCTGAGACGTTAGGGGATGGCCCCGTACAAGCACGGTGCAGTCAGTGGGCAAAACGCTTTAACGTGGAACTTGTGGCGGGGACGATCCCGACTCTCTCTCTGGATGAAAGACCGTACTCAACCTGTATAGCGTTTAATACTCAAGGAGTGGCAGTTGCAAAATACCATAAAATGCATCTGTTTGATGTGGATGTAGCGGATGAAAAGAAAAATTATCGTGAGTCTGAACGCACCAAGCCTGGTAATGAAGTCATTTGTGCGAAGCTTAGTTGTGGTAGTGTGGGATTGTCTGTGTGTTATGACATTCGTTTTCCTGAACTCTATCGTGCGATGGGCGAGGTCAATGTGATTAGTTGTCCAGCGGCGTTTACTGTGCCGACAGGTGAAGCGCATTGGCATATCTTAATGCGTGCACGAGCCATCGAAAATCTCTGCTATCTAGTGGCGGCAGCTCAAGTTGGACATCATGATAATGGGCGGGTCACCTATGGCCATAGCCTGATAGTTTCTCCTTGGGGAGAGGTGTTGGCCGAGTTGCCAGAAGGTGAAGGAGTGATTCTGGCGCCACTTGACTTGGAGGGGTTGGCAACAACACGGGCGGAATTTCCGGTCTTATCACACCGAGTAGTAGACTGAGTCCAAATTAAGTTCACTTCACTTTTGCTAGTCTTTTGTTTTTTATAGAAGTTTCATCCTGTACGTTCTATCTTGTAGGGAACGTTGTGGCTGTGCTAACATCCGTTTGCGTCATAACGTCATAACTCACTGATCACGAGCAGCCATAAAGTTAATCGAGCTGCGATCACATAAACAGTAAAATCACGAGACATAACGTTAACATCAATAAACCAATTTAATTACAGTAATGGAGCAATGCCTATGCTGGAGTTTAGCGCAAGATCGTTGTTAAACAGTCGCTTCAGTGTAAGCACGCCTGAAACTATAAAAAACTTGCTAAGGCAAGAGTGGATACCTGACTCTGAATCTGACGCAGCGAGTGACTTTATGGCGTTATTAGCCTTACTCGAAATAGCATTGGAACAAGGTGACAAGCTCTTTTGCGATCTTATTACTAATCAGCTATGTGATTTGTTACAGCATAAAGCAATGCCGAGAATAGTACGCAGTTTGCTTGCTGAAAACTTTCATTATCAGGCGTCAGACAAAAACGTCACTTGTCCAGAACTTAAAGCAGAAGCCGGTGTCCATGATCTCGTTATCTATAAATCTGGAAACCCTGGCACTCGCCATCCTACAGTCTACAGGTTTATGTCACGCCAAGCCTATGATGAACTACCAGCACCAAAGTTAGATCCCTTCACTCAAGAACAAATTGAAGAAGTGTTACTCTCTAGCACGCTAAGTCCCACTGTATTGTCCTCACTTCAATTTGGCATTGATAGCGAGCAGGATAGTATAGTCTCAATCAATGACATGCCATCACAGCAAGCAATACTAGCTCGCCCTGAGTTTGTGCGCATTTTACGTGAATACAATGCTGGCTTTCATAAGGCAAAATACCTGAGGCCAATGCCTGTGACTGGTACAGGGATGTTGGCAAACTTCTTAATAAGAAATGTTCATTCTTGTATATGTTAACGACGAATACACGCTACTTACAAATCTTGGCCGCGTATGCAAGAACGTTTAATGATGAAGATATTTGTGATTTTATTGCACCTTATATCACGAATAATCTAGCACCAGAAAATATAGAAGAGGCACGTGGTTGCACGGTCTTTTCTAATCTATGTGCACACGAAACAGGACTTGAGCTAACGGAAAGAATTGTAAGGTTACCTTCCTCAAAACGTAAAGAGCTAACAGTATCATTGTTACTGCAATCTCGTGCGCTCGATAACACAAGTGCTTTTTATTGGCTGTGTCGTAGCCGACATGGGCAAGCGATTTTGGATTATTTGCTTGCTGCTGATAATGGGCGTTTGCGTAGTGAGTTGCCGGCGGATGTCCTTTGCCGTCCCGCGATAGATGGTACGAGCGCACTGTATTCGCTTGCAGCTGATCACGATTCAGCTCTAGATTTGTCGGAACTACTCTTCGGCGGGTCGTATTCTCCTCTGCATGTAACGAGTACGGCGTTATTTTCCAAGTCAAGTGCTACAGAGGTGAGTGCATTTTATTGGTTGAGCTCGTCACATGCTGGAAGGGAACTTCTGTCAAAGTTATGTCAAGATGGCGCCTTGCTTTCGAGTGTCTCGGTCGCAACACTTTGTGCACAATACAATTGCGCTGGCGCCGCCTCTTCGGCGGCACGTGCTTGGCCGGCACCTGTGCTCGTAAACACGTCGGCGTTATTTTGGTTGTCGATTTGTCCTTTGGGGATAGCGCTGTTGTCTAGGATAGTCAACAAGTTAAGAGGACAGGAGATTATTACTGTTCCTGCACTGTGTGCATTGGTTACTCTAGAGGAAGGACTGCTAATTGCTCCTTCTGAAGAGGAGTTTATCGGCACCTCAACGCTCTATTGGTTAAGCCGTCATTTGAGTGGGCACGAGTGTTTACAAGGCATGTTAGGATTAGGAGGTCATGCG
>JAUHZG010000174.1 GCA_030425845.1 Gammaproteobacteria bacterium
GGTGGAGCTAGAGCCGCGGATTATAGTTTAGAAGCTCGTGCTAAAGCACTTTTGGGTGAGGCCGAGTCGATAGATATCGCTGAAGATGACACCACTGAGAAGATTCAAGCTAAAGCTGATGAGTTCAAAGCGATGTTTGACACTGCTATTGCTTCTTTTGTTGAGGAAGTTGAATTTCAGAGTAGGGTATTACAAGTAACATTATCGAAGAAAGAAAAAAGACTAGACGTAGTAGTTGATACAAAAACACAAACCGATGGCGCATCAGAAACTGTCTATAAGGTTCGCTACTATGAAGGAGACCTAGAAGACGACTACTTACCAATGATTGGTGCTTGTCAGGAAAGACTTTTACAGAATACAACAAGTAACCAGTACACAAGTGATGGTATGGAGGAACAGCTTAAGTTGTTATTTGGCAGTGTATTGTATATATCTATATATGGCCCCGCAACCTCCAAAGAGGCTATTCGTAGACTTTCATCTGAGCAGAACTACAAAAAGACAGCTGTCGGGCTCTGGACATTCAGATTTGCTGGCAGAGATAGCTTACTTGATCGGGCGCAGTTGGCAGAGCAGTTACAAGGGATGCGCCAGCGAATTGAAGTTTTGCAGCAAAAGGCTAGACCTTATGGTGAACAACTCGTGAAGTTACACAGGGCTAAACAAGATGTTTGCCGTAAACGCGACAGAGTAGATGCGTTACACCGTAGGGTGAGCCAATTAGATGCAAGTCATCAAAACATTGCAGAGGCAAAGAGGCTCCTGCAATCGATGAAGGAACAGACGTCATTTTTAACTCGGAAGTGGTATGACTTTATTATGGGCTTTCGCGGAGACAAAGTGAAGACTTTCCGATTGAAGTCAGTAAGTCGCTATCACCTTGCGATTAAAATACAGGCGCAATTAGATGACGCTGAAAATATGCTATCTGCGTGTGCGAAATCTTCCGGCGGTGAAAGAGAAACTAGCGAAACGGGTGGAGCAGAGACGCGCCGAGAGCGAGGTTCGCCCTTAAGCAGAAGCCCATCTAGAGTGTCTGTGCGTAGCGCGGTGTCAATAGGTTCTTCTGCGGCAGAAAACCCTTATGGGATCTTTACACACAAGTCAACGAAAGCCCTGCTAGCGAAACATTCATGGACGGCAAACCGACTGAGCGAAAGACTTGATGAAGTGGATAAGAGTCTCAGAGAGGCGGGCCTTATTTGTGCGGCACCGACCGCTTAATTACGCAAGGTAGCGTTCCATGATTCTAATACTCAAGACATCACGTCTCAAGTTACGTCGTTGGTTGCCCCAAGATGAAACTGTGTTTGCCGCTATCAATGCCGATGCAAAAGTCATGGAACACTTTCCCCAGCCTTTTTCTTACCAAGAATCTTGCGAGCAAATTAAACGGTTTAATCAGAGTATCGATGAGAATGGCTTTGGCTTTTTTGCGTGTGAGTTAATTGCAACGGGTGAGCTGATTGGCATGGTGGGGCTTTCTCGTCCTCGTTTTGAGGCACACTTTACGCCATGTGTGGAAATTGGCTGGCGCTTAGCAGAAAAATTCTGGGGGCAAGGGTTGGCTTTTGAAGCGGCGAAAGAGGTGTTACGCTTTGGTTTTGAACAAATTGATTTGCCAGAGATAGTCGCTTTTACCGTTGTAGCAAATCAGCGCTCGCGAGCACTAATGCAAAGGCTTGGGATGAAACATGATCCGACGGACGACTTTGCTATGCCAACATTACGTATTGACCATCGTTGTAGCGCGCATGTACTCTATCGGCTTAGTGGTACTACGCGACTGTCATCTTTCGACTTGATCGAAGGATCTAGTATATTAGATTCTCTGGTCAAGCCAGAGAATGACAGTTAACGTGACTTGCACTCACAACATAAAAGAGAGAAAAACATGAATCACGCACTCACTCTACTACTAAAAAACGACAAATAAAATCTTCAAACCAAATGCCGCGCCATTACTGCAGTCGCTCTATGAGGAGTGGCAACAGTCAAAACCGCTAGCAGGGGTATCGAGCTTACATAACATTCCGGTCACATGCTAGAGAGATAAGTTTACCTATCTGGGACAGATTTTTTTGTGAGACAAATAAAGCGAAGAAAGTGAACATGCTAACACCCGCTAGGGGTGAACCCACGTCTTGCCTGTATGTTTCTCACCTCTTCAAGGACTGGTTGAAACAAGCGTGGCGTGGACCCAGAGACGCGCTCTATCATCTCAACGTAGGTCGAGATAGCCCGTGTGTGACCTCGCGTGGCGAGTAGACGATAATCATCGTCTCGTAATGCAGGAACTACCCCTATTTTCAATAACAGGATATGTATACAGTTCGGACGCTGCGGTAAATATTTCACAATTAAGGTCGCAAAAATTGCCACAAGCTTATTCTCTACGGGTTTTGGAACTTCTTGACTATAATTAAACTGGCGACAGAGGTTGCAGAGTTTGTGAAGAAATTCTTGCAAGAATTGACTCATCCAAAATGAGGGGCATGCTCCTGTTTGAAAGCCTGCAATCACCTTCAATAAAAAGGCCGCTGCATTTTTATGTGTATTATTGAAGTAAAAATCAGCGTCAGCATCAGGTGTTAGTCTAGGCGACGGTAATGGGTATGAACGAGAGGGAACAACTTCGAGCTGACTTAGTAGTAGTGGGTGGAGGCAGAAACCTTCCTGCATGACTATCGGACTTACTTCGTTCAGCCCCCACAAACAGCTAGAGACATTCATGCCGAGGTTCTCAACATAACCGCCTAAGTAGTGACGTAGTGCGTTTGGCGCGGCGCCTTCCACAAAGAATCCTTCTATAAAGGTAATATCCAGAGGGAGGCTCAATGTGGCGCTGGTGAACGTGAGTTGTCGTAGTGTCCCATGTGGTTCGATTGGCTTAGTGTAATTTGAGAGAGTGGCCGTGCCATGTTGTTCTAAGTGATCAATAAACTCACCTACAGTCATGTTACCCATGATAAGAAGATCGATATCAACTAAATCTCGACGTAATGCTGGATTTAACAAAAAGCTTGCGAAAGTTCCCTTGATAAACACGGGGCAGTCCGGTGGGAGCAACGCTTTTATCGGTTCTAATAACACCGGCAAAGGTTGTTGTTGCCGAGACGCTTGTAGACTTACTAGTATATCTTTGGGCAGACTGTGGCAGTAGAATGTACGCAGCTGTGGCTGTGCGCCTATTTCAGGTATTCTGGCTAGTGCGACGAGTAGGGCGTCAAGCTCC
>JAUHZG010000023.1 GCA_030425845.1 Gammaproteobacteria bacterium
GCGCTTGCATGGTATGCAAATTATTCAGCTTACTCTGCAAGCTTGAAGGCGACGCACAAGCCAGTACACAAACCGTCATGGCAAAGTAAGTAGCAATGAGTAAAGTTTTCTTCACGTTAATCCCTCTCAGGCACTAAGATTTCTCGATTCCCATTAGACTCCATTGGGCTAAGTAAGCCTGCGTATTCCATTTGTTCTATAATACGAGCAGCCCGATTGTAGCCAATTTTAAGTTTGCGCTGAACACTTGAGATGGATGCTCTACGTGTCTCTAATACAAACGCTACGGCTTGATCGTAAAGCTCATCTTTCTCAGCATCTTCTTCATCTGAGGCAATACGCCCATCATCAGCACGCTCACACACGACTTCTTCAAGGTAGTTTGGCGCCCCCATGGCTCGACAAGCATCCGCGACAGCATGCACTTCATGATCATCGACAAAGGCACCGTGCACACGAGTCGGTACCCCAGAGCCAGGTGGTAAGTACAGCATATCCCCATAACCCAGTAACTGCTCCGCGCCCTGCTGATCTAAGATAGTTCGTGAATCAATCTTTGAAGAAACTTGGAATGCAATACGAGATGGGACATTGGCTTTAATTAAGCCCGTGATCACATCAACCGAGGGACGCTGTGTCGCTAAGATCATGTGTATCCCGGCTGCCCTGGCTTTTTGTGCGATTCGTGCAATTAAATCTTCTACTTTTTTACCCACCACCATCATCATGTCGGCAAACTCATCAATCACCACGACGATAAAGGGCAAAGGCTCAAGGTGAGCTACATCCGCCGCCGAACAAGGCTGACTTTGCAAAGGATCGGCTATCGGTTTACCTTTCTCTATCGCCTCGCTGACTTTTTTGTTGTAACCGGCCAAGTTACGAACGCCTAAGGCTGCCATCACCCGATAACGTCGCTCCATTTCAGCCACACACCAACGCAGCCCATTAGCCGCCTCTTTCATGTCCGTGATAACCGGTGTCAGCAAATGAGGGATCCCTTCATAGACAGAGAGCTCTAACATTTTGGGATCGATCAACAATAAACGAACGGTTTCAGGGGTGGACTTATAGAGGATACTGAGTAACATGCTATTAATCCCCACCGACTTACCTGAACCCGTCGTTCCCGCAACTAATAAGTGAGGCATCTTCGCCAAATCAGCCGTTACCGACTTACCCGCGATGTCTTTGCCTAACCCCAGCGTCAGAGGAGAATGAGAACTAGCAAATTGTTTCGAGCTAAACACTTCAGACAATCGCACGATCTCACGTTGCTCATTGGGAAGCTCTAAACCGATAACGGATTTACCCTGAATGACTTCAACCACGCGCACACTTATCACTGACAACGATCGCGCCAAATCTTTAGCAAGCCCAGTGATCTTACTTACCTTCACACCGGGCGCGAGTTGTATTTCAAAACGTGTCACTACCGGCCCAGGATGCACAGCTACCACTTCAGCCGTGACTCCAAAGTCCAACAGCTTGAGCTCAACTAAACGCGAAGACTCTTCCAATGCACTTGCCGATAAACCTTTACGCGCCCGCTTGTCTGCCACATCCAGTAATCCAATAGAAGGCAGCGACTCACTGCATTCATTGGCAAAGAGTGGCATTTGCTCCTCTTTGGTCACTCGCTTAACGACAGGTTCTTCAATTTTGGGTTCAATACGCGGTGGTTTACGCTTTTTCGGCATAGGCTTGCTGCGTTTTTTCTCAATTTTTACCTCTTGCTCTTTGACTTCACGTCGCTCTACCCGCCAGCGTGAAAGCTTTTCATAGGCAAGCAATATCAAATCAACGGCCTTAAGGGAGTGCCCGCCTAAACTATCCATCAAAGCAATCCAAGATAACCCCGTCATCAACGTAACCCCGACCAAAAAGCACGAGATGAATAACAGTGTAGAGCCAAGCACATTAAGGGAAGGATAAAGACCTAACAAAAGCCCATGCCCTAATAATCCGCCTGCGTGATAAGGTAAATGGGTATGACTGCCCTTAAAGTGGAGTGCAGCCAATCCACAGCCTGAGAATAGAATCAAAACAAAGCCAGCTGATTTTACTGACCACGTTTTGAGGCGCCCTTCTGTGCTCGGGGTTTCTACTTTTTGACGAAAAATCCACGCGCAATAGACCACGGTCGCAGGAAACAAATAAGCAAGATAGCCAAATAGATACAAAAAAATCTCAGAGAACCAAGCGCCAATAACGCCTCCCGAATTGAGTACGCGATGCGACATACTGGTATGTGTAAAACTGGGATCGCTGGCATGGAACGTCAGCAATGACATCCAGCAGAAAAGCGCAAATGCCGCGCAAGCAATTAAAACGGCCTCTTTCAGGCGCTGCTCGATTGTGATCTTCACTTTATCAACCCATTGTAGATAACTGTTTTATTTGTCATTGTAATGCAATAGACTAGGCTGGCCAACTCCCTAGAAAAATTCGAGGAAAATTATGACAGATTCACAACATCACCGTTTGATTATTATTGGCTCAGGCCCTGCAGGCTATAGCGCGGCCGTCTATGGCTCTAGGGCGAACCTCAGTCCTGTTGTGATCACAGGCCTAGAGCAAGGTGGTCAACTTACAACCACAACCGATGTTGATAACTGGCCCGGCGATCATGAGGGCGTGCAAGGCCCTGAACTCATGGAGCGTATGCAAAAACATGCCGAACGTTTCGATGCAAAGATACTTTTCGATCATATCAATGAAGTCGACTTCACCAGTAAGCCCCTAAAGCTCAAGGGGGACAATGGTGAGTACACAGCTGATGCGGTGATCATTGCTACAGGTGCCAGTGCCAAATACTTAGGCTTAGAGTCTGAATCAGCTTTCATGGGTAAAGGTGTCTCAGCTTGTGCTACCTGTGACGGTTTTTTCTATCGCGATCAAAAAGTCGCGGTCGTCGGTGGCGGCAACACCGCGGTTGAAGAAGCGCTCTACTTATCGAACATTGCCTCTCACGTCACCGTGATCCATCGCCGTGATAAGTTCCGTAGTGAAAAAATTCTCGCCGACAAGCTGATGCAAAAAGTCGAACAAGGCAAAGTCTCTATCGAATGGGAGCACACGTTAGATGAAGTCCTAGGTGATAATAGCGGTGTGACAGGGCTTCGCATTAAAAGCACCAAAGATGACTCCAGCAAAGAGTTAGACGTAATGGGTGTCTTCATCGCGATTGGCCACAAACCCAATACTGATATCTTTACCAATGCGCTTGAAATGAAAGACGGCTACATTGTGGTGAAAAGTGGTTTAAACGGCAATGCCACGGCCACCAGTGTTGAAGGTGTATTTGCAGCCGGTGATGTCGCCGATCACGTCTACCGCCAAGCAGTGACCTCAGCCGGCTCAGGTTGTATGGCCGCCCTCGACGCTGAAAAATATCTCGACGCACTCGAAGACGCATGAACCAAGCAAACGCCCCCATAGGGATTTTTGACAGTGGCTTGGGCGGCCTTACCGTCGCTCATGCCATTCGCGAGGCGCTCCCGCACGAATCGTTTATCTATATTGGCGATACCGCCCATCTACCCTATGGTGATAAATCTCCTGAAGTCATCACTCAGTATAGCCATCAACTGGCTGAGATACTTCTTTGCAAAGGTTGTAAAGCCATTGTCGTTGCATGCAACTCTGCCTCAAGTGCCGCCTTTGCGTCTTTGAGAGCCAAGTATCATGATAAACTGCTCATTGTCGATGTGATTTCACCCGTGATTGCCCACATCAAAGCACACTACCATAACACTGCTCTTGGCCTGATTGGGACCTCGCAGACGATTCGTTCGGGTGCTTACCAAGAAGCGATACATCGGTTGACGTCTAACAACCTTGAGCTTATCGCGCGCGCAACGCCTGTGTTAACCCCAGTTATTGAAGACGGCCTTGTTGACGCGAATGACATCCTTGGCCCCTTACTCAATCACTACTTACCCAAAGACGAATTCGCCAGTTGTAGAGGACTTATCTTGGGCTGTACCCATTACCCCTTATTAAAGCCAGCATTGGAAAAACACTTTGATGGCGACATAGCACTCATCGACTCTGCGGGATGCGTGGCTAAAAGCCTGAAGGCAAAACTTGCCGAACTTAACCTATTGAGTGATAAGCCTGTGGGGAATTCAGAGTTTTACGTGACGGATTATACAGAGCAGTTTGCCAGCATGGCGCAAAAGGTGTTCCAAGAAGCCCACCAGCTAACCCTTCTCTCTCTAGACACGGCAGCTTGAGCACGGTGTCCCTAGTTTCCACACAGCTAAGCTTGTAGGGGATTAGGCCGAAGACCGTAATCAACCATGCGGTGTTAGGTTAATCACCCGAGAGGTCTAGCGTTGTAGCGCGTAACGTAGCATTTCCCGGCAAAACCCGTATAATGACCGCGTTTATTTATCAACAGTCCTCGAGGAGCCCATGGCAAAAGAAGATCACATTGAAATGGAAGGTGAAGTCATCGATACCCTTCCCAACACAACGTTTAAAGTTAAGCTTGAAAATGGCCACGAAGTCATTGCTCACATCTCTGGACGTATGCGTAAAAACTATATCCGCATCTTAACCGGTGACAAGGTACGCGTTGAGTTAACTCCCTACGATCTTTCTAAAGGGCGTATCGTTTACCGCGATCGTGACTAAATATAAAACAGCTATAGCCACCTTGTTCGTGCCCACTATACCTACTTAGTAGGTGGCTAACAGTGGTTTTTTCTCCACCTTGTTCGAGAGATATCTAGTTTCTTCTTTTCGAAACCGCCGCCTGCGGATAGCACCTGTGCGCCCCGCGTCCCCCATGCTCATGCTAGTTCCAGCGGGATTTAATACCATGTGCCCATTGGGTACCTATCTGATGCACGAATTTATATCACAACTCAAACATCCCCTGCCAAACCATAGCTTGCTTGTTAGATGTGATGGGCACTGCAAAAGCTTAAGGTTCCCTTAAGCTTTCTCGTTTAATATTACGTTATCCGTAGTATTTATGCGGGTCATAATTATCAATTTAAGGGGAAATATTAGATGAAGACTTCAATCAATAAAACATTATTCACTCTCGCTACCACAACTGCACTCTTTGGGATATCCTTCGCTGGGACTCCATACATCAGCGCAGGTCTTGGCTTTGGTGGGCTTAATACCCCAACGTCCAATCTCTCGAATGATGCCCTCCTAAATGGCAGGCGTTCAGATAAAGTTGGCGGTCTTGCCTACCAAGTTAGTGGTGGATACTTAATGCCTTTAGGAACATCAGGACGCTTTCAAATTGGGCCCGAACTAGGCTATCGAGGTTTAGCTAAAAATAAGTATACCTTCAGTCAAGGCGCTAAAGACTACAGCTTAAACTATAAAGGTTACTTGGTCGATGCAATGGCCGTTGGACGTTTCAACATTACACATGGTTTGTTTGTCCAAGGTAAAGCCGGTGTCGCGTATCAACACCAGCAGATAGACACTAACGCTGGCTATGCCGCTGCCACTGGTGTGAATAGCACCTCTAAAAACAGCGTCAAACCAATTGTCTCTGCCGGTATCGGTTATAACTTTAAACCTGTCGCCCTTAGCCTTGACTACACCCATGTCACAGGCAAACAACCTAAGGTGAATGAAAACGCTTCTATGAGTGACATTACTCGCTCTGCGCCAGTGAACACGTTGATGTTCAATGTGGCCTATCATTTTGGTTAAAACAACTAACCGCCATAAAAAAGGAGGGCTATGCCCTCCTTTGTGGTTTATCTCAATCAATGCTCACTAATTACAAATATTCTCTTCTTCGGCAATCACGAACTTGATCTCACCGTCTTTTTCAGTGAAGGTCACCGAACCTCCGCCTGAGAGCTTACCAAACAGCAACTCTTCGGCTAGTGGTTTTTTCAGTTGTTCTTGGATTAAACGTGACATCGGTCTTGCGCCCATTAGCTTGTCGTAACCATTAGTTGCCAGCCAAGTGCGGGCTTTCTTATCCACTTTGAGCGTGACATTTTTCTCTTCTAACATGACTTCAAGTTCCATCACGAATTTATCAACCACATGCTCAATATCGTCTTCAGAGAGTGCACTGAACTGCACAACCGCATCCAGACGGTTACGGAACTCAGGCGTGAAGACAGTCTTAAGCGCTTCTAGCCCATCGGTTGAATGATCTTGTTCAGCAAAACCAATGGACTTACGTGTCATGACCTCCGCACCCGCGTTAGTTGTCATCACTAAAATCACATGACGGAAGTCCGCGCTGCGACCGTTAGTATCTGTCAACGTCCCGTTATCCATGACTTGCAACAGCAAGTTAAAGACGTCTGGGTGCGCTTTCTCGATCTCATCGAGTAGTAACACACAGTAGGGATTTTTAGAGATAGCTTCGGTTAACAGGCCGCCCTCATCGAAGCCAACATACCCTGGAGGTGCACCGACTAAACGGGAGACGGTATGACGCTCCATATACTCAGACATATCAAAGCGCACTAGTTCAACGCCCATCACATTCGCTAATTGCTTAGTGACTTCAGTTTTACCAACACCAGTTGGCCCTGCAAATAAGAAGCTACCCGTTGGCTTTTGCGTATCGCCAAGGCCTGAGCGCGACAGTTTGATAGCGGTCACCAATGTTTCGATCGCGTTATCTTGTCCATACACTAGCATCTTCAGCTCACGCTCTAGATTACGCAGGATCTCTCTGTCGCATTTCGAGACGTTCTTAGACGGAATACGTGCCATCTTAGAAATAATATACTCAACTTCAGCCGTACCAATGACTTTCTTACGCTTGTTTGGTGCAAGCAGCGCTTGATACGCCCCTGCCTCATCAACCACGTCAATGGCTTTATCCGGCAAAAACCTATCGGTCAAGTAGCGTGCCGCCAGCTCAGTCGCCGTGCGAATCGCTGCACTTGAGAATTTCACATTGTGGTGTTCCTCGAGTTTTGGCTTGAGGCCCTTGATGATACGAATCGTATCTTCGACCGAAGGCTCTACCACGTCAATCTTTTGGAAACGACGCGCGAGCGCTCTATCCTTCTCAAAAATACCACGGTACTCTTGGTAGGTCGTCGACCCCATACACTTTAGATCGCCATTCGCTAACATGGGTTTAATTAAGTTAGACGCATCCATCACACCGCCAGAGGCTGCACCCGCGCCAATAATCGTGTGAATTTCATCGATAAATAAAATCGCATGTGGATGATTTTTAAGTTCGTGTAATAACGCTTTGAGACGTTTCTCAAAATCCCCACGGTACTTGGTACCTGCTAACAAGTCACCTAAGTCAAGTGAATAGACTACCGCGTCGGCAATCACTTCAGGCACTTCACCATCGACGATACGTTTGGCCAAGCCTTCAGCTATTGCCGTTTTACCTACACCCGCCTCACCGACTAACAAAGGGTTGTTCTTACGACGTCTACACAACACTTGTGTCG
Source organism: Gammaproteobacteria bacterium (assembly GCA_030425845.1). Lineage (GTDB taxonomy): Bacteria > Pseudomonadota > Gammaproteobacteria > JAUHZG01 > JAUHZG01 > JAUHZG01. Next base: position 7,422 of record JAUHZG010000023.1, read on the forward strand.
CACGCTGCACTTCTTCCGCTCGACCAATCAACTCATCAATCAAGCCAGCTTGCGCTCTAGCATTGAGGTTAGTCGCATAGGCATCCAATGGACTTTGGCCCGTGCTACCCTCGCCGCTAGTTTCTTCATCGGAACCTAGGTTGTACTGTTCAAGATTTTCTTGACCACCCGATAATTTAGAAATGCCATGAGAGATGTAATTCACCACGTCAAGGCGAGAGACATTCTCCTGCTTGAGTAAATACACGCTTTGGCTCTCTTGCTCACTGAAGATAGCCGCGAGCACATTGGCTCCGGTCACCTCTGAACGACCAGCCGATTGCACGTGAAATACCGCACGCTGGATCACTCGCTGAAAGCCTAAGGTAGGCTGTGTTTCGCGCTCTTCATCCGCAAGAGGAATAAGCGGAGTGGTCTCATCGATGAATGTGGTCAGATCCACACGCAACCGTGAGATATTCGCCCCGCAAGCACGCAGCACATTGGCCGCAGCCGGGTTGTCGAGCAACGCCAAAAGGAGATGTTCGACTGTCATAAACTCATGGCGTTTGCGATTCGCCTCTTTGAAGGTCTGGTTGAGAGTTTGCTCTAGGTCCTTGTCTAACATGGGATCTCTCCTTTAGCTGTCGTTCTGGTAAGGTTCCATGATGCACATTAATGGATGCTCATGGTTCCTTGCATAATCATTCACAAGATGCACCTTTGTTTCGGCCACATCTTTACTGTAAGTTCCACATTTACCCCGTCCTTTGGTATGGATCTGCCACATCACCTGTGTGGAACTCTCACCGGACATATTGAAGAAGTTCATGAGAATCTCTACAACAAAGTCCATAGGAGTATAATCGTCATTTAGCAGAATAACTTGATACTTGCGCGGCGTTTTTGTGCTCGTTTGTGCCTGAAAAGCCGGTTTAGGGTCAAATTCTTCACGTTTCATACTATAACCTTAGCAAAGAGTTGCTAGATTTTCCTCTTCTGGGGAAAAAAACTTCTCAAAGCAAGTAGTTAGCGGTCCCTCATCTGCTCATTATAAACGACATCCTCTTAAAACAAGAGGCAATTCTCGTGCCCAAACTGACATTTGAGCAACGATTAAACAGCGGCTTATCAAAATGACCATTATCAAGGAATTAGCACTAAATTTTTCAGCCAATATAAAAAGGCTGCCAGGGTTCTGACAGCCTTTCGCTAAAATGACAATTTAATTTAGCCGATATGCTTGATTAGCTCATCACCAAATTGGCTACAACTGCAAAGTGTTGCCCCTTCCATTAAGCGCTCAAAATCGTAAGTCACCGTTTTGGCCGAGATAGCTGCACTCATCGCTGTAACAATAAGATCAGCGGCTTCAACCCAACCCAGGTGGCGCAACATCATTTCGGCAGAGAGAATCAATGAACCAGGATTCACTTTATCTTGGCCTGCATATTTAGGTGCTGTCCCGTGAGTCGCTTCAAACAAAGCAACCGTTTCACCCAGGTTGGCACCTGGTGCAATCCCAATACCACCGACTTGTGCCGCTAACGCATCTGATACGTAATCGCCGTTTAGGTTGAGAGTGGCAATCACATCGTACTCTTTGGGACGTAGCAAAATTTGTTGTAAGAACGCATCAGCAATGGAGTCTTTGATGGTGATGATTTTACCGGTTTTAGGATTCTTTAATGACATCCAAGGACCGCCGTCTAACAGCTCAGCGCCGAACTCTTCTTGCGCCAGTTCATAGCCCCAATCTTTGAAGGCCCCTTCGGTAAACTTCATGATGTTACCTTTATGGACCAGCGTGACAGAGTCACGATCGTTATCAATGGCATATTGGATAGCACTGCGCACTAACCGATAGGTACCTTCTTTAGAGACTGGCTTGACACCGATACCACAATTGTTAGGGAAACGAATTTTGGTAACGTCCATTTCATTTTGTAAGAAGTTAATCAGCTTATTGGCATCATCCGTGCCTGCAGCCCATTCGATTCCGGCGTAGATATCTTCAGAGTTTTCACGGAAGATCACCATATCTGTGTATTCAGGATGCTTTAGCGGACTGGGTGTACCGTCAAAGTATTTCACTGGACGCATGCACACATAAAGATCTAAGCGCTGGCGAAGCGCAACGTTGAGCGAACGAATGCCCCCACCAACCGGAGTCGTTAAAGGTCCTTTGATTGCTACGTGATATTCTTTTAATGCTTCTAGGGTTTCTTCAGGTAACCATTCGTCTTGACCATAAACCTTGGTAGATTTTTCACCAGTGTAAATTTCCATCCACTCAATACGCTTTTCGCCGTTGTAGGCTTTCTCAACAGCCTTATCAACCACCTTGCGCATAACCGGTGTAATATCCGTGCCAATCCCATCGCCTTCGATGAATGGAATGATGGGATCATTAGGAACGTTGAGCGAATTATCGCCGCCAAGTGAAATTTTTGTACCCTTTGTTGGTACGGTAATGTGCTTGTAAGACATAAACTACCCCCTTGTAAATGAGGCAAGAGGATAGCATAGTTTTGTCAACGACTCTACGTGCTAGGTAAGACGCCACGCTCAATCTGATCGAGCTCAATGGACTCAAATAGCGCCTGGAAGTTACCCTCACCAAAGCCTTTATTGCCCTTGCGCTGAATGATCTCAAAAAACACAGGTCCCAACACATTCTTGGTGAAAATTTGTAATAAAATCCCCACGTCCTTCTCCATAGAACCATCGATTAAAATCTTATTTTTTTGCATGCGCTCAAGATCTTCTTCGTGACCAGGTACTCGGTCTGGCACTAAACGAAAATAAGTATCTGGAACACTTAAAAAGTCAATGCCATTCGCACGAATCGCTTCAACAGAGTCATATATCGTCTTGGTACCTAATGCAATGTGCTGGATCCCCTCGCCCTTATATTCACGTAAGTATTCTTCAATTTGAGAGTCATCATCAGTCGCCTCATTAAGAGGGATCACAATACGCCCACAGGGACTAGACATCGCTCTAGAAATTAGTCCAGTTTGTAGACCTTTAATATCGAAGGTACGTATCTCAAAAAAGTTAAAAATATTGATATAAAAATCAGCCCAAGTATCCATATTGCCACGATAGACATTGTGGGTAACATGGTCGAGATAATTAAGCCCTACACCGTGACTCTTAGTCGGCGTTTGTGGTGTAAAATAATCACTGTATAAAGTCTCGCGAATGCCATCGTCGATGAAGTAAACCAAGCTCTCACCAATTCCGTAAATCGCAGGCAGATCAAAAGTTTTTTCACCGAATTGGCCATCATAAGCTTTCGCCCCACGTGCGCAGGCTTTTTCAAAGGCAAGACTGGCATCCTCGACATAAAACCCCATCGCGCTAACTGATTTGCCGTGTTTACTGGCAAAATCGGCGGCATGGGTGCCAGGCTTCGCATTTAAGATAAAGTTGATCTGATTTTGCTTCATATGCAACAGAGAGCCCGACTCATCTCTGCCCACCACATCAAAGCCAAGATGAGCAAAGTCTTTTTGGTAGTCCGCCAAGTCATTATGGGCGTACTCCATAAATTCAAAACCTTTCGTTCCGAGAGGATTTTCTCTTTGTGTCATGACTAGCTCCTTACTTGTCTTGATGAATTAACGTGTTCTGGATAGCATTTTGAGGCGTTCCAGGAATATCCTTGTTGGGCTTACGCTTTTCAATGGTTTCAGGGATAAGCGGATGCTTCTTCACTTGTTTGAGTTGGTCTTTTGAAAGTGTTTTATTGAAGGGTGTTGGCGCAATTTTAGCGTAGCCTTCCCCTGAATCAGGGAGCCCTTCAGTGGCATTACCATAGGAATTTGAGTACTTAATTGGAGGCGGTAAGAGGTGCGTTTTCTTAGCTTGACTCTGTGCTTGTTTGGTACTGGTGGCTTTATCAGACTTATCATTACCACTGTGGCAGCTAACTAAGACCAACGCCCACGCTATCACAATAGGTGAAATGAGAAGTGGTAGCCGCTTTTTCATGGTTGAGTCCCCTTGTAGTCCTGGTACAATGCGAAGTATCGCCACTTCGATGTGTCAAACCAACCCCATAATACACTAGGATATTCACGATGCAATTGACCGCCCTCATAATTTGCCTAGTCTGCTTTAGCATTGGACTATTTTTTCTCTTATGCTTCATCTGGCTACTCAAAAAACAAAGTCAAGCGCACACGCGTGCGCAGAGTGAGACACTCGCACAACTCAGTGAACTCAAACAACTCTCCCATACCACAACAAGTAAAGTCCTTAGTGAGCAACAACAAGCCTTCGCCACACTACGTGAAGCGCTTTTGGAACAACAAATCAATAACATCAAGTCCTCACAAAAAATCATGCAAGAAGCTATTGCCGACATGCGAGTTCAGCTGCTACAAATGTTACAACAATCTACCAACTCGCTCAGCGAACGCTTCAAAGAGCTGAACAAATCAACCGGTGAGCAGTTACGTCACATCAGTGGCCAAGTGGATAAGCGCCTGACCGAAGGTTTTGAAAAGACCAACGCAACCTTTACCGATGTGATCAAACGACTCGCTTTGATTGATGCCGCCCAAAAGAAAATAGCCGAGCTCTCCACCGATGTTGTCTCCTTACAAGATTTACTCGCAGATAAGCGCTCACGTGGTGCCTTTGGTGAAGTACAGCTAAGTAGTCTCATTCGCAATACCTTGCCCGCTCAGCATTATGACTTCCAACATACGTTGAGTAATGGTAAGCGTGTAGATTGCATTCTCTATCTCCCAGCGCCTACAGGTAATATTGCGATTGATTCCAAGTTCCCTCTAGAAAACTATCAACAACTCGCGAACTGTAAAGCAGGTGATGCCAATAGCAAAACTTACGAGCGCGCCTTCATACAAGACATTAAGAAGCATATCGATGATATTGCAAGCAAATATATCATCAAAGACGAAACAGCCACCGGTGCGGTTATGTTTATCCCTGCGGAAGCGATCTTTGCCAAGATTCATGCGGATCACCCTGAGCTAGTAGAATATGCACATCGACAAAATGTCTGGCTAGTGTCACCGACAACCATGATGGCTATCTTAACCACTGCTCGGGCAGTTCTGAAGGACTCCGATACCAAAGAACAGATACACATCATACAAGAGCACTTACACTTGCTCGCGAAAGATTTCAAACGATTTGATACACGCATGCAAAAGCTTGCGCGCCATATTGATCAGGCCCACGAAGATGTCAAGCAGGTCAATACCTCTGCCCGCAAAATAACAGAGCGTTTCGAAAAGATTGAAGGCGTTGAATTGCATCCCCAGCAAGACCTACTTTCAGACTAAGGCGAGTGGAACACACCACCGCCCACTTGTAGAGTAGATTAGACCGAAGATCGTAACTTACCATCCGATTGTGGATCACGCTCTATGCGGCTTGACCGCGGGGGCCCTCAGCGCCTAACATAAGTGGGATCAAAACAGCCTATCAGAGCGCCAATAGGAGCTAACATGAAAAGAATCTTACAACTCACCACCTTCCTTGCGGTATTACTCTCGGCACAGCCACTTCTTGCCAAAGCCCCCTTCGATCACCTAACCTTTGCTTTCCAAGGCAATGCACTTAAATTCAAATGGAAGCGTGCCTTCCACAAAGAAACCCCTACCAGTGGCGTAGTCGAATTTATCCCAAGTCGCCAAACGTTAAAAAATTGGAATCAAATGCTAACTCTTGAATTTGATAGCTATCAAAATCATAGCAAACCCGTCCCCTCTATCACGCAAATCATTAACAAGCGAGTCCAAGGATTAACACAACGCTGTCGAACCGTTTCCCCTAAACTGTTACATCAAAATAAAAAGCAACTAGTGTATTGGTGGACACTACAACAGTGTGAAGGTTCCCAAGATCAATCCGATATGATGCGCCTTATTCAAGGAAGACATGGCTTTAACTGGATCCGCTACTCCGTCAAAACCAGTCGGCCTAGCCCATCACAATACGAGGCGATGTTAAAGACAATTATGTCGGCGAAGCTCGCGCCGGCACAACCAAAGAAAGCAGCGCTTGTAACACCAACAAAGCGTAAGAAAATGAAGTAACGCTGAGACAAGCACAATAAATCCGAGGGTGCTCCCACGAGTGAGTACGCCGGCGTTCTGTATGCCTTGAAGTGGATACGCCGTGTGCGCAAAGAGTAGTAGCAGACTTTGCACCCCCACCACAAACCAATAATAACGGGAAAACTCTACCTTGCTGTAGACGCGCCCTTCCCGCCGAACAAAGCTCAACAGACTCCAAGCTAAAGCACCTAATCCTGCCATATAAATGATCACGATGTCATCCATTGCACTTAAGTGATAACGCTGAGTAAAAAATAATGTGAGTGTTGCGGCAATAAAACAAATAAGGACATACCCCCGCCCCAGAAACCAAAGTGATAAGTCGTGTAGACCAACTTTTGCGAATATGAATGACAGTCGCATACAAGCCTCCTTCTTTTCATTGTTGAAGTGATGATCCTAGAAACGGCAGTTGATTCGCCCATTCTAGCGCAACATCTTGATTCATCTAGCATTACAAAAAAGTCTTCATCACCAACAAGGTGACTTCAGATTTTTTTGAAAAGCTATCTAAATCAATCTGTTATCCTAGAAATGTGCGCCCAACTTCCGTTTCTAGGATGATGTAAGAAATTGCCTTTAAGTGCAAACTGTCCGTTTTGACTTGATATTAAGAACCGAGATAGCACTCAAGATATACCCATACCAAATTGAAGGAGTAGCATGGGTATAGAAGCTTTAAGCTTAATTTAGCTTATGAATCATCTCTTGATTAATCCACGTGACTAACCAATCTAAAGCGACCTGCGGAACGTCCTCTACATTGACTATCTCACATAACGATTCACACATCCGCGCATACGTCTTACCCGCCATGGCTTCAGAGAGTAACCAACGCTCTGGCACGTCACACACATGAAACATCGGATCTTTACCTTGCCGCCATAGCTTAATGAGGCGCGTTTCCTCTGATTGGTAAATCTCGGGCAGAGTTTCACCTCGATTAACCGCAAGCCATAACTCGTCAATGTTATATGACATTTCCAGCATTCTCACACTAGGATGAAAGTGAAGTTTCATTCCTGGCCATTTTTTTTGTGGTAAGGCTTGTAGGTGTGCTAGCGTCACGCGTTTCGCATTTGCCGCCTCTGTCACACGTGAGATTTCACGTTCGAATAAAGCCATCTCGACAAAGATATTCGTCATCTCCTCACTAAACTTTTCCACAAGAAAATCGGCAAAGCCATCACAAAAATGACGTAAAGTATATGAATGTGAGGGATGATTATCTAGATAAGCGTACACCACTTCTTCAAAATCTTCTTCATCACACAAGGCTTGTACACCAGGATACTCACCTGCAATAGATTGAAACAAACGCTCATCATACATATCGGCATAGATATCCGCACGCAGCTTGGCTTCACCCGGTGTTCGCTCGGTAACTTTGGACACAAAGTCATTCTCATTATCTAGAATATAATCTTGAAAAGCTTGTTGGATATCGGCTAAGGACTCACTCATGCACACACCTCCTCTGCGCTGGCATAAGCCTCAGTGGCAATAGTGCGCGCTTTATCACATTCCGCTAATACCTCTTCGAGTGGCGGAATATTATCATCGCGTTCAATGAGCGTAGACGCTTGCACAAAGCGTTTCGCAGCTAGCGCATAGAGCTGCCAAACTTCCTCAATAATAGGATGGTCGTGAGTATCTATAATGTGAGTACCGCAATTCATATGACCCGCCAAATGAAACTGTTGCACTCTATCGACTGGAATCGCATTAATATACTCTTTGGCTTCAAACCCGTGATTAAACGCACTCACATAGACGTTATTTACATCAAGCAACATATGGCAGTCAGCTCTCTCTAAAATTTCATTAATAAAGTCCCACTCGCTCATCACTGATGCTTTGAACGTCACATAGCTAGAAACATTCTCGATAACAAACGGCTGTCCTAATACGTCCTGTACTCGCTTAATTCTATCAGCAACGTGCTCAATCACGCTTTGCATATAGGGTAAAGGATACAAATCATGCATTGATAGGTTATTGTGTGTGGTCCAACACAAGTGATCTGACACCCACTTTGCTCCACTTCGCACCGCTAGCGCTTTAAGCTTTGTCAGATAGTTTTCATCCAGTGGATCGCTTCCCCCCAACGACAGCGATACGCCATGCATTACAACCGGATAGCGTTCGGTGATCTTGTCCAAATAATGTAGGGCGCTTCCGCCTTCGACCATAAAGTTTTCGGTGATTATCTCAAACCAGTCAATCTTCGGCTTAGAATCTAAAATAGCCTCGTAATGCTCTGGGCGTAACCCTAAGCCTATTCCTAATTGGGGCTGTAATGGTGCAGTCATTGGCAATAATCTCTAGACACAAAAAAACCGAGAATAGCATTTCTCGGTTGTTTCGCAAAGTCGACTGACTTTTAAGCTTATCTGCGACGACGACGCTTAGATTTGCCAGGCATACCTTTACAAGAGTTCATACCTTTACAAGAGTGCTGAACGACAGGCTTGGCACAGTTAAGACC
>JAUHZG010000175.1 GCA_030425845.1 Gammaproteobacteria bacterium
TACATATCGTAGGGCGTAAAATAAGCGAATACTACTGTTTTTTAGTGATACAAAAAAAATGATTAAATCCTAAAATAATCTCGTAGCATGATTTACAAACCAAGATGATTTAGGTAACTTTGGGGTTCGCGCAAAGAGAACTGGCATGGACGCTAAAAATCGACACGGTGGTTGATCTACTCCTCGAATTTCACGTCTTCCTATAACCAATAACTAGATAATGACAAGGAGGTTGGCATGGTACAACAGAGCCAAACCCCCGAATTAGAATTCGGAGAAACAACACAGCAACGTCTCAATTACATCGTGACGCATATGGCTGACTTTATGGCACTCTACGAAGCGGCTGAGGACAGACTCAGTAAGCGTGAAGAGACCATGCTCAAACGCTTCCAAGAGTACGAGCACTGCATTAACGAATATATCAATTCGATTCACGGTTCTTTACATGAGTTTGAGCAAGTCTTGACGCAAGCGGGTGTGTCGCGCTGGCGCCTTGCCGCCGAGTCCGCCCTCAAAGAAGGCAGAGAGCACGCCGATAAAATTACCGCCTCGACCGAGGAGTTCCGGCAGTTAGCAAGCGATACCTGCGAGCGCTTAGACAGGGCGACGTCGTATACGGTCAAAGGGGTATCCGAAGCGGTAAGCTCGTTCCGCGTGGCAGATTTTCGTGAGTTGACCGAGGAGTGCGTGGATAAAGTCAGTGGTGTCTCCAATAAAGCCGTACGAAATATCTCACGTGTGACCAAATGGTTTTACTGGCGTAAGCTTGCTATGGTGTTTTCATTTACCTTAATCGTTGCTGTTGTCATGGGACTCTATATCAATGATGAATGGCCTTGGGAGCGTCACAAAGAGGTTGTGCTAGAGCGTAACGTGGGTGCCGCGGCTATCCAATCCTGGCAGCAACTCTCATCAGCTGACAAGCAAGTGATCTTGGGTCACGAGCGTGATCACATGGTGTAAGGCAAGTTACTTTGCCTTGATCCCCGCTTGTTTGAGCATGTATTTCACGGTTGCTCCGATTTCGTCGTCTGTACAAGTCACGCATCCACCTTTGGGTGACATCGCGTTGATCCCCTTGATGGCGTTCGCGGTGAGTTTAGCGAGTCCTTTCTTCGAGCGGGCTTCCCAGGCCGCTTTGTCGCTGATTTTGGGTGCACCGGCGGCACCACTGGCATGACACGCTTTGCATCGCATATCGTAAAGTTCTTTGGGGGGCATGGGGGCTCTCGCGACCTGTGCTGGTTTGGCTTCGGTCTTTTTCTTTTGTCCGATAATATTGACTTGGCCCACTGGCGCCAGGCGTTTTGCGATAACTTCTAATGAATCACGATGATGACCGGCATAGCAGACTGAGGTGCAAAGAGTCGCGGTGACAATAATCGCCAATGCTTTTTTCATAGAACAACTTCCTGTGATCGAAACCAATTATCAGCATACTATAGCAGGACTTGTGAACACTACGCCACGAGTTGTTAAATCTTCGCGCAACGGGCATTGAGTCGAACGAGGTTAGGCAATCGGGTTATTTTTGGTAAAGAATACTCCATTTATTACCAAAATAATGGATACAATAATGCCATGCTACGATGCATAATGACTTCATCCAGCGATTCTCTAAGGAAATTAAGATGAGCTTTGAAGCAATCTCTCTTTTTTCGACAATTGTTAACAAGCTAAGCGCGCGGCCAAATGTAGAAGTATTGGAGTTTACCGGACGTCAAAAGGCGCAACTTGAAAAGGGCGTGGTGCTGTCTTATTGGGAGCAGCGAGTCTTTTTACTTGGGCAGCTTGAAGGTAATCTGGAGATTGATCAACGTCATTGTGGCGACATGCTAAGACAAGCCTCACAATGTTTGATGATGGAGCTTTCGACAAGTGTACAAGTCAGTGGAGAGCAAAAAGTAGCTGAGCCTACCCCTGATCCTGTTGCATTAATGCAGTCGACACGGCGGCGTTCCAGTCTTAACTGCTCTATGACAATGACCTTTTGGGTACAAGTTCAAGAACAGATATTGGCACAAGAGTGGTATCAACCTCTGTATAAGCAAGCGAATCAACTAGGTCAGAGTAAGGTTTTGTGTGATTTGTTCAAATCACTCTTTAAACTTCTTGCGATAAGACTTATCGGTCAACAACGCTATACCGCTGTGGTTGATCTTTACAATCTTGCGCGCAGTGAGGAGCAAGTGCCAATGCCAAATTGGGACGAGCATACAAGAGAGCTTTTAACTAATTTTAGCCATGAACTTGATAAGATAAAGGAACTCCCTGAGCTAAAGAATAATGCAGAGGTAGGTGCCCTCATTGACGAACTGGAAGAGAGTCTCTCGATCGACATTGATATTGCTTGTGTGATGGATACTCTGGTCCGTGGGCACTTCGAGCCAGGAGAGAGTGGTCAGGTGATTCGTGATGAAGAGGGTAGTACTTTGGAGGCGAGACCAACAGGTATTACTTGGTCTAGTTTTTTTCAACCAGCAGGAGGGTATCCCTTTATACCAGTTGAGTGCTTACCGCCGCCGCCAGCACCTCCACCGCCTCCTCCTCCTCTACCAGATGAAGACGTCGTTGATAGAAGTATTCACACCGTGGAGGCTAATACAGGGACAATGTCGCCGGGACAAGCTCCCTAGGTGGATTCCGCGCTTCGCGCTACCCCCCCCTACGTCGGAGTATAAATAGTAGGTTCCACATAAAGAGGAGTGTTGTGAAAGCGTGCTAGGCAAGGCGAAAGTGAACGAGAAGGAGGGAGTTTGCATTTAGCAAATGACCGACTTTGAGTTTACTTTCAACGCCGCATAGCGCCTTTCTCGACACTCCGTTAGAAACCTTAAACGAAGTGTTCAGACATTATGTCCTGTTTCTGTAGGAAGTCCTGATAGGAAAGGATCTTACTAGCTTGAATATCAAACGCTAATGCATTATCAATCACGGCATAGTAATAAGTATCTTTTTCACCCTCTAACTTTTTCGCAGGATGTAAGGCAGTCGACCAGTCTGACCAGTTAGACTGATAAGCGCCATCAGCTTGCCAGAAATAAGGAACGGCTTTTCCTTCTTTGAGTTGATCGATGATGATCTGTGGCGCATTGTTGTCAACCGCAAGCTCGTGGCAATACTGTAAGTCAGAGGCGGTTTTAACAATCAAACAAGTCGGTTGTGCGTTGATGTCGAGTAACAGAA
>JAUHZG010000024.1 GCA_030425845.1 Gammaproteobacteria bacterium
GCAATTTGATTTCATAGCTGAGTTTCTCTAAGCGTTTGCTAAGCTGTTCGGCGATGTACACAGAGCGATGCTGCCCGCCAGTACAACCAATGGCTATATTAACATAGTGGCGGTTGACTGTCTCATAATGGGGAACCCATTCTGATAAAAAGTCGTCCAACTCGCTCAGCATGCGCTGGGTCAGGGGTTGCTTTTCAAGGAACTGAATTACTGCCGGATCGCGCCCAGTAAAGGAGGATAACTCTGGCTCCCAATAGGGATTTGGCAAACAGCGTACATCGAATAAATAATCGACGTCGTTGGGCGTGCCAAACTTAAAACCAAACGAGCTAATTTGCAGCGATAACGTGTTGCCTAACTCATTGGGGCGCAATTTATCATAAAGTAATTTACGCAACTGTTGCATGGTCAAGCGAGACGTGTTGATGGCGAGATCGGTCGCTTTTAAAATCGGATCGAGCAAAACGCGTTCTTTTTCGAAAGCTTCGACAAGCGACGTCGCCTCATCAGTAAGGGGATGTTTACGTCGTGTTTCTTGGTAGCGTCTTAACAGAGTATCGTCATCTGCATCTAAAAAGATTTGTCGTACTTGCTGATGCTGCTGTTTGAGCTTGGTGATGATGTCAGGAAACTTAGCCAATTGTTCCCTTGAGCTGCGCGCATCAATACTGACAGCGATATTATTTTTCTTATCGGGTAGCTTATCCGCTAAGAAAGGCAACAACTCAGCAGGAAGATTATCAATACAAAAATAATTAAGATCTTCGAGCACACGCAAACAAATACTCTTTCCTGCGCCGGATAGCCCGCTGATGATAATGATGTTCATGTCAGTTGTTTCTCTTGCAATTGGCGAGCTTGGCGCTCACAAAAATCATCACTAGCATTGTAGCCTGATAATTTGAGCTTTTCATTGCGCACAGCAGCTTCGACTAAGGCGCCCATATTTCTCCCGGGGGCGACGGGGAGGGTGACGACAGGGATGGATTGGCTTGCAACCGTATAAGTTGAATTGATCCCTTTAAGTCTATCGACTTGTTGCAAAGCTTCGGCGCTAAAGGATTTGAGCTGGATAATAAGCTGCAATGGTTTTTTTTGCTTGAGCGCGACCTCACCAAACATCGCTCGGATGTTGATGACGCCAAGACCGCGTACTTCCAGAAAGTCTTGTAGTACAGGGGGGCAGGAGCCAATCAGTTGTGAGGTTGTGCAAGGAGTAAAGCAAGGTGCATCATCGGCAATCAAACGATGGCCACGATGGATAAGGGTCAAGGCGACTTCACTTTTGCCGATGCCGCTTTCACCCATTAACATCACACCCATGTCTAACACGTCAAGGAAGACACCGTGTAAAGTGAAGCTATTTGGCGAATCAGTTGTCATTGAGGTATTGTAGCGTGAGTGTATGCAAAGTGCGAGCATCAGGGCTTTCCAGTAGCTTTTCTCGTTGCTTTGGATCACCGAACACAGTGGCAAACCGTTGTAAATGGGCAAGATGGGTCGATTCTTGTGCTTTGGGTGAAATAAGCCCTAAGGCGAGTTTAATCGGCTCTCCATCGGGGGCATCAAACGCGAGAGGTGTCTTTAGCAAGATCAGGCTGGCATAGCTCGTATCGAGGGCTTCAAGACGAATATGGGGTAGCGCGATTTGGTGACCTAGTGCGGTGCTACCGAGCTTTTCGCGAGCAAAGAATGCTTCGCACAATGTCTCTGCAGGCGTGTCACAGGGCTCGCTGAATAGCCCTGAGAGCGTCTCAAGCAAGTGCTTCTTACTCTGGATGCTACCGGTAACAATAACGCGTGAGAGAGGCAGTAGCATGGCGCTCCTTGTGATATTGGGTGAGGGTGTAGACCCCCCGCGGCAAGCCGCGGGGCGTAGCTTTCTAAGTCGTGAGATGCATCATGTAGGGTAAGTTAGACAGTTCCTGCTAATCCCACAACAACTCAACATGTTTATACGTGTTTACCTTTGTATTTGTCGAGTTGACGATTAACTTTATGTGAGAGCTCATCGATAGAATGATACATATCTTCAGAGCTGGCTTTGGCATGAATCTCTGTGCCTTCGATAACTAGGCTGGCTTCGGCAATTTGTGAAAGATGTTCAACCCCTAATGTGATCTTAAGGCGTGATATCGAATCATGATGCCGTTGTACTTTGTCGAATTTACTTTCGGTAAATTCTTTTAATGCTTGTGTGACTTCTAGACCGTGACCTGTATATTGAATAGTTAACATACGCGACTCCTTCTGCTGATGAGTTAATAATTGAGTGATTGTATTATACCAGTGATTTGCGCTCATTGGAGGGGGGAATGCGTAAAGATTCCCGGTATTTGGCGATGGTGCGCCTGGCCACATTTATACCAATGTTTTTTAATTCTTCAGTGATCTTAGCATCACTCAAGGGTTTGCGCGGGTCTTCGTTGCTGATGAGCTTCTTGATTTGGGCGCGAATGGCGGTAGAAGAACATTCTCCCCCTGCGTCTGTTGCGACATGGCTAGAAAAGAAATATTTCAGCTCGTACAAGCCTTGCGGTGTGAGGGCGTATTTATTGGTGGTAACACGAGAGACCGTCGACTCGTGCATTTCGATTTCTTGGGCGATATCTTGTAGCACGAGTGGTTTCATTGCTTCATCGCCGTTTTCTAGAAAATCATCCTGTTTACGAAAGATAGACTCAACCACTTTGAGGAGTGTTTCATTACGTGACTGCAAACTCTTTAAGAACCACTTGGCTTCTTGCATGTTATCACGTAGGTACTGATAGTCAGCACTGCCTTTCGCACCCTGCATAATCCCTGCGTACATTTTGTTAATGCTTACCTTGGGTAAGCTTTCGCCGTTGAGTTTGATATCCCAGCCTTTTTCCCCTTTGCTAATGATCACATCTGGGATCACATAGTTGGACTCTTCTCTGACGACGGTATAGCCAGGGTAGGGAGAGAGTGTCTGTATCAATGAAACTACATCTTTGAGTGCGCTTTCGTCAAGACCGAGTTTTTTGGCAATTTTCTTCATTTCTTTTTTACGTAACAAATCGAAATGATTATTCACCAACGCGCTAGCATATTTTAAGTGAGGGGTAGAGGGGGGGAGCGCGGCGAGTTGTATCGACAAGCATTCTTGTAAGTCACGAGCAGCAACACCTACCGGATCGAAATTTTGAATTTGTCTGAGTACGGCGAAGACTTCTTCTTCACTGACTGTGAGCTCATCATCGGCGTCTCTATTAAGTGTGAGGACAAGCTCATCAACAGAGGTCGTCAGTAAACCCTCGTCATTTATCCCATCTAAGATGGCAAGACCTATCACATGATCAGTAGGGGAAAAATGGGCGATATTCAATTGCCATAGCAAGTGTTGATGTAAGTCGGGATCATCGGCTTGCTGGCGTTCTACATTGGGCCCTAGTGCCTGACCTTTACTCTTTGTGCTGGATTGTGTCTGCATGGCATCTTCCCAGGCTGTATCAACGGGCAAGTCTTTGGGTAAGGTTTCTTTGTCTAATTGAATGGTTTCACGCGACTCGTCAAGTTGTTGTTTGACAGTTTTTTCAGCTTCTTCATGTATTTCAAGCATGGGGTTTGATTCTAGTGCTTGTTGGATTTCTTGCTCGAGTTCTAGGCTTGATAATTGCAAGAGTTTAATCGCTTGCTGTAATTGCGGGGTGAGAGTTAACTGCTGCCCAATGCCAATATTTAAAGTCGGTTTCATACTCGTTATTCTCGTTATCTGTCCTGTACTGTTAAGTGTAAACCATGAATGTCATTTCTGCTGGAGGCAGATGTCTTCTTGTCCATGGCGAGTTTATGGCGTCAAATTGTCGACTAAATTGATCAACTATCAGTAGGTTATAAGTTTTGAGTACGCTATAGTTGATGGCCTTTTGGCCGATAACAACACTAGAACAACCTCGCACACAAGGAGTGGTGATGGCACTGGGGCGCATCTTACAATTAACTCTGTTATTACTCGTGGGGACGAGTGTGCTAGCTAGTGTGCGTTACAGTTACATCCAGCCGATTCGCCAATATTACCCTCAGTCAAAACTCATACGCCTCAACGAAGCGGCGCATTCAGGTAATGTTGCCGCCATGATGGATTTGGTTGCACGCTACAGCGAAGGTGAAGGAACAACACGCGATCTACAACAAGCACATTATTGGTTAGAACAAGCGATAAGCCATGAGCACCCGGTGGCGATGAGACACTATGCGATTTGGCATATGCAAGGAAAAGAAGTCGTGCTTGATAATGTCAAAGCACGTGACTGGTTGGCACGTGCCGCTGATAAAGGAGATGGCTCAGCGAAAATGTTATTAGCGAGTATGTACCTCACCGGTAAAGGGGGCGCCAAAGATCCCGAGAAAGCGAAAACGTTGCTGCAAGAGTCTGCTGAAAAAGGTAATGCCAAAGCGGCTTTTCTGCTGGGTAAGATTTACCAGCAAGGGACGGTTGCGCAGCCTGATCTCGCGCAAGCTAAGTATTGGTATCACCAGGCAGCACGTGCAGGTGATCCCGAAGCCCACTGGTTACTCGGGGAAATGTATCGTCAAGAGAAAACCCCTGCCTCGTTGAACAAAGCGCGAGGGCATTATCAAGCGGCGGCAAAAGAGAATCATCCGCAAGCAAAAAACCAATACGCTTGGATGCTGTATCAAGGTGAGGGCGGTCATCGTGATCTAGCTATGGCGGCAAGTTTATTTCGAGATGCCGCGATGGCAGGTATTGCTGATGCGCAGTACAGTTTAGGGATTTTGTATTATAATGGCATCGGTGTGGTTCAGCACTATCAAGAAGCGGCCAGCTGGTTTGAGTATGCCGCGCGTCAAGGCAATCCCAACGCGATGTATTCACTCGCGTGGTTGTATGCCAAAGGTGAAGGTGTGAAAAAAGATTTGGTGAATGCCTATGTGTGGAGTAATCTAGCGGTTTACTTTGCGATAGGGGCGAATCGGCAGAATGCTTATCAATTACGTAGGCGAGTGCGAGCTCAGTTAACACCGGAGCAATTAGTGGAAGCGCAAGGGAAGAGTGAGCAGTTGCGTAAAGAAATAACGCAGAAAAGCCAACGTTGAGACGACTAGGCGTGTCTTGGCGCTATTACATGTAAGGTTGGTTCGCCCAGAAAAAAGGAGAGTCTTATGCCTCAGAAAGTTTTACTTATTGGTGCCACAGGCACTCTAGGCCGTGCAATTGCTAACGAGCTACAATTGGACTGTGAGATCATCGCAGTTGGCGGTAACTCTGGTGATTACCAAGTAGATATAGCCAGTAGCGAATCTATTATCGACTTGTATCAGCAGTTTGCCGATGTGGATGCCGTGGTTTGTGCCGCGGCGAGAGGGGTAGTGTTTGCCCCATTAGCTGAAATGGATAAGGATCGTTATTTACAAAGTTTGCAAAGCAAACAATTGGGTCAGATTGATCTAGTCATACAAGGGTTAAAAATTTTAAAAGACGATGTCTCCTTTACTCTCACAACAGGGTTACTCAATCACGATCCCATTGCACAAGGCTCGGCGGCGGGTATGGTCAATGGTGCGGTTGAAGGCTTTGCTCGTGCCGCGGCGATAGATGTGCCCGGCAAACAGCGAATCAATGTGGTCTCTCCTGCGCTACTAACTGAATCAGTAGATAAGTATCAGGGCTTCTTTCCAGGATTTGCACCAGTACCAGCGGCACAGGCAGCTTTAGCGTATCGTAAGTCGGTTCAGGGGTGGCAAACTGGGCAGGTATATCGAGTAGGTTGGTAAGCAGTTTCGTCCTGTAAAATGAGTTCATTCGTCGCTGGGGATGTGCTGAACGCGATATGAGCGTTTTAATCGCCGTTGCCAATTAACCAAGTATTGTTTAGCAAGTTTTTTGTTATCGATGATTAGCATGTTTTCTGCATTGTAATGATTAGCGGCATAGGTGTAATTGAAGGATCCAGTTTCGACTATGTGGTTATCAATCACCATGACTTTGTTATGCGCGATAGTGACCTTGTTATCACACCACACGGGGATGTGTGCCTTGAGTAAGCTGGCTATACTAGAATGATAATCAGAATCAAAGTTGGACTTGTCTGTTAATACTTTCACTTGCACACCTCGTCGTTGTGCGCGAATGAGTGCGCGTGCGATTTTATATGAAGTAAAGGTGTAGACTTGTGCGTCAATGGACTGGTGGGCATGATTGAGCTTGTTAACTAATACGCATGTACAGTTACGACCTGGTGTAAAGCATAAGCTGTAGTGAGTGTTGCGCGCGAAGGTGCTTGCGAACAATGGGGGCGTGAGTAGCGCCAGCATGAGTAAAGTACATCTCTTCATCTATGCGAGTATGCTAGCTTTTGCTTGGTTACGCAAAAATGACAGCTTGGACAACAAGCATGGACAGTGGCAGTTTGTCTAAGGTATATAGCTACAGGTTAAACTCTTCACCCAAGTACACTTCACGCACTTGCTTATCAGCTAGCACCGTCTTCGCATCACCATGACAGATAAGGTTACCGCTACTCATGATGTAAGCGCGATCACAAATGGCCAGCGTTTCACGAACATTGTGATCGGTGATCAGCACCCCAATGCCTCGCGAGGTGAGGTGGGTAATGATGGTTTTGATCTCGCTTACTGATATAGGATCGATTCCGGCAAACGGTTCATCGAGTAAGATGAATTTAGGTTCACTTGCTAGCGCGCGCGCGATTTCGACACGGCGTCTCTCGCCACCGGATAAGCTCATGCCAAGACTACTCTCTATATGGGTAATAGAAAACTCTTCGAGTAAGTCATTACACAGGCTCAGCCGTCGCTTGCGAGACAGCTCTTTGCGTAGCTCTAAGATAGCTAAGATATTTTCTTTTACGGTGAGCTTACGAAAGACGGACGCTTCTTGCGGTAAATAGCCAAGACCAAACTTGGCGCGCTTGTGCATGGGCAAATGCGTGATGGCTTTGTTATCGAGTGTGATACTACCACTGTCCGGTTTGACTAAACCGACAATCATATAAAAACAAGTGGTCTTGCCGGCACCGTTAGGGCCTAATAAGCCAACTACTTCGCCTTGGGAGATTTGCACGGAAACATGGTTGACGACGGTGCGCTTTTTGTAAGATTTGCGCAACTCGCTAGCCACGAGAGTACTGGTGTTAGTCTGGGGTGTAATCGGTTTTGACATCTGATAATAGTACCATACGTTGCTGTTTTGTGTAGGCTTTCATGCCAATAGCGTGCGTTACAACCCCTGGGCGCAATAGGGTGACTGGCCAGCTGGTTTCACTTAAATGCTTGTCAGGGTAAAACACTAAGTCGTGGGTATTGAGCGTCATGGCGGCATTATTGTTACCCGCAGGTTCATGGATAACGACATTATTCCACAGTTCGATAGCCTGGTGATTGTGGCGGGCTTGTCCGCGCTTGGCACTAAAGTGCCAGGGTTGTTTTTGGGTTCTGGGAAATAGGGTAATGCGTGGCTCAATGAAGTTAGTGATTGCCTGTAGCGAAAAATGCGTGGAGCGCATACTTTGTAAGCGGCTTTTGGGGTTGCCGGTTTTATCCATGGTGACGATATCTAGTTTCGTAGCGATGGCATCAGGGTATTCATGCGAGGTATCAAACGACTTATGATCAGGGTGGGCTAGTCGATAAGCGATGACGCTGGTGACAAGGACCGCCAGCGACAACAGTAGAAGCGAAAGTGTTTTTAACGTACGCATCATAGTAGGGTTTCCACCTCGATTTCTTGGGCATGCAGTAAGAGATCACAAAACTCACGTACCGCGCCACAACCACCTTGTTTTCGTAAGGTGAGCATGGCATTAGCTTTGACATGCTCGTTACCATTGGCCACAGTCACCGCAAGGCCCACCTCGCGCATGACGATAAGATCCGGCAAATCATCGCCAATATAGGCGACTTGGTTGGGCTTGCAATCACAAAGCGTTAGTAGCTCTAGATAAGCTTCGTGTTTTCTGCGTGCCCCTTGATAGACATGCTTGATCCCAAGCTCACTCATACGCTTGCTGACAATCGCGGATTCGCGTGCGGTGATAATCGCCACTTCAATACCTGCCCGCTGCAAGAGTTTGAGCCCTAAGCCATCTTGTGCATGAAAGGATTTTAATTCACGGCCATCATTGTCGTAGGTGATGCGGCCATCGGTTAACACTCCATCCACATCACAAATTAAGAGACGAATGGTTTGTAGTTGAGTCATGAGTTCAGCTGTGTTCATTACATTAACCCTGCGGCTAAAAGTTGGTGTAAATGCACGACACCGGTAGGGGTTTTGCCATCATCCGTTACAATCAATGAAGTGATTTTATTTTTTTCCATCAAATGTAGGGCATGAGAGGCTAGCATGTCACTTTGGATAGACTTGAAGTTATTTGTCATGACGTCGCCGATGGTTGTTTTGTGCACGTCTATATTGTTATCCAAAGCACGACGCAAATCACCATCGGTGAATAAGCCGACGATGTGTTGCTTCTCATCAAGGACAATTGTCATGCCTAATCGTTTGTTTGTGACCTCAACTAAGGCATCGATAATGGTGTCATTACGGCACACAGTTGGGATAGCTTCCTCCTTTGCCATCAGGTTGTTGACTCGAAGTAGCAAGCGCTTACCTAGGCGGCCAGCAGGATGGGTGCGACCGAAGTCTTCGCGAGTAAAGCCTCTAGCTTCGAGTAGCGCAATGGCCAGAACATCCCCCATGACGAGTGAAGCTGTCGTACTGGTAGTCGGGGCTAAGTCGTGCGGGCAAGCTTCGCAGGTGATGGGTAAGACTAAGGTTTTATCCGCATCACGCGCTAAGATTGAGTCGCCGTTGCATGTCATGACAATCAAAGGCACGCCAAGACGTTTGAGTACAGGGAGTAAGGTCACTATTTCGCTGGTGGTACCTGAGTTAGAGAGTAGTAAGATGACGTCTTTGTCAGTGATCATGCCCAGATCGCCATGACAGGCTTCTGCTGGATGAACAAAAAAAGCAGGCGTGCCTGTGCTGGCCAGTGTAGCGGCTATCTTGTTACCAATATGACCTGATTTGCCCATCCCCATGACGATGACACGACCTTGGCACGCAAGTATGGTCTCGACGATATCGGTAAAATTTTGATCGAGGATTTGCTTGAGACTGGCGACCGCTTCGGCTTCTTGCGTAATGACGCGCCTGCCAATGTCGATTGTGGTGGCCGTTTCCGAGGCGGTTGATGTTTGAATGTTAGACATACTTCTCTCGAGCTGTATAAATGGACGACAGTGTAACAGAGAAACTCATCAAAATCAGGTGGAACTCCCAAGAATGACTTATATTTAAGAATGGGGCGCGTACCGGCTATTGCTTGTTTTGGCTTTTTTCGGCACACTGCGCTAAAAAACAATGCATTAGACGAGAGACCGGTGGGGCAGCAAGCGATTATTTCCTTACAACATGTACAATTTCATCGTGAACAGCGCGAGATTTTTAGCGATCTGACGCTGGAAATCCCGCGAGGGAAGATCACTGCCATTATGGGTCCCAGTGGTACCGGTAAGACCACAGCGTTGCGCCTCATTGCTGGTCAGCTTATTCCTGACGCGGGTAAAGTGATTGTCGATGGGCAATCCATTCCTGAGCTGTCGCGCAAGGAGTTATTCGCTTGTCGCAAGCACTTGGGGATGTTATTCCAAAATAGTGCTTTGTTTACCAACTTAACGGTTTTTGAAAATGTGGCTTTTCCATTGCGCGAACATACCAAGCTCCCTGAAGCGGTGATTCGTACCTTGGTGCTCATGAAGCTTGAAGCGGTAGGGCTGCGCGGAGCCAGTGAATTGTTGCCGGTAGAGTTATCTGGCGGGATGGCAAGACGTGTGGCATTGGCACGAGCCATTGTTTTTGATCCCACTATCCTCTTATACGACGAACCGTTTACTGGTCTCGATCCCATTACGATGGGGGTGATTGTTAAACTTATTCGAGAGCTCAATGAAGCTTATGATATGACTAGCGTCATTGTGTCTCACGATGTGAAAGAGACCGCCAGTATTGCCGATTACATCTATCTGATTGCCGATGGTCGGGTAGTCGGCTTTGGTTCTCCTGAGGAAATGCTCTCGCATCATGATCTGAGGGTGCGTCAATTTATGCAAGGCCTACCAGATGGGCCGGTCCCTTTTCATTATCCTTCTCGGCGCGCCTACGATCAGGAGTTGTTATCATGAGTATCAGTAGTGTCGCAAAACTTGGCCGCTCATCTGTGGATAAATGTGCGCACTTAGGGCGAGCACTTCAGTTTTTAGTGCATTTGCTATCGATCAAACCGCGTCCGTTAGCCAATTTCAAATACCTGATGGAAGAAATGTTCGCAGTAGGCGTGCAGTCACTTATTATCATGGTGGTGTCAGGCTTATTTGTTGGGATGGTGATAGCCTTAGTCGGGTACACGATTTTGGCCAAATTTGGCGGCGCTCAGCAGTTGGGACAGTTGGTCGCACTTTCGGTGCTGCGTGAGTTAGGCCCGGTAATGACAGCTTTGCTGTTTGCCGGACGTGCCGGTTCGGCATTAACGGCTGAAATTGGCTTGATGAAAACGACAGAACAGCTCGCGGCGATGGAGATGATGGCGGTTGATCCGTATTCACGCGTATTTTCGCCGCGGTTTTGGGCGGGCGTGTACAGTATGCCCTTGTTGATGTTGATCTTTAGTTCAGTGGCTATCTTTGGTGGCTATTTAGTCGGCGTCCGTTGGTTGGGCGTGGATGCAGGTTCGTTTTGGAGCAATATGCAAGTGGCGGTGAGCTTTCGTTACGATGTCTGTCAAAGCATCATTAAGAGTGTCGTCTTTGGTTTTGTGGTAACCTGGATTGCAGTGTTTCAAGGGGTTGACTCTAAACCCACGGCTGCCGGGATGGCTCGTGCAACGACGATGACAGTCGTCAGTTCGTCGCTTGCTGTGTTGGCATTGGATTTTATTTTAACGACCATGATGATTGGAGGTTGGTAGCGTGAAGTCGAGAACAGGTGACGTCGTTGTAGGGATCTTTGTGATCTTAGGCGCTTTGGCTTTTTTATTTTTGGCCCTTAAAGTAAGTGGATTGACTTCATTGAGTGATAATGGTGGCTATCTTTTAAAAGCGAACTTTAACAACGTGGGGGATCTCAAAGTACGTGCGCCGGTGACTCTTGCCGGAGTGAAAGTAGGCAATGTCGAGTCGATAGGGCTAAACGCAAAGACTTATCAAGCGACAGTGACACTCAAAATCATGCCAAACATCAAGCTGCCAGGGGGAACCACGGCGAGTATCTTTACAGAAGGTCTGCTTGGCAACAATTACATTAGTTTAACCCCAGGCTATGAAGAATCTAACTTAAAACCGGGTGCCCTTATCACCGATACGCACTCGGCGATTATTTTAGAAAACTTAATTGGCCAATTAATCTTTAATAACTCTAAGAAAAAGTGAGGAAATTATGTTAAAACGACTGGTAACGATATGGGCGATGGGACTTTTGTGTCTTACGGTGTTGGCGAGCTCCTGTTATGCGGCTTCTGCGCCGGTGGCGACACTAGAGAGTGTCTCCAACAATATGATCTCAAGCTTAAGGCGTAATCGTACGACTATTCGTACTAATCGAGCGTTGGTCTACCGTCTTGCACGTAAAATTTTATTGCCGCATGTTGCCATGGATACCATGTCACGTGCTGTACTAGGGAGAGCTAATTGGAATCGAATGAACTCACAACAAAAACATACATTCAAACGTGAGTTTACCAGCCTTTTGATACGAACCTATGCTGAAGCATTGGCGAGTTATACCGATGAGACTATCCAGTTCTATCCTATCCGTGGTGGGGTTCAAGGCAGCCGTGTTCAGGTACATAGTAAAATTCTACGCCGAAGTGGGCCGTCTATTGCGGTAAGTTATCGTATGCTGCGCATAGGTTCTCGCTGGAAAGTCTATGACATGAGTGTCGAAGGGGTTAGCTTGATTAGTAGCTTCCGCTCACAGTTCTCCGCTGAGATAAGTCAGGGGGGCATTGAAGACTTACTGGTGAAGATGGGTAACCATAACCGAGGACGTTAATCGTGACACAGCTTGATATCCAAGGGGCAGAGGAGAGCTGGTCGCTGTCTGGAGATTTGACTTATGAGACTGTACAGACTCACTGGCAGCGAGGCATTGAGCTGTTAGAGCCGGTCGTAGCACAAACGATAACGTTGGACGTTGGTGGTTTAGCAAAGATCGATAGTGCTGGTGTGGCGGCATTGGTTAATCTCGTTTCCTTGGTGAAAGCGCGTGGTAAATCATTGCGTTTTTCACATATTCCTACTCGAATGCAGGCAATCATTAAAGTGTCTGCACTTTCTGATATTTTGCTAGAGGTTTAATTTATGACACCTGATGAGATTAAACAATTGATCGAAGCCAAACTCGAAGGTGCGGTGGTGAGCGTGACTTCACCGGATAATGTACATTTCGATGCGGTGGTTAAAGCGCCACAATTTAAAGACGTGAGTCGCGTGAAAGCGCAGCAGCTAGTGTATGGAGCACTGGGTACGCATATTACTGATGGCACAATACATGCGCTCAGCCTAAAAACCGAAACTTTGGATTAATCATGGATAAATTACTTATTACTGGTCCTAGCCAATTGCACGGTAGTGTTCGTATTTCCGGTGCGAAGAACGCCGTGCTCCCTATCTTGGCGGCCACTTTACTTTGTGAACAGCCAACAACAATCAATCGGGTGCCCCATCTGCGTGACGTGACAACCACGATGGAGTTACTTGGCTCTATGGGGGTGAACTTAACACTAGGGGATGACAATAGTATCGAGCTTGATGCGAGCAATGTGACAAGCTATGAAGCGCCTTATGAGCTGGTGAAAACTATGCGTGCCTCGATTTTAGTGTTGGGGCCGCTGCTTGCTCGTTTTGGCCAAGCCAAAGTGTCTTTACCGGGTGGGTGCGCGATTGGCTCGCGACCAGTGGATTTACACATTAATGGAATGCGCGCACTGGGCGCGAGCATTTCTGTTGAGAAAGGCTTTATCAATGCAAGTGTGCCTAATGGTCTTAAGGCAGCTGATATTACATTGGAGACTATTACTGTTACTGGTACTGAGAATCTCTTAATGGCGGCAGTATTAGCGAAAGGGACATCTGTGATTCGTAATGCGGCACGCGAACCTGAGGTGACTGACTTAGCTAACTTTCTAGTGAGTGTGGGCGCAAAAATATCTGGGATCGGTACCCATACCTTAGAAGTCGAAGGGGTTGATTCGTTATCGGGTACCGAATACACCGTCCTCTCGGATCGCATTGAAGCCGGCACCTATTTAGTTGCAGCGGCAGCCAGTTGCGGAGCAGTCACTTTAAAAGATGTATGTTTGGATTCCCTAAACGGGGTGTTGGACAAACTAAGAGAAACAGGTGCCCACATTACCACAGAAGGTGACACGGTGACGCTTGATATGAAAGGGGAGCGCCCCAATGCCGTGGATATTTCAACCGCACCTTACCCAGGTTTTCCAACTGATATGCAGGCGCAATTCGTCGCGATGAATGCTGTTGCCAATGGTACGGCGGTGGTAACCGAAAACGTTTTTGAAAATCGTTTTATGCACGTACAAGAACTGCAGCGCATGGGGGCTGATATTCGCTTGCAAGGGAATACGGTTATCATCAAAGGCGTGAAAAATCTAACCGGTGCACCTGTGATGGCAACCGATCTTAGAGCGTCAGCCAGTCTTGTCATCGCGGGGATTATTGCGCATGGTGAAACCTTGGTCGATAGAATTTATCACATCGATAGAGGCTATGCGTGTATCGAAGAGAAGATGACTCAATTAGGCGCCAACATCAAACGTGTGAGCTAATGGACTTTACCCAAGCGGAGTTACTTAGTCGTTGTGAACGCTTGGCTGGATTCTCTTTTGCTGAGCTGGCGGATTTATTACAAATGCCTTTGCCGGCGACGACTACACAAGGTAAAGGTTGGATTGGCCAGTTAATTGAGCGTGCACTGGGTGCCTATGCGGCGTCTAAACCCATTCCTGATTTTCCGCATTTAGGTATTGAGCTAAAAACACTGCCGGTGAATGCCAAAGGCTTACCGAGTGAGTCGACGTTTGTGTGTAGCATTCCGCTAATGACTATTAAGCACGAGCGTTTTGAAACGTCTACTGTTTACCATAAACTCAAAAGAGTCTTGTGGTTTCCAATCGAAGCAGATAAGTCTATCCCATTTGCAAAGAGGCGTTTGGGCAATGCTTTGTTGTGGTCGCCGCAAGAAGAGGAGCTTGCGGTACTACGGACGGATTGGGAAGAAGCGGTGGACATGATCGCGCGCGGAGAGTTTGCTAAAATAACCGCGCATTTTGGTCAAGTCTTACAAGTCAGGCCTAAGGGGGCGAGCGCTAAATCCTTAACGGAAGCAATCGATGAAGATGGTCAACGCGTGAAGACCATGCCACGTGGTTTTTATCTGCGGCCTGATTTTACGCACAAAATCCTTCAGCAACATTATTCTCTTACTGTTTAGCATACACAACTAGATGTGATGCTATCTTTGGATAGGCTACTAGAGCGAAGTGGTTTCCCGGAACCTTCTTATCGTCGTTTTATTTGTGACTCTCTTCTTAAAAAACAGCAAGGTTCGCATTAAGACAATTCGATTAACCTGTGAATGATTAAAGCTATCTAGGTGTTACTGGGGGAGCTTTTCTTCATTTGAGTGTATAGCCATAACGAGTGGGTGTTCTGTTTTTAACAGTCTAAAATAGGATGAAATCGATAGTTTTATTCCTGCCTGCGTTTGTTATGATGCACGCATTCAATCAAGTGGAGTTTATTGATGCTAGGACCAAGACGACCTCAACAGCCACAACAGCCTCATACGCTTGAATGGGAAGACATCCTTGTTCCAGCGGTTGCCCATGCGTCACTTTACTTCCTCGCTGCGGGTGGCTGTTATCTGTTTGGGCGAAGTGACTTTGCGGCTGTTATTGCTTTTTTTGGTATTACGTCAGGACTTAAGGAAGCCTTGAGGATAACAGGGACAGCCCCTCAGCCTGGCTGTCCTGGCTGTGGCCACTAAAGGGGACTAGCCTAAGTTCACCCTAACCAAGCTATATTTAGTACTCATTTTGATAAGTTCGCCCCTTACTTGGGCTTGGCTTCGCGCTATAATTTTGCAAGGTAAGTCAGTCAAGTAAGAGATAGGGGCGCAGTTGTTTCTTTCTCCTCGAACGGTGGAGCCCATCATAGAAAGTGTTAAAAACAAAACGTCTTGCAGAAACAAAGCTCAACTTTGTAAGTTTTACTTTGAATACTATGTTTAGCAAGACGTTTTTGACTATGGGTGCTTACAAAGACCCTATATCGTAATACGCTATTCCGATACCTCCAGGCCCGGTATGTGCCATGATAAGTGTTGAGGCTTCAACAATTTCTATGTTCGCCTGTGGGCAAGTCGCTTGAAGTTTTGCTTTAAAAGCATCGGCCTCTTCGCGGCAGTCCGCATGTGCAACTAGGATTTTGG
>JAUHZG010000025.1 GCA_030425845.1 Gammaproteobacteria bacterium
CATGAAAATTTTGTACGACGGCTTTGATTTGGCTGCGCCGAGCACGTCCGTGTCGATGACGATTAACGGACCGGCCCCCACCATACTCGCTTACTTCCTTAATACAGCTATCGATCAAGCCTTAGTCGCCTTCGAAAAAGATAATGGCAAAGCACCGAATCAACAAGAGCAAGACCGTATTAGACAAGACGTCCTTAGTAGCGTGCGCGGGACGGTTCAAGCCGATATCCTAAAAGAAGATCAAGGCCAAAACACTTGTTTATTTAGCACTGAGTTTAGTTTAAAAATGATGGTCGACATCGCCGAGTACTTTGTCGAGCATGATGTCCGTAATTTTTATTCAGTGTCAATTTCGGGCTATCACATTGCTGAAGCCGGAGCCAATCCCATCTCACAGTTAGCCTTTACCCTAGCCAATGGTTTTACTTATGTCGAAGCATATTTAGCGAGAGGCTTAGCTATTGATAGCTTTGCCCCTAATCTTTCATTCTTCTTCAGTAATGGCATGGATCCGGAGTACTGTGTCATGGGTCGTGTGGCAAGACGCATTTGGGCAATCACTCTACGTGATAAGTACGGGGCGAACTCACGCAGTCAAAAACTCAAATACCACATTCAAACCTCTGGTCGCTCACTACATGCGCAAGAAATGTCATTCAATGACATTCGCACCACACTCGAAGCGTTGATCGCTTTATATGATAACTGTAACAGCTTGCACACGAATGCCTATGATGAGGCAATCACCACACCTACCGATGAATCCGTGCGTCGCGCCCTTGCTATTCAGCTTATCATTACTAAAGAATGGGGCCTCTCTAAAAACGAGAATCCAGCCCAAGGCGCCTTCATAATTGACGAATTAACTGACTTAGTGGAAGAAGCCGTACTCAAAGAGTTTGAAGCCATCAGTAGTCGAGGCGGAGTATTGGGCGCAATGGAAACGGGTTACCAACGCGGTAAAATTCAAGACGAATCACTACACTACGAACACTTAAAGCACAGTGGAGAACTCCCCTTAGTCGGCGTGAATACCTTTTTGAATCCAGAAGGTGAAACAGTGGAAGAAACACCTCTGCTTGCGCGCTCAACGCCCCAAGAGAAAGAACGTCAACTCAAGCACTTAGATGAGTTTAAAGCAAAACATGCTAAGGAGCGCCCACAGGCGCTCAAACGTTTACAAGACGCGGTGCTCGCTGGCAATGAAAATGTCTTTGCTGTCTTGATGGATGTCAGCAAAGTCTGTACGCTTGGCGAAATTACCCAGGCGCTATTCAAAGTCGGTGGCCAATATCGCCGTAATATGTAAGAGAAATAACGATGCCAATGCCCAAAGTCCTTTGTGTGATCCCTGCTCGTTTAGGATCAACCCGGCTTAGCCGTAAAGCCCTACAGCTCATCGGTGATAAACCGATGGTCCAGCTCACCTATGAAGCCGCCAGCCAATGCCAGGACATTAGCAAAGTGATCGTAGCCACTGACTCTGACGAAATTGCCCAGGTGATCACAGCCATTGGCGGTGAGGTGCAGATGACGGCAACCGACATCAAAACTGGCTCTGACAGGGTTGCCGTCGTGGCAAAGGCCAATCCTGGCTATGATGTTGTGATTAATTTACAAGGGGATGAGCCTTTCATCAAAGCCGCCATGCTCTGTGAACTTATCGAACCCTTCTGCCAAGACTCGCCACCCGTCATGGCAACTTTGGCTTACCCTTTTAAAGACAACGAAGAGTTCGACTCACCCGAACGGGTGAAAGTCATACGCGATAGTAATAACAATGCCCTCTACTTTTCACGTTCACCCATCCCCTACCCACGGACGCAGCAAGCCAAACCCTGCGCGCTACATCACATGGGTTTGTATGCTTATACGCCGTCTTTTTTAGCGACATTTTGCGAGTTACCGCAAACACCCTGTGAGCTCGCTGAATCCTTAGAGCAGTTGCGCGCACTTGAACATGGGCATCAGATTTATGTCAAAGAGACTGCGCATAGAACGCTTGAAGTGAATACACCCGAAGAGTTAGCTATGGCGCGCGACTTACTCAACCAGCAGAACTAAAATCAAGCTAACGGGACCGCTCTTTCAACAGGTTCCGCCTGGGCATTAGGCTCTAGTTTGGTTATTGCCGTATTAACCATCAATAACGCGGGTTGTAAAAGCAGTAAGAAAGTCGTCAGCGGTCGCCCAAGATTGGCCCCGTGAGTAAATGCATTTTCTGCGGTAAGCCTGTCCGGGGTTCTAACAAAGTTACACAAAGTCAATAATCTGGCGGCATACTCATCACTCCCATTCTTTTGGCAAAAGAAAAATAAAGTAAGGTAGAAAAAAGAGGTCAAGCCAACCGCCATCAGACCTTTGAGCTGATACTTAGAACGCCTCATCCAGGCATGCTTATACAACGTGCTGTTGACCGACATCATGAGACAATTCACGACTAGTGAGTACATAAAAAGTGTCGTCCAATAGACATGAGCGGGTTGTTCATTTGCCGCCACTTCACATAGCGTCGGTTGAGTTTTAAATGCCTTGATAGCACTAGACTCAGCTTGATACATTTCTCCTAAGAACAAAAAGAGTTGACTTGCAAAACCTAGTCCCGCCGTAACCAAACTGGTTAGCAGGCTTAGCTTTGTTACGCGATATGTCTGTTCATACATAGGAGGTAATGCGTGTACTTCATACATTCGCTCGTGTGTATCATTCATAATTTTCTCACAGTGACATTTAACTATATTGCTGCGCAGTCTATCATGCCTTTCTTAAGACTTTATTAGGTGATAACTTGAACTGTCCTCGACCAATTTGTACACTGGCCACCAGAATAAACGTATTGACCACTAATTAGGCAAATCTCTGTTATGAATAAAGAATCCAAACTCGAGCGTAAGCTACTCCACTACACAAGCAAAGCGATCGCCGACTTTAAAATGATCCAAACCGGCGATAAAGTGCAAGTTTGCCTTTCCGGTGGTAAAGATTCCTTTACCATGCTCCACCTGCTCAACAAACTCCGTATCCGATCAAAGTATAAATTTGAGATGAGCTCGTTCACATTAGATCAGGCGCAACCAGGCTGGAACGACAGCGCGTTACGTGACTGGTTAGCACAACGTCAGATCCCCTACGAGATTTTAACCAAAGATACTTACTCCATCGTCAAGGAAAAAGTCCCTGAAGGTAAAACCTACTGCTCACTATGCTCACGTTTACGCCGCGGGAATATCTATACATATGCTGAACGTCATGGCTTTAATAAAATTGCGCTAGGTCATCACCGCGATGATTTAATCACCACATTATTGATGTCTATTCTCTACGGGGGTGAAATCCGCTCTATGCCTCCCAAGTTATTAAGTGATAATAAACGCCATATCGTCATACGCCCATTGGCCTATTGTCAGGAGCAAGATATTGCCGCATTCGCTGAAGAAATGCAGTTTCCGATTATTCCTTGTAACCTATGTGGCACTCAAGAGAATCTCAAACGCGCGAAAGTCAAAGCCTTAATTCACGAGCTGGCTGCCGACAACCCCAAAGTACCCAGTAACATGCTACATGCCTTAACCGCCGTTAAACCCAGCCAACTCATGGACAGTTCATTATGGCATTTTCGTGATTTAGAACACGAGCGCGAGGCGTTCAA
Organism: Gammaproteobacteria bacterium; assembly: GCA_030425845.1. Taxonomy (GTDB): domain Bacteria; phylum Pseudomonadota; class Gammaproteobacteria; order JAUHZG01; family JAUHZG01; genus JAUHZG01. The sequence goes on from JAUHZG010000025.1 coordinate 3,650, forward strand.
TGTTGAAAAGCGGGAGCAGGAGATTGTCAATGACTAACTCTACTTCACCCTGCTTGTGCGCTATTGATATCGGCAATAGCAACATCGTCATAGGACTAGGGCAACACAATGCCTGGCAGACCGTGCTTCGCTTAGAGACGGATGCCGCAAAGCCAGTGTCGTTTTATACTGAACAGCTCACACAAGCGGTTAGTAAGCTTTCCCCACCAAACAAAGTGGAAGGAGCCATCCTCTGTAGTGTGGTCCCTACACTCACAGAGACACTGATGCAAGCAATTGAGCAGTGTGCTCTGATTCAATGTAAGCAACCGCTTGAAATGACTGAGCAATTAAACCTGCCTACCCGTATCAAAACTTTGCATCCCGACAAAACAGGTAACGATATTATCGCTAACTCGGTAGCCGCCTACACTCGCTTTAACACGGCTGTCATTGTTGTTGATTTTGGAACGGCCACTACGGTTGGGGTGACCAACGCAAGGGGTGAGCTGCTAGGTTGTGCCATCATGCCTGGACTTGGTACATCGCTGAATGCCTTGGTGAGTAAAGCCGCCCAGTTAGATCCCATCACGCTCACCCTGCCGACTAAAGTGATCGGGGCCGATACGACATCGGCACTCTTAGCCGGAATCGTTCAAGGGCAACTATGTGCGATTGAAGGACTTAGCCGACAAATACAAGACGAACTAGGCGATAAAGCCGTGGTGATTGCCACCGGAGGCTATTCTTCTATTATCGCACAAGTCCAAAGTGTGTTTGACTGGCATCTGCCTGAATTAATCCTTGACGGGTTAGCGGTTGCTTTCAAAAACAATATCTAATCAACAGCTTAGCTCTTTGTAGGTATTCAAGAAACACAGCCCCCCTCATAGTATTAAGTCATGCTATCGTCATTGTGGGTGTAATATTTAATTTCGTCAGATCGCTCACTGCTGATTTTTTTGTCGATGCTATAAGTATTTTTCTTTATTTTGCAAAGACATAATATTTTCTTAAGCTTTACACGATACACTAAAATTCTGCGTACTAGTTTTCAGGATGATGGCTTTCTGAAAACACTTTCAAAGTCTGAAAAGTCGATGCAAATGGAATTCTCACTCTTCTTATTTGAATAGCCAGTAGCTTTCAGCACGTAATAGCTGATGATTTAACGATAATAATGGACCCGAGACGTCTATCATTGGGTCTGTGCACTACAAACGAGGTAAGAGTTAAAATGAATTTAAGTGAATTTTTAGGGTTACGCGTAAAGGTAAGTGAAAGTGGCGACACTAAAACAGTCGTAAGAGGCATCAACGAAGAGAAGTATTACCTTTCTACCGCTGATGGAACGTATGGCAAATATGTTTTCACTAACCTTTTATCTTGCTTCGCCTTTGTCACAGAGGTAGGTTATGGGTACTTCAGCTACCGTGACGGAATACGTGGTCTTGCCGTCCTAACTCATGTCTATCAAGGACACTTCTCTCCTAAAATCGCTCACGCGCCACACGTCACAGGAATAAGTAGTGAGCTCTATACTGTTTTGGCCGTCATTTCTGCACTGGGCGCTGTTCTTGACTTTATGGTTAATATTGCTTCTGTCCACCCTCAAAATGATGCTATGAAAATTTGTAGAAAGTCATTTCCTACAGATGATGCAGAAGCACCAGCAGCTCCGGCGGATGATGAACACGACGCTAAGGATTACGCACCTGATAGTGACAGTGGCGCTCAAAGGGAAACCTTGTTAGGGAGGCGAGGTACAGCCACAACTTCCAGTTTTCGTGATAAAGCATGGAAATATGGTTTTGAGTGGCTCAAGTGGGCTAACTTCATTACAGGTGGGTTAACTTCATACATTACATTCTACGAGTTGCCCATGGCAGAAGGTCCTGGAAAAGATGCTTTGATTTGGGGACTGGGAACGACGTTTGCCCTGAGCGCCGTTGCGTATTATGAAACCCTTTCGGGAGCAGATGTTAAAGAAGCCTTCGATGGCCTAATCGATACATACAAACTTCTTTGGAACGAAAGCAAACTGCTTTTCGTCAATCAAATATTCCAAACATTACCCAATGTGATATACCGAACGATCTCGTTCATGGGGATCATCTTTCAGTTTCTCACCGAAGTTTGCGGTGTTTCACAAGATAAAGCTAAGTACACGAAGTTCGGTATGGGTCTACCTTCTGCGGGCTTTGTTTCTCTGTTAACTCGAGGAAATGTAGCACCTAAGCGATATCTTGAGGGTTTGTCTAGTGATGAGGAGGCAGCCGCACCAACAAGTGACGGCGCAGACTCCTCTTCTGAGAGTGCTCATGCTGGTGCTAGACTACTAGGTCAGCAACATCAACAAGCGGGATACTCAGCATTAGTTGACGGAGGTGCTCCTGCGCCAAGAGAGTCCTCGGCACTAACCGGTAAAGAGAAAACGCAAGTGGTCCTTCGCTCAGGGGTTCTTGGTCTCGTGCGAGCAGCCACTTTCGCCAGCGCATGCAAACTAATTGCTATTGAGTTCGGCTCCTCCGATAGAGCTATTTTTAGCACAAGCTCGAGTAGTTTCATCGGGGGCGGGCTTGGCCTTATCTGTTTAATGTCTAATATTTTTGCTGAGCTCACGCATGCTCAGAATATGAAGGAAAGAAATCCAGGCGATGCAGAAACACCCGATGGGCGTGAGCACGCCTCCCTTGGATATTTTGACTACTTTGTCGGCATGAAAGGAGTTAAGGAAGTTTCTTTGTTTGGCTCCAATGCTATACGCGGAGTCTTGATGGTCTATTTCGCCGCGACACTCTTCCCGACAGCACCCGCACACCTATTAGGCTTATTCGTCACTGGTTTAGCGGTTGAAGTCGGTACCAATGAAGGTCGATACAAGGCAGGGAAAATGCCCGAAAAACGAAATTCAGAATGTACCGGCCTACGCCAGCAAACTCTAGGGGCCGAAGTGATTAGTTCCCTAGAAGACTACAATCTAGCAAGACCATCAGTGCGCGCGCAGTAGACAGTAGCTCTGCGTGTTATCACAAACCGTCGCTTAAGCGGCGGTTTGTAGGATGGCGCAGAATAGGCCTTGGCATTTTGTCAGCAACTGAGTCGCGTAAAACTCTGCATTCGCGACTTTCTCAACACGGTGAGTCAGCCCTTTTGCGGCACTCACCGTCGCCATTTTCAGCCACATATAACCTAGTGCAATTAACCCTATTGCCTCGAGTAATTTGACAGAGACAAACCCGGCATAACCTTCGTCTGATTGCACTTGTTGTTCGATGTGAGCAAGCGCCTCGCGTAATTGTCCAACAGCACTAGTCAGATTGTTCACTAAAATCGGTGTCACTGACGAGTCCGCGTCACACGCAGACTCGACTTCCTTAAGGAAACGACCCAACACGCGACCTTTATCTGCCAAGATTTTACGCTTGATCAAGTCTAGCGCTTGGATACCGTTGGCCCCTTCATACAGCTGAGCAATACGGACATCGCGAACCAATTGTTCCATGCCCCACTCTTTGATGTAACCATGCCCGCCAAATACTTGTAGGCCTTGATTACACATAAGGGTCCCATAGTCGGTAAAAAAGGCTTTCACAATAGGTGTAAATAAGGCAACCAGTCCTTCTGCCTCATCGCGCGTACTTTGCTCGTTGGCATGGTGGGATAAGTCTACCCATTTGGCCACATAGACAGAAAGTGCCCTCGCGCCCTCAGTAAAGCATTGCATTTCTTGTAGCATCCGCTTCACGTCAGGATGCACGATAAGTTTATCCGCTGCTTCATTCGGCTCAGCCGCGCCATTGGGCGCACGCCCTTGTCGCCGCTCATGAGCATACGCCAAGGCATTTTGATAGGAGACTTCAGCTTGACCTAACCCTTGCAGTCCGATGGCAAGGCGCTCGATATTCATCACGGTGAACATACCAGCAAGGCCTTTACCTAGTTCGCCGACTAGCCAACCCTTTGCCTCATCGTAGTTAACCACACAGGTAGCCGAGCCTTTTAAGCCCATTTTATCTTCTAAAGCCCCACAGCTGACGCCGTTAGATTCGCCTACTTCACCAGACAGAGAGACTTGATTGACCGGAACTAAAAATAAACTCAGTCCGCGAACACCTGCTGGGGCCTCCTCTGTTCGGGCAAGCACTAAGTGAATCATGTTGTCAGTCAGATCGTGTAAGCCATTCGTAATAAAAATTTTCGAGCCCGATAATCGATAGGTTCCGTCCTCTTCTTGATTGGCCTTGGTGCGAATCAAACCTAAATCTGTGCCACAATGCGACTCAGTCAAGCACATAGCGCCAGTCCACTCCCCTGAAATCATCTTCGGGAGATAGCGCTGTTTAAGCGCCTCACTCGCATGAGCCTCAATGGCGCGAGCGACACCTTGGGTTAAGTTTGGATACAGATGAAAACTGATATTACTGCTAGAGAGCATTTCATCTACGCACATCGTTAGCATATGCGGCAGCCCTTGCCCACCATACGCAAGTGAACCATTAGTCGCACCCCAGCCAGCTTCGACATACTGCTGATAGGCTTCTTTGAAGCCTTTAGGAGTTAGCACCTTCCCGTCTTGTAATTGGCAACCTTGTTTATCGCCAATTTGATTCAAAGGAAATAAAACTTGCTCGTTGAACTTAGCCGCTTCTGTTAGCACCGCTTCAATCAAGTCCGGCGTATAATCCGCAAGCGCCTCGCACTGAGAAAGTAAGTCTTGGTAGTCCCATACATGTTCGATAAGATATTGCATGTCCTTAACGGGGGCTGAATACGTTGGCATAATGACATCCTTTTTTCGTTTTGTTTTTATAATCCTAGAAACGGCAGTTGATTCACCCATTCTAGTGCAACATCTTGATTCATCTAGCATTACAAAAAAGTCTTCATCACCAACAAGGTGACTTCAGATTTTTTTGTAATGCTATCTAAATCAATCTGTTATCCTAGAAATGTGCACCCAACTGCCGTTTCTAGGATAATGTGAGTTAGATTAGTGTTTGCCAAGAAAGAATGAGCACCACTATGATACCTCGCCCCACAAGTAAATATTCATCAATGACTTTTGGGTAGGTTACGCCCTTCGGGCTAACCTACCCTGTGGCTGATGAGATGGTTCGTCACAGATTCAACCCTGTCGTATTTAGTGCTTCACTAGCCAGTTATTAATGGCGCGTAAATCATCCAAGCACAACGTACCGGCGGCTTTTTTCATCTCTAGAATCGCCATGATGTAATTAAACTCATCGGTGGCATAAACTTTTTGCGCCTGGAATAAGTCGCGCTGGACCACCAACACATCAATAAAGGAACTCGTACCCACATCATATGCTTCGCGCGTACTCTTAAGCGAGGCAAAACTTGTAGCCACTGTACGACGATCGATTTTTAATTTTGTGATGCCTTTCATGATATTTGAAAAGTTCTGGTGAACTAGCATCAATGCGTTTCGTAAGTTGACCCGAACGAGTTCGGCCGATCGTAGGTACTCATGTTGCGCCTGACGTGTACGTGATAGGACCGCCCCACCTTGAAATAACGGTAGAGACACTTGTAAACCTAAACTGCGATTGATCGTATCAGAGCGAAAGTCATTCGACGAGCCAGGCGCGGTAGTCCCGTTATTAAAATCACGACTCGCGTTCGCCACTAGATTGACCGTGGGTAAATGTCCTGAGAAATTGATCCCAACAGTGGCTCTGGCAGCATACATATCATAGCGCGAAGCTTCTAGTGCGTAGTTATGACTAACCGCGGCATCGATCCAAGACTGGATATTGTAAGGAACAGGATAGACCAGAGGAATCCTGCGCTGCAAAGGAGCCAGATGTATATAGTAACGTCCAGTTAAACGCTCCAGATCACGTCGCGCATTCTCGAGTGACATTTGAGAACCTACCACTTGTGAGGCAACCTTTTGGTATGATGACTTTGCCTGGTGAACCGACGTAATTGCGACCAATCCCACATCGTGCCGACGCCTTGCTTCTGCAAGCTGAGAGACAGTCGCACGCTGCTCAGCTAAATCATATCGCAATACATCTTTAGCAAGCAAAACGCTAAGGTAAGCTCGCGCGGTAGTCACCATCAAGCTTTGCTCGGCATCGAGTACTCTGGCAGTAGCCGCTTTGACTTGATTACTTGCCTGGCGTAAGGTTTCCCAGTTAGCGAAATTGATGATGGGTTCGGATAATGAAAGAGAGAAGTTTTGTGAATTGTAGCGCTCAGGTGGTTGCGGGGTTGGGAACCCATGCTTAAAACGGCGATAATTACCCGTTGTGCTATACGATGCACTGAGCGTTGGAAGCTGCAATGCCACCCCCTGTGGTAAAGCTTCTTTGTCTGCATACCATTGTTGTACTTGAGCTAAATAGTTAGGATCGTTGTGCTTTGCCATCTGATAAACAGAGAGTAAGTCTGTCGTCAGATGTTTTGCACTTGCACTGATGGCAAGTGAACAGCCTAATAAACACAATAAAATCTTTCTCATCGAGCCCCGTCCCCTGAGTTTTACGCACATCTAAATATAGTATAGGGCACCGAATCAAATGTCTATAGAGAAATTGTACTATGGTCCATCGGCTTTCAACACGCTATATCTGCTAACAGCAGCGCATCGTGCGACGCACCTCCTCGCGTGCGCAAGTGTCTATAGTGGCGAAACTTTTATCTAAATTAGTAGAAAATATAAAGCGAAGGTGGATTAGCGACTAGCGCATGCTCCACCCTTGGATGCTTTAGTAGGCTTACGTTAAGCTTTGGCTTTAACGCTCGCTGAAAGAAGATTTCATCGCACGATGAACTGGTTTCATCAAATAAGCAATGAGTGATTTTGAACCGGTAACAATATCAGCTTGCACGGTCATCCCCGGCAAGATGGGCATTGCTCCTTTTCGTTTACCTAAATACTCTTTCTCTGGTTTGATAATGGCATTGTAGTACAACTCGCCTTTTTCATCTTTACTGGTAGAAGCTGAAATCGATTCTAATTTGCCCGGTAGCGTACCATAACGAGCAAAGTTATAAGTCAGTACTTTGATCTTAACATTATCACCTTCCTTTAAATGGCCCCGCTCTTGTGGTTTGATACGCGCTTCTACCACCAAATCACGTTTGGCCGGTACGATTTCCATGAGTTTGCTACCAGGAGAAATAACCGCCCCGTTAGTCACCAAAAGACCGCTAACAGTCCCATTAATGGGGGCTACCATGTTAAGCCGTTTCACCCTATCTTGCAGACGAATCACTGTCTTACGTAGCTGGGCAAGCTGACTATTGATATCATCAAGTTGCTTAACCGCGGTTTCTTTAAGGTTAGAGTTTAATTCATTCAGTCGTTGTTTCGCGCCGTTTAGTGCTTCACGGTTTTTACTGATTTGTCCATTCATCTGCATCAGATCACCATTAGCGCGGTTCACTTGGCGTAGGACATCTAAAAAGTCACGCTTAGAGACGGAGCCTAACTTTTTATACATAGTTTTTTCTTGTTCTAACAATTGAACGTGAGCTTCAAGCGTTTCACGCTGCTTATCTAGCTGCTTAGACTCCTCTTCAAGCTGCCTGATCTGTGATTTGACAACTTCACGCTGATCATTACGCGCACGATTTTGCAATTTAAAGAGTAGCCTATCATCGTTGAGCATATCCTGGATATCTTGTTTGCTTGATGTGGTCTCTTGATGACGTTTAACTGCACGCGAAATAATTTCTGAAAATGAATCTTCACGTTCATCAACGAACGAGCGTAGACGCTCGGCATCAACCATTAATGAAATCTCACGCGCTTGCATTTCTTCTAATTCACTTTTGGCAGCAATAGGATCGAGCTTAGCCAAAATGGTTTTACCCGCAATGACTTTGTCTCCATTTTTCACAAGGATCTTCTCGACGATCCCCCCCTCAAGATGCTGCACCACTGCCACTTGTCCTCGTGGTATCACTTGCCCCATCGCATTAGCTGTCTCGTCAACTTGCGTGATAAAGCCCCAAATCAGGGCTAATACTAGGAAGCTGCAAATGATCACTACCGCCCGACGAGCCGCCGGTAACGTAGAGGTTTCTTCTAAGATGACCGCAGGCGGTAAATAACGGCGCTGCGCTTTATCGACGGTTCCATTGTTGTTATTGTTACTCATCCTAAGACTCCTCTCATTTAACTGACTGTGGATGTAGCTTGGCTAAAATATCACTTGCAGGGCCAAAGGCTGCAAGCTCCCCATCTTGTAAGACAGCAATCGCATCGGCCACTTTCATGTGTGAAGGACGGTGCGTGATCATTAAAATTGTTGCTTCTTGCTTTAACTGTAGAAGCGCGTTAATGAAAGACTGATCCCCTTGGTTATCAAGCCCAGTTGCCGGCTCATCCAAGAGGTAAAGGCTACAACGCTTAACATAGGCTCTGGCCAGCGCAATTTTACGCAATACACTACTTGGAAGTGACGCCTCCATTTTATCTGTCAGCTGTGTATCCAAGCCCATTGGAAGGGACTGGATATCAGAGGTTAGTCCTGCTAGCAAAATAGCTCGTGACACATCCTCTTCGCTTGCCAATGGGTTTGCCAACAAAATATTTTGATAGAGTGTCCCATAAAATAATTCAGTTGACTGAGGTAAGTAAGCCACTTGCTGTCTCAGGCTCAGAGGATCATACTGGCGAATATCAGCCCCCTCTAACATAATGGTACCCGACTGTCCGGGATAAAGCCCCAGAAACAACTTAAACAAAGTGGACTTACCCGAGCCATTATTACCTGTTATCGCAATAATTTGGTTAGGCTTAGTGACAAGACTCACTCCTTGTAGCGCATAATCAGCACTGCTAGGATAACGAAAAGAAATATTCTCAAAACTAATGTTGCCTGTCACTTTTGTTTCCGGACGATGCTTAGAGCGATTCATGACCTCAGGTTGCAAACGCATCAGATTATTGATTTGATCCACTCCGGCTTTAGTCTGCTCAAGTCTTGGCAGCGCGGTAAACACTTGTCGTATCGGCCCTAAAATTCGCCAAATAAGAATCATACTGGCAATCAGTGCGCCGGTTGTCATGCTTTGATCTAGCACTAGCGCCACGCCCCAAACCAGCATAGAAGAAACCCCGATAATGACTGACGCGTCTGCAAAGGCACTTAAGATGGCATTGAATAATCCTGAGTGGTAATTCGCCAACGCGCTATCAGCACTTAGATCGCGATAACGAGCAACCCAAACTGATTCAGCACCTAGTGATTTCACATTGTGGATATGATCAAACACTTCAACTAAAAAACGCTGGCGCTTTGAGGACTGTTCAGAAGCTTTGTCCACCTTACGTCTAGCGATAGGCATTAAAAAAGTGAAAGTGATCACATACACGACCACCATGACCAAGGGGACCATCGCGAGAGGTCCTGCGATACAAGCAATCACGAAGACATATAAAAAGACAAAAGGCAGCTCAAAGAAGAGACCAAATAAAGGCCCTGTAAAAAACTCGCGTACACTATCGAAGTCTTTGACCCGAGAGACCTGAGCACCCACCGTCGTGTTTTCAATGAAATAGGTAGGAAGACTGAGTAATCGCTCTAAGATACCATTACCCACTGCCAAATCAATTTTGGCGCCGATAAAGGCTATCATCCGTGCCTTTGCTCGACTGAGAAATAAACTCGTGGTTAGCACAAGTAACATACCAACCCCAAGTCCCCAAAGCATATTGAGCGAGCTGTTACCAATCACCTTGTCATACACGACCATCACAAACAACGAAGATGCGATAGCAAACAAATTCAGAAAGAACCCCACTCCCAACAGTTGATAAATGAGCTCTTTATGCTTAATCGCAAGCTCTCCAAACCATGTACGTTTTGTATTAACTTTAAGTTCATCTGCTTTATCGACTCGTTTGAAAACGTAGAGCGTTCCTTTGAGCCCTGAGACTTCGTTAGTTTGTACCACTTGCATTTGTTTAGGGCAAAAATATTGCCAGCCTTGTGCCGACTTACTCATCACAACGATAGGCTCGCCTGTTTTATCATCAATAAATAACGCTGGAAATAAACTTTCATTTGCCTCACTAAGTTTCACAGGTAGGTGCTTACACTTGTACCCCAATGTTTGCATCACTTTACGAAAACCAGACGTTTCTAAGTGTTTAACTAAATGTGGCAAGCTCTGTACGATTTCTAGCGTTTCGCCTTGCCAATTCAGTGCGCGCAGCAGAGGATACAGACAATCAATCAATGGACTGTGCTCTTCAAAAAAGTTATGGAATGGTCTTGCTACTTCCCTTGCATTATCAATTGTGTTCATCTAACACTCCATTATTCAAATGCAACTTCCTATCCGCCAGGACCAAAAACGAAGGTCGCAATGACACAAGCACGATAGTCACTCGCCCTTTTAGCTGCGCTAATAATTGGTAGAGAGCTCTATCCGCTTGTAGGTCGAGCGCCGTATTCGCTTCATCAAATAAAATTATTTTTGGCTCCATAACAAGCGCACGTACAATCGCAATACGTTGACGTATGCCCCTAGGTAATGTATCGGCACTTGTATTTCCGAGTACGGTATCATAGCCATCAGGAAGGCGCATAATATAGCTATCTAGACCAATAGCACTCGCAAGTGTTTTTGCTTTAAGCACCGTATCGCCTTCTCGGAACATGGTTAAGTTGTCCATGAACGAACCTTCATAGATCACTGCGCTTTGATCAATATAGGCGACCTTTTGTCTGTACTCATCTGGAAGATAAGACGAAACTGACTGCCCCCCAGAAAGTACTTGTCCTGAGGTAGGAGTTAACATGCCTTGCATAAGCTTTAATAATGTCGATTTCCCGCTGAGCGAATCCCCGGCGATCCCAACACATTCGCCCGCTTTAATCTCACAACTAATGCCTGATAAGAGAGGTGCTTCTCCCTCGTAGGCAAATGTCACATTCTGTAATGACAGTTCGCCATTGACAGCACTCGTTGGCACACTTCCCTGTTCAGCTTCTCGTGGGTAGTTCAGTATCACCTCCAGGCGTTCTTCAGCAATTCGTACACTCTGAAGACGAGTCAGCAAACCTGTGAGACGACTCACGGGTTGTAAGACGCGATTAGCAAGGAAAATACACGCGGCTAATGCACCGACACTCAACGAATTATTGATCACTAAAAAAGCCCCTGTCGAGACAGTTGTCACGACAGTAATTTGTGAGGCGAACTGACTAATGGCGGTTTTACCGCCAGAATGTACTGATAACGCATGATCAATCGCAGCCGTCTGTTCTTGTAAACGTTCATATCGGCGGAGAATTAATTGCTCCATTGACATCGACTTGATCGTATGAATTTTTGATAGCACTTGTATCACAAAATTAGTACGCTTATCATCCGTCACATGCCGCTCTTCCGTTTCTTGTTTCAGCGCTTTAGTTGCCTTGAAGACAAACTGGTAGTAAATCATGATAATAAAGATAGGTATTAGCACTAACCAGCCGGCTAGGTAAGTCATTAATGCGAGGAAAACCACAACAAAAGGCAAATCCACTAACGTCGTAAGCAGCTGGCCAGTATAAAACTCTTTGAGTGAACTGATAGCATTCATGTCATCAAGCAATTTACCACCACCGGCTCTCGCTAAAGACTGTGGGTTGGTACGCATAATATGATTAAAAGCATGCATCGCTGTTAGATGCTCATAACGTGACTCTGACCAGCTACTAATAACAGAACGAATCACTTTCAGTATAATTTCAAAGGTTAACGTAATGGCAACCGCGATAATCAACATCATCAGCGTGCCAACAGACTGATTGGGTATGATACGATCATAAGTTTGTAACATCACGAGAGGCATCATCAATGCAAGAACATTAATAAGCAATGATGACAACAACAGACCATTCAAAGCGTCACT
>JAUHZG010000176.1 GCA_030425845.1 Gammaproteobacteria bacterium
GACTCACAATCCGGTCGATGCGATTGGTAGTGTCGCAAATTACCTCAAAGCGCATGGTTGGACTAATAAAGCACGCATAGTTTTGCCTGCTGAACCGCTTAACAAGAAAAAAGCATTTAAGCTTAGCAAGAAGTTTAGTAACAGGCCCAACTATACGTTATCTAAGATCAAAGAGTGGGGCTTAGTGCCTAGTGAGCCTTTGCCCGCCAAAACCAAAGCAACAGTGATCAAACTTAATGAACACGATGCAATGGCGTATTGGTTAGGCTTTCATAATTTCTACGTGCTGACACGTTATAACCGTAGCAAGCTTTATGTGATGGCCGTTTATGAGTTGGCAAACTCATTACGTCTAGCGCATGCACAAGAGGTGGCTGTTCGTTGAAGCTGAAACGGATTAGGGTGCTCTCGCTAGCGACGTTGTCTGCATTCGTGTTAAATGGCTGTATGTCTACTGGTGATGGCCCACCTAGCTATCAAGTTGATGTTTCAAGTATTCCCAACGCGGTTCCTAGAGTGCTACCCCGTAGTAAGTATGGTAACCCTAAAACTTACGAAGTATATGGGAAAACCTATCATGTAATGCATTCCGCCAAGGGTTTTGAAGCGCGAGGGATTGCCTCTTGGTACGGTACGAAATTTCATGAGCGACGGACTTCAAGTGGTGAACCGTATGATATGCTCGCGATGACAGCCGCCCACAAGACTCTGCCATTACCGACTTTTTTACGTGTGACGAATTTACAAAACGGCAGACAGATCATTGTTAAGGTCAATGACCGGGGACCCTTCGTCGAGAATCGCTTGATTGATCTGTCTTATGCCGCTGCTAAAAAATTAGATATGCTAAAGAAAGGTACGGCGTTGGTATACCTACAAGCGATAACGCCTGGTAAGCATTCTTCGGTTAGCCCTAGGCATGCTCCTGGAGTGATCTCCAACCTAAACAGCAGCGTCATGTACCTACAAGTAGGAGCCTTTCGAGATCAGCAAGCTGCGATCACTCTCGCCGAAAAATGTCGCCACTTGACCCAATATCCTGTGAAAGAAAATGCGATACATGTGGGTGCTCATCTCTTATATCGCGTATGGGTAGGGCCTATACATGAAGTGGACGTAGCAGACTATCTCACAAGGCACTTTGAAACACATGGTATCTCGGAACCGCGTGTGATTGTGCCAAAGAAATAAGCTTTAGGTTATAGTGACATTGAAAGAGAGAAGAAGACTCGGGGCTTGCGATGTTTAAGCGCATTCACATCCACCGTCAGTGGTTTGGCCCAGGTGAGCGAAAAAGAGTAATGCTTATAGAGACTTGCTCTGAAACCAAACCCTAAGTCGGTTGCGCTTTCCATGTGCTCGACTTCAGTGGTGTCATGATTCCAGATCTTACCGAGCTCATAAAAGCCAAATAGTTGTATCCATGAAATTTGTTTTAGACCTATGTCTTTCGAGTAACGCCATTCGGCTTTCGTGGCTATCCCGTTATCACCGATGATTTCAGAGGTATCATATGCCTGGCCAAATATCTCTCCCCCAAAGCCAAACTCTTGTGAGACAAGCAGGGTATTGGGGGAACCTTGTGCAGAGAGTGAGAAAACCATAGAGTTATGCTGTGTTATCCATTGAGTACGGATAGCATCAAGATTAAAGCGATAAAAGGTTATCTGGCCATCATCACGCGAGAGCAGAGAACCTTCGCCTCGGTGTGAGGCGCCGGAAATATTAAGGCCGTGATGAATTGCAAAGTTCACATCGTTAAAGCCACGCCAGCTATCTTGAAATTGGTAATTGGCTGCAAGACCTAATACTCGAATACTATCGGTATACAGTCGTTCGCCATTTGGTGCTAACTCAGTGGTTACATCCACATCGGTATTGATGTAGGACAGGCTAGCGTTGAAAAATAGATTTTTACTTCGCGATCGTATCGCGGGGTAAACTAGAGTAATAAGGGCATTACGGTTAACCCCTTTAATCTGGATGGAGGGTAGTTCAGGCTCTGGGAAGGTATAGGTGCCACTATAAGAAAGCGTCATGCGAAGTCCATCCGCATCTAAGATTTCATCGTGGTAGACTTGCCAGAACTGCAGCTCTTTACCTTTAGATGTCGTACTGCCTCTAACGCCGGTCTGGCCAGCCGCTCTTGCGAGATTATTACGAGAGACATCTATCGTATAACGACGAGGTCCCACTGCAATGGTGCCACGGTTATCCCAAGAGGCATAAATATTATTGAGTTTACGTGTGACCACGAATGTCATGGTACTACCTTCGGGGTGTTTTTTATCCGCCTTCAAGATGGTACGAACTGTCACCCCAGGGATATCATTAGCAAGCAGGGTATAGCGTTCTAGGACACTATTATTCAGAGGCCGACTGACGAATATATATTTGGCTATCCCCATCAATAACGGGCGCAGTGATTTCTCATCAGAATCGTCAAACTTGACGGCAACATTGGAGACATGGCCTTCGATAACTTGCACTTTTACCGTTCCATTTTTGATGACTTGGGCGGGTAAGATGGCTTTTGATAAGATGTAGCCGTGGTTACCGTAAAATTTAGTGATTTGCGCTGCGTAGTTTTCAACATCTTTGAGCGACACTTCTGTCCCCAGTGGCCGATCAAACAAGGAGATCAGCTCTTTGGAGGAGTAGACGCTGTTACCCACGATGATAATATGCTCGAGTTTGAACTTAATTTCTTTGGCATTAGGAATATTACTGCCACGCATTTTGCGCACACTAATTTCATCTTGAATTTGCGGTTTAGGCTTGAGTGGCTTTTCTAGTGACTGCTCAATTCGGCTAGGATCTAAAGAGGGGGGGATGATGGCGGGATCGGCATAAGAGGCAATGCACCACGAAAGCAAAAATGCTGTCATGCTCAGTGTTACGGCCTTGTACTGTTTGACGTGTCCCATCACTCCATAATCACAAACTTTCAGAACAATTGCTAGATATTGTGCTCGCAAGTGCGCAAAAATTCTATTGATATGATTGGACTACTCTTGATTGTGTGATGCAAAGATGAAATTAGTTGCCGAGAGTGAATGCTTGCCTTCAAGGATGAGTTTGAAGCCTGCTTTTTTGTTCTCAATGATG
>JAUHZG010000177.1 GCA_030425845.1 Gammaproteobacteria bacterium
TCGCTCTTACAGTCGTTTATTAGGTATCGATGAAACCGCTATAATTCAGGCTTTCAATGATCTTAAGTTGGTTGACAATCGCGCGTCTTTACCTCATGGCATGACGGTTGAGCCTATCACCAGCAGACGAGTGCTGAGTAAATGGTTACTGCCTGCGGCGATGACTTTTTTGGTTGTTGTGGCCGTAGGTGCTTGGCTTGCGATGAAACCCAGTGTGCAAGTCAATGCAAAAGCGACGCCACTTGCGGCTGAGCAGACACAAGAGGCAACATCTCACGATGTACTGGTGACAAAGGCTTTACCGATTAAGACGGTCGTTTCCTCTAAGCATCATAAAAGTTAATCGCGTAGTCGCTACGCGAGTCTAGCGATTGCATGAGCTTCCAGCGGTGAGTTGAATTTCTCACCCTTTTGCTTTTGAAGTGGATTACCAGCGACGATTGTAAAATGTTCTATAAATTCCAGCATGGTATCTAGGTGTCGCGCCAACCAAAGGTAAAGCGCTATACGCTGCTTAGCAAATAGTGACATGATGTTTCTCATTTTTAATGTGGCGTTTATTTTCCTGGGATAATAGCATACAAATCTTATGGGAACATTAAACCTAGAAACGGCAGTTGGGCGCACATTTCTAGGATAACAGATTGATTTAGATAGCTTTTCAAAAAAATCTGAAGTCACCTTGTTGGTGATGAAGACTTTTTTTGTAATGCTAGATGAATCAAGATGTTGCTCTAGAATGGGTGAATCAACTGCCGTTTCTAGGTTAAACGAAAACAAGAGCGTTCTGCCTTGGCCCACAACGGAAAACACGCTAGAATCACGACCTTATACAGTTTATCAGAGTACAAAAATGGCACAGACGCTCACCGCAGTTCGCGGGATGAATGATCTTCTACCGCAGGACAGTCCAAAGTGGCAGCTCATTGAACATACGTTGCGCTCGCTGAGTGCGAGTTTTGGCTATGATGAAATACGATTTCCACTGGTTGAAAAGACCGAACTTTTTTGTCGCTCGATCGGCGAGGGAACCGATATCGTCGAAAAAGAAATGTATACTTTTACCGATTTGAATGGTGAGAGCTTAACATTGCGCCCTGAAGGAACGGCGCCTTGTTGTCGTGCGGTGATTGAGCACGGGTTAGCGTATAATCAAGTCCAAAAAGTTTGGTATCAAGGTCCGGTGTTCCGCCATGAGCGACCACAGAAGGGACGTTATCGTCAGTTCCATCAATTTGGCGTAGAAGCGTTTGGCATGGCAGGGGCCATGGTGGATGCTGAGCTTATCGTGATGACGGCTGCTTTATGGCGACAGCTCGGGATCCAGTCAGCGCTAAGTTTGGAAATTAACACGTTAGGTGATAAAGACGCTCGATCTGCTTATCGCAACGTCTTGATTGAGTACTTTAGCGCGCATGAGGATAAGCTAGATGAGGATTCAAAGCGTCGCTTGCATAAAAATCCATTACGTATCCTTGATAGCAAGAACAAAGATATGCAGACGTTGATTGAGAGCGCGCCAAAGCTTATCGAGCACATCAGCGAGGAGTGTAAAGCACATTTTGACAGTGTTTGTGCACACTTAACCGCTCACGGTATCAACTATACGGTTAACCCACGTTTGGTACGCGGCTTGGACTATTACAATCGTACCGTGTTCGAATGGGTGACGGATAAGTTAGGGGCTCAGGGCACCGTCTGTGCGGGTGGCCGTTACGATGGCTTGATTGAAGAGCTAGGCGGGCGAGCCACACCTGCGGTGGGGTTTGCCTTAGGAATTGAGCGCTTACTCTTAGTGGTTGACGCGGTGAATCCTCGTTACTTTGATGCGGCAATTCCGCTAGATTGTTATGTGATCTGTGAAGACAGTGACAGTGAGTCAGTGGCGGCATTGGCAGAGAGTCATTTACGCGCACAATCATTTGCGGTAAAAACCGACTGTTCTGGTGCGAGTTTCAAAGCGCAATTTAAACGTGCGGTTGCGTCCGGTGCGCGTACCGCACTAGTTATCAGCCAAGACACACGCACAGAGCAGAAGTACTCTCTTAAATATCTAACCGAAAAAAAAGACGCATTCATCGGTTCGCTAGATGAATGTATCGATCAGATCAAACAAGCCTAGGAGCAAAATATGTCAGGAACGTATCTTACAGAAGAAGAACAAATTGAAATTTTAAAGAAGTTTGCCAAAAATTACGGGCCGTCGATTCTGCTAGGATTATTCATAGCCGTGGCGGGCCTGTTTGGTTTTCGCTATTACAAAGAAAGGCAACTCCATATCCGCACTCAAGCGGCTTTAGCCTATAGCCAACTTATTAATAGTGCGGTTAGCAATAAACCCAAACAAATGAAGCGACAGGCTAACTACTTAATTAAAGAATTTGCCAATACACCTTATGCGTCGCTCGCACAATTATTGCTTGCACGTAATGCGGTAGATAATAAAGACACTAAACTTGCATTAACGCAACTGCAATGGGTAATTGAACACTCTAAACAGCAGCCGCTAGTGGCGATTGCGAGAGTGCGAACTGCGCGAATCGAACTCGCTAACAAACAATACAAGCAAGCGTTGGCAACACTCGCTAAAATCAACGCTAAAAGCTTCAGCGCCGTAAAGGCGCAAGTACAAGGTGATGTCTACACTGCGCAAGGTAAAACGGTGAAAGCCAAAGCGGCATATGCACTTGCGCTCAAAGACATCGATGAGCGTGCCACAATCAAGCCGGTGCTTGAAATGAAATTTGACAATAGTGCGGCATAGATGATCCCAGTTATTGCGCTAGTCGGCAGGCCAAATGTCGGCAAATCTACTTTGTTTAATGTACTTACACGTTCGAACAACGCGCTGGTGGCCGATCAACCCGGTCTAACACGCGATCGTCAATACGGTGATGGGGCGCTAGGTGATAAACCGTTTATCGTGATTGATACCGGCGGGATCTTCGACGATGAAGACAAACTAACCCATGAGATAGAAAGTCAGGTCAGTGCTGCGATTGCTGATGCCAGCCATATTTTATTTATGGTTGATGGACACGATGGCTTAACCGGCTTGGATGAGCAGATAGCCGGCCTGCTGCGTAAG
>JAUHZG010000178.1 GCA_030425845.1 Gammaproteobacteria bacterium
GTCTTGATCGAGAGAGACGTCATTGAATTTAGATAAATCGATTTTCTCATCGGGTTTGAGATAGAGTTTGCTATTATCGCTGATTAAGACTTCTTGCGCTTCTTCCCCGCGCAGAATCATCACAGGGGTATTAAGTTGTGTCGCTAAGTCTTTGGCATGTAAGTAGCCTTCACTTAAACGCACGCTCGCTGTATCGGCGTAGAGTGTTTGGCTCATTGTCTCTGTCGATTCATTTTCCACCGATGTGATACCCGCAAAGAAATCGACGAGTAAGATGTTTTGCATGCTTGCGCCAGTTTGTGCGGGTATAAATAAGATAGCATTATCGCCTTGGCGGACGATACTGACATCGTTAGCGGAATATTTTTGCAGATCAAGCACATCACCGGAGGCGAGCGTGAGCTGCCCGTTGTCGGAGAGTGTTGCCGTTTTCCCTGGCATTAATTCGATCTGTCCCTGACTATTGGTGATCACTTTAAATAAATGCATCTGACCTCAAGCTCTAAACAGAGTGTTACGTACTAGCTATCGGCTGAAAGTGGGGGGACTTAATGATCTTTAGTAAAAAAATGTAATTTAATTGCGGGAAGAGCAAGGGAGCGTCAAGGTGTTGGCGTGGTGGTGGGTGAGGTGATGGAATGGTGGCGGTTTAGTGAGTTGTCATTCTTTGGTTTGAGTAGAGAACCTAATAATATTGGATCTTTCGGTCGAGCCGAAGGATGACAAGCTGTGCGCAGTAACCTACTATCCAATAGTGGATTACGCCCTTCGGGCTAATCCCCCCCTACGGGTGGGTAAGACTGTAAAATGAGTAGTGTTGGGATGGTGGCTATGAGTGGACTTGAACCACTGACCTCAGCATTATGAGTGCCGCGCTCTAACCAGCTGAGCTACATAGCCATAAGGCTGTGCATTTTCGCTATTTGCTCTAGTCATGTCAAGGCTTGAGAGGGGATTGGTGAAGCGGGATGTGATGAACCGCAGCAAATAAAAGGCGCCAATTCTTGAACACCTTTGGTTCTGTTAGGTGTTTCTATACACTTTCCTGATTTACATCAAGAGTGGATGAGGTTCTCGCCCCTATACTTGTTAGGTCTTACACAATAGGAGAGCACCCATGACAGATTATCAACATCTATTATTAGCAACAGATTTAACCGAAAGCAGCAAAACCGTGGCGAAGAAAGCCGTGAGTTTGGCGAGACACTTTAAAGCAAAACTCAGCTTAATCCATGTAGTCGATTACACTCCTAGCTATGGCTACCTCTATGTGGCAGACGTGAGTGATGATTTAGTTAAACGTGCCAAGACAGAGTTATGCAACTGGGGTAAAGAATTTGAAATTCCAGAGAGCGATCAAATCGTTGAAATGGGCTCCATTAAAAATGAAGTGCTAGGTGTTGCCGCTGACAGGCAGGCCGATCTTATACTAGTTGGAAGTCACGGTCCCCATGGTTTGGCGAAGTTACTGGGATCTACCGCAAGTGCAATTGTTAACAGTGCAGAGTGCGATACTCTAGTGATCCGCTCTGAAGATTAATCAATAGTTGCTTAACACTCTGTGGTCTCTGGCGCAGAGTGTTGTCTTAAATGCGAGGATGACTTTCTGTCGTCGAGTATAAGACTTAAACGTTAAAGCGAAAAAGCATCACATCACCATCATTGACGATGTAGTCTTTGCCTTCTAAACGCCACTTACCGGCTTCTTTGGCACCTGCTTCGCCGTTGTAACGAATATAATCGTCATAGCCAATGACTTCAGCGCGGATAAAGCCTTTCTCAAAATCAGTATGAATAACCCCCGCCGCTTGTGGTGCGCTAGCGCCGTGAACAATGGTCCAGGCCCTTGCTTCTTTAGGGCCTGCGGTGAAGTAGGTTTCTAGTCCTAACAAGGCATAGCCCGCGCGAATGACGCGATTTAATCCGGGCTCTGACAAACCTAGCTCTTTTAAGAATTCTTGGCATTCTTCTTCATCCAGCTCAGCCATTTCTGATTCAATCGCCGCGCAAACCGCAACGACTTTCGCGCCTTCTTTTTCCGCAAGTTCTGTGACAGCATCCAAGTAAGGGTTGTCACTAAAGCCAGACTCATCGACGTTCGCAATGTAAAGGGTTGGCTTTAATGTGAGTAAATGCCAAGATTGCGCGAGTTTACGCTCTTCATCTGTCAGCGCTAACGTGCGAAGTGGCTGAGTATCATCGAGATGAGCTTTAAACTTTTCAAGCAATGTAGCTTCAAGTTTGGCTTGCTTCTCACCACTACGGACTTTGCGGGAAAGTTTTGATAAAGCTTTCTCAACGCTGTCGAGATCGGCCAAACATAACTCAGTCTGAATCACATCAATATCATCAAGTGGCGAGATCTTACCCGCGACATGAACGATATCATCATTCTGAAAACAACGGACCACGTGCGCGATAGCATCGGTTTCGCGAATATTTGCTAAAAATTGATTACCTAAGCCTTCCCCCTTAGATGCACCCGCGACGAGGCCAGCAATATCGACAAACTCCATTACCGCTGGGATCATTTGCGCAGAATTGACGATCGCACATATTTTATCAAGTCTAGGATCGGGTACCGTTACCATACCTACGTTAGGTTCAATCGTACAAAAAGGGTAGTTTTGCGCTTCAATGCCTGCTTTGGTTAATGCATTAAATAAAGTAGATTTGCCGACATTGGGTAAGCCAACGATACCGCACTTGAATCCCATAAGTTTTCCTTTATTTCGTGTGTAAGCGTTTCATTACATCTTGTAACTTACCTTGCATCAAGTCTTTGACAAAAGGTAACGTCACATTGATAGCATCGAGAATTTTATTTTCATCTGCTGACGAAGGTCTGGTGAGTACGTAATTCGAGACTTGGTTTTTATCGCCAGGGTGATCGATACCAATGCGAATTCGAGTGAAATTGTTCGTGCCCAGGTGCTTGATGATATCACGCAGTCCATTATGTCCGCCGTGGCCTCCGCCGTGTTTGACCTTGATGTCACCCACTGGTAAGTCTAATTCATCATGGATAATACAGATCTCTTCAGGTTTGAG
>JAUHZG010000026.1 GCA_030425845.1 Gammaproteobacteria bacterium
CCTAAGTGTGGGAAAAGATGCAGTCAACCAATGCACGCTTACCGTGCAAGATGTTGACTTTAGCATGCCACAACTCTTATCAAAGAAATGTAGCGGTAACGCAAAACTCAAATCCTTTAACGCAGACTATAACAATGTCATGATCAACATGGCATCGTAGTAACTTAGCATCGAGCCCCGTAGTCAAGCTGCGGGGCATTCCTCTAAGATGACACACCATTTAATGGTTGGGGAAATTAGGAAAGTAGTAGCAAGCAAATGTAGGGGGGTTAGTGCGTAGCGCATAACCCACCAAGCGAACGCTTTAAGGGTTAAATCCCACGACACCACTCACCCCTCTCGCCAATTCGGCTCACGCTTTTCCAAAAACGCCGCTAAACCTTCTTGCCCTTCATCTGAAACACGAATATCTGCAATTGCAGCAGTGGTATAGTCAAAACACGTTTGTTCATCAGGGCGACTTTCGATAAATTGCACCAAAGACTTGGCTTGTGCAACGGCATGCGGGCCATTACTTGCAATTTGGTTTGCCAACGCACTAACGCTGTCATCAAGTGAGTCAGCCCCCACCACCTCATGCACAAGCCCTAGCTCAAAAGCGCGCGCGGCGCCGAAC
This sequence comes from Gammaproteobacteria bacterium, assembly GCA_030425845.1. GTDB lineage: Bacteria > Pseudomonadota > Gammaproteobacteria > JAUHZG01 > JAUHZG01 > JAUHZG01. The sequence goes on from JAUHZG010000026.1 coordinate 617, forward strand.
ACTTCGGCGCTCACAAAATAGCGTCGCATGGCGCCGACACCAATCTTCGCCTCAACGAAGGAGCTGATCACCGCCGGGATCAAACCAAGCTTTACTTCAGAAAAACAAAACTTAGCCCGCTCACTCGCCACCACAATATCGGCGCAAGCCGTTAATCCACAACCGCCACCAAATACCGCGCCTTGCACTTTGGCAATCACAGGCTTAGGGCAACGATTAATCGTTTGTAAACATGTCGCCAACTGCTTAGCGTCACTCAAATTCTCATCACGTGAATAGCTTGCCATCTTCTTCATGTCATTTAAGTCGGCACCCGCACAAAAGGATTTGCCTTCTGAGGCAAGAACAATCACACGCACATTGGGATCTTGCGCGAGCGTGTTGAAGGCTTGAGCCAGCTCGATTATCATCTGCTCGCTCATCGCATTGTGTACGTCTGCACGAGTCAGTGTGACTGTTGCAACCCTTTTATCCACTGAGAGCTGTAAAGTCGAAAACATAAGCCTATCCTTACTCTGATGATCATATTAAAGCACTATATCAAGCATTACGCTTAGGATCGAACGACAACGCCAAACTACTACATTTATACCCACTCTACTTCACTGCACGTTTCTAGCGTCGACATTCGTGCCTGTGCTACTATCGCCCCATGATCATGACAACAGCTCAACGCGACCTCCTGACAAAACTTGAACAAGGCGCCACTTGCCTAACGGCCACGTCACGTCTTGCATTGATGCTAGGAAAAGAGTTTGATAACTGGCAACGTGCACAAGGCAAGAGCGTTTGGGAAGCGCCAGCGATCCACCCCATGGGTAGTTGGCTTACTGAGCGCTTTAGCGCTTGCCAACACCGAGGACTTGCTAGCGACTATCAATTACTCACCAGCGAGCAAGCGTCACACGTGTGGCAAGCTCTGACACGCGAACATCTCAGTGCCCTAGTCCATCACGCCAGTGTGGCGAAACAGTGTCAAAGTGCTTATGAGTTATGCCTTATCTATGAAGTCGATTGGAATAGCGCACCGTTTAGCTTATCGGCCGAGTCCACATTATTTCAAACACTAGCAAATGCGTTTCAACAGCGCTGCCAAGACAATCATTGGTTGATTCAGGTCGAATTACCGCGCGTGCTTGCCCGCGCCATTGATGAATGTCGGCTGCCGATGCAAGAGCTACTACTAACAGGCTTTGATGAATTACCGCCATTACTCTCGCCTTTACTAAATACACTAGGAAAAGCGAATTGGCAGTTATTTCCGTTTGCGGCACACACACCCCAAGTAATACGGGTGGCACCGTTAGACGAAACACAAGAAATCGACGCCATGATTGCTTTTGTCAAACAGGCATTACAAGCACCTAACACCACCATCGGTTGCATCGTCCCTAACCTCACCGAAAAGCGGGCCGAGCTAGAGAGCGCCTTTGCTAAGGCCCTAGCCCCCGAGACACGTGCGCTAGGGCAGTATGATTTTACCCCGGTATACACAATCTCGGCCGGAACCAGTCTGCGCTCACACAGCTTAGCTCGTCAAGCGCTCAATCTATTACACTGTGTGCACAAACAAACAGACGTCACCACAGTCATTGAGACACTTACCTCTCCCTATCTTGATAAAGCAAGTATAAAGAGGCAAGCACGCTATGAGTGTGCGCGCTTCATCGAAGAGAATTACTGCCTGCCGCTCAGCAGTGACGATTTCGTCAACGCCTTAAAACAAAAGGGTAAGTACGCCAAGCAATCGTTTGATGAAGAGCTAGCCGAACAATTTAACAAAGCAAATACACTTACGCCAATCGTGGAGGCTGCGCCTAGCACCTTCGCTTACTGTTTTAAAACCCAGCTTGAAACCTTAGGCTGGCCTGGGCAACGCGCACTTAACACAAACGAATTTCAACTCGCCAGTGCCATCGCCGGTTTATTCGACAAACTTGCGAGTTTTGATTCATTGTATGACAGTCTAAACCTAAGTGAAGCATTACGCTTACTGGATGAGCTCTACAGTAGCAGCATCTTTCAGTTTAAAAGTCATCAACCTCGCGTGCACGTGTTAGGCGTACTAGAGGCCGCGGGGCTAGACTTTGACAGCTGCTGGGTGATGGGCTTGCACGCGGGTGTCTGGCCAACAGCCGCAAAACCAAATGCATTTATTCCTCTTTCGCTTCAACGCAAACACGGCATGCCTCATGCAACAGCCGAGCGTGAGATCACCTACTGTGAAACCATTACCGCCCGTCTCTGCACAAGTGCAAGTGAGCAAGTGATCATAAGCGCCCCCAAGATGGCCGATGAGCTTGACGTCGAACCTTCACCGCTTATCACCGAGCTTCCACTCACTGAACTTAGTGCGCTTGTGTCGCTAGAAGCAAACGTGCTGTCTCCTGTCGCGCTCGAGTGTTATGAGGAAACCGCGGTACCAGCAGTCGATGAAAAAACCACACTAAGCGGTGGCAGCGCCATCTTAAAACATCAAGCCGCCTGTGCCTTTAAAGCATTCATTGCGGCAAGACTAGGCACTCGCGCCATCATGCCGCGTCAATTTGGCTTTAATGCCATGGAACGCGGCATAATCTGTCACCGTGCATTAGAGTTATTATGGCAACAGCTTGAATCACATCATCGCTTAGTGTCGATGCCGCAAAATCAGCTGATGGAAAAAATCAGCCAAGCCGTCAATCAAGCGCTCAATGAGCTATGCCGTAAATCCTTCCAAAAGATCATTAAAGCCAATCGCCAAGCTGAGCAAGAACGTTTAGAGAATTTGTTACTCAACTGGTGTGAGTTTGAAAAAACGCGTGAGCCATTTACCGTTGAAGCCATAGAGCAGCGCTACCAAACCGAGTTTGCCGGCTTAACCTTACGTTTAGCGATTGACAGGATCGATAGACTAGCCAGCGGTGAGCGGGTGTTACTGGATTATAAGACGGGTAAAGTGACCAGTCGTGATTGGTTAGGTGAACGCCCTTCCGATCCACAGCTACCTTTATATTGTCTCACCACTATCGGTGATGTCAGTGGCATCGCTTATGCGAGCTTAAAGCCGAATGATTTAAAGTTCCAAGGGATCACTAAAGGTGAGGAAGTACTACCCGGCGTGAAGTCAGCGGACAAACAGCGCAAAGAAGCGCATGGCTGGGACACGCAACTCGATGAATGGCAAGACAGTTTGAGTGCACTTGCCGATGAATTTATCCAAGGCTTTATCGCGCTGAATCCTAAGTCGGGTGCAGCGACATGCCTGCACTGTGACTTTGCTTCGATTTGTCGTATCCATGAAGTCGATGAGGCCAGTGTATGAGTCAGCCAATCAGAGATGCCCACGCGCGCGAACACGCGCTTAACGTACGCGAATCATTCATCGTGCAAGCCCCGGCCGGCTCAGGTAAGACAGAGACACTCACCCAGCGCTTTTTGGCGTTACTGCCTACTGTGCATCACCCTGAAGAGATCATAGCGATCACCTTCACGCGCAAAGCGGCCAGTGAAATGCGCGAGCGTTTATGCCACGCGCTACAAAGTGCGCGCGATCCGGAGCCAGATGAAGCGCACTTAAAACGCCGTTGGCACCTTGCCAAAGCAGCACTCGCGCACAGTGACGCCTGTGAATGGCGCTTGCTGGAGAATCCTGCACGCTTACGTATTCAAACCCTCGATAGCCTAGCGGCAAGTTTAGTCGCACAAATGCCCATTGAATCCAAGTTTGGGATCACCAGTGACGTCGTTGAAGACGCTACATCTCTGTATAAACAAGCAGCTCGCAATTTATTGCAAGAATCACTCACGCATCACGCTCTTAAGGCAGATGCCAATCGCTTTTTGGGTCATTTAGATAATCATTTAGCCCGCGCCGAAACTATGCTCGCCGGTATGTTAGCCAAACGCGAGCAATGGCTGCCTAAATTATTTTTAGGGCACAACCGCTATCAGTTGCGCGAGTTGTGTGAGCAGGCGCTCAAGCACATCAGTGATGATCTGTATCATGCCTGTGACACGCATTTTTCACATGCCTTGCGTAAAGATCTGTTTCCCTGCCTTGAGTATGCATTCACCCAAAGTCGCCAAGACGATGCTTTGGGCGCATTGCGCCGTGCGCACTGTCCGCATGAAGGGATCCTCTGCGGGCCACACCATCATGAACTGTGGCAAAGTATTCTCGCCTTATTGTTCACGGGTAGTGGTAAAATTCGTAAAAGCATCACTAAAAACCAAGGCTTCCCAGCAGCTACCGCGTTTGACACGAAAGAAGATAAAGCACTTGCCAAAGATCGTAAGCAAGCCTTTACCCAGTTGCTAGAAGAGATAAGTGGACATCCCCGTTTAGTGACCCACCTTAGTGCCTTACAAAACTGCCCTGCACGCCACTATTCTGATAGTCAATGGGCGATGATCGATGCCATGCTGACATTACTGCCACGCCTGGTTGGGCATTGTCACCTCCTCTTTAGTGAGCGTGCTGTCACCGACTTTACTGAGATTAACTTACGTGCCTTACAAGCGTTAGGTGAGCCCGATAACCCTACTGATTTGTTACTACGTTTGGACTATCAAATCAGTCACTTGTTGATTGACGAGTTTCAAGATACCTCACAAGCCCAATTTGCCTTGATTGAACGCCTGACACAAACCTGGGATCTTAACGATCAAAAGACTTTATTTTTGGTTGGCGATCCAATGCAGTCAATTTATCGCTTTCGCCAAGCGGAAGTAGGTTTGTTTTTGCGCGTGGCTGAGCATGGCCTTGGCCACATAGCGTGTACCCCATTACTGCTCACTAGTAATTTTCGCTCCAATAGCGCGTGTGTTAATTGGTTTAATGAAATCTTTATCGATTTATTCCCACAAGAAAATAATCCGGCACGCGCCGAAGTACGGTATTCACAGGCTAATCCGCTTGTTACTGACGAAGCAAACGCAGGCATCAGGCTCCATGCCTGTACACCAGAGGGCTCGCCCTGTCAGGATAAGATAGTGACACTGATCCAAGATACGCTTTTGCAAAAGCCAGACGCAAGTATTGCGATATTGGTTCGTGCACGTAGCCAACTACGTGAGATTTTACCGGCACTGCGCCATGCAGGATTGCGTTATCGGGCGACTGCGCTTGAGACCTTAGCCGATTCCATACTGATCCAATCCTTGCAAAGCCTAACCTTAGCGCTTCATCAGCCTTATGATCGCATCGCATGGTTAGCACTGTGTCGAACGCCATGGGTCGGGCTCTCACTTGCCGATCTAACTCATATTGCTAGTGATAAAACGCATACCCCCTTGCAGAGTCGCTTTAAAGAAAGTCATAAATACCCATTAACTCCCGACGGTCAAGCACGCATTCAGTGGCTCACGAGCATACTGACCACTTTGCAAGCTGAATCTGGCCGAGAACCCTTTGCTCAACTGGTTGAGAAAGTGTGGATTGCACTAGGTGGTGAAGCACTATTAGAAAATGCACAAGACCAAGAAGCAGTACGCTGTTACTTTGAGTGCTTAAGTAAAGTCTGTGACGGTAAGGCTTTCGAAGCACGCGAGTTACAACTCGCCTTAACCCGTTTGATGGTACCGGTCGATCCCTCCCCCAGTATTCAAATCGATATCATGACTATCCATAAGTCTAAGGGCTTAGAGTTTGACTGTGTGTTTATTCCCGCACTAGAACAAGCCTCCCGTCCAGATGAGCAGAAGCTCATGCTATTTGCTGAACGTACACGTGAGTCGTCAAATGATATTGTCCTCGCGCCGATGCGCCATGCAAGTGATGCCACGGATGCGATTTATCGCTTCATTGCTGATGAGGAAACGGCAAAGTTGCGCCAAGAAACATTACGTTTATTTTATGTGGCGGTCACCCGCGCAAAATGGCAATGCCACTTGTTTGCAAGCCTTTCACCCAAAGATGGCGGCCAGTTTGTTCCTCCTAAGAACTCTTTGTGTGAAAAGTTATGGGACTATTTTGCGCCGAAGTTTAGTGAGCTAACACTGCCTGAACAAGAAAGTCATGAATTGCAAGAGGAGAGAGAAACTGTAGCCCCTGTCACCCTTTGGCGTCAACCCAAAGCGCAAATTGCCGCACTGATGGCTGAGCAATTTAGCCTTGCCGCCCCTACGGTGTATCAAAACAACTTCTCACTCACTAGCGATACTTTTGCAACGACCTTAGGCACCCTGACTCATGCCTGGTTGTATCAGCTCACGCAACTCGATGATGAGATGATGGAGCAAGCCCTTCATGACAGTGATGCCTTAATGGTACAGCAAGTCGCGCAAAGTGGTTTATTAGCAGATGAACAAGCGCAATGCCTAGCGTACCTACAAAAAGCCTTATCACAAACGGTTTCCTCGCCTAGAGGACGTTGGCTTCTCTCCAACCGCTATGAGTTTAGTGTTGCCGAATATGCACTGCACATCGCAGAGGCTAACGGGAGCACAAAGCTTATTTTGGATAGAGCGTTTACCGATGACGGCGCGTGTTGGATAGTGGATTATAAAACGCCGGTATCCTTAGACGAAGAAGCGATCGAAATGCAAAAAGCACAATACCGTGAACAGCTGATACGTTATCAAAACGCTTTAGCACAACTCGTAAATGAACCTATTCGTTTGGCGCTATATTTTCCATTGCAAGATAAGTTTGCTGAACTGTAGACAATCAAACAAAGAAAGAACCTCACCCTGAGGAGAGATTAGCTCTCAGCATAGCCCACCAGTTTTGCTCATGTGATCTTTATTCACTTATAGAAAAATCGACAACATTATCATCTAGTATTTCAGCTCGTTTTCTAGCCTGATAAACTTCAAGCCTATCAACCGGCCAAGTTCTATCGGCAACGATCCCTAGCCTCACACTATTGCTGTCTATTTGTAACACTTTAATTTCAATTACTCTCTCGCCTATCACGATAGATTGCGATTGTTTACGGGTTAGTACTAACATCTGTAACTCCTTCTCTCGTTAGTCCACTCCCCTCTCGTTTGTGAGCGTCTTACTGTAGCAAGATCTTGTTTTATCCTTTGGACATAATGCATAAGTATGATCCCATAGCATTTACCAATAAGGGTCATTTACCGCCTTTCTTTTTATCGAAACGGCTTTTGTGTGACTCAAGATCCGCATCGCTTCACTTGGCAATACTTTAATTAGGTTTCTACTAGTGGTTATCCTCGCCAAATATTGGCGGATAACAAATGGATTTATTTTATCATCTGACATTATCTTTTCCCTGAACTTATAACTTCCACTCGTAGTCAAAGACTACATAAAGTAAACCCGATATAGCTTTATTAAATTTTGAGTATCAACGCTACGGAATTGGCATAAAATCTCCGGTGTCGTCATAATTTGCATCAGGCTGCATTCTTTCAGATCCCAGTCTCTATCAAAATAGAGAACATTAATATTGTTAGCCAGATCAATTTCATGAATGCGAAAATAAAGATTTGCATCATCAAAAGACGCTCTGTTGCTTGATGTTTTTTGTGTTTCCATATGCATAGTTCATCCTTAACTGGTTATGTTAAAACAACTGGTTAGATTTTGAGATAATTGAGATATCGACAAGAATACACACGGAATAGTATTGCTAAATGTTGCGACAGGGGTTGATACCCCGCCGAAATTGCTAAGCCTGATAAATGAATGTTTATTTGTGCATGTTTCCATAAACCGTATTTCCTTTACGCCTGCAAACTCTAGTGATTCCGTTGAGTTCATGTTGCATAGTGAAACACACCTCTATTGACTATTATAGATGATTATTCCACCATAAAAGTACACCATAGTAATACAATCATGCGTAACTGGCTGAATATCATGAAAAAAATCTTCTGGTCTGACATCCGTGACAAAGTAAGAACATTTGATCCTGCCCTTTCTAATGAAATAGACAACCTATCCCCAGGAAAAGAGTTCCATTTATACAAACTCAAGTACCGCTATGGATAACACTTATTGCACAAAGGGGAGTTTAGATTTCCAATGTGATCTACGCTCTCAGCCACACTCAAGTCTGAGTTTTCTTATGCAGGCACCCGCACACCAACAGGATTTGTCCTTAATAAAACAGTTGAGTTATATATCGATACCCCAATGAATTTACTTCCATGGAGACTATATAAGCCAGGAGATTTCTTTGCAGCATTCTTCTCACTAGAGTCTTCCTCACTCTACCATCCTGCATCAGTATTTAGCATGACGTCTGGTGCGAGAAATGTGTTTTTCATTCCAAATATAACTCATCGAGACATTCATCAAAGAATGTGCCGACGATTAAATATAAAGACAGATGTCCCATTAACCTTACTTGAGCAATGGAATAATTTCAAAGATATTCTGCAGGACCGCTCTGACTGGACATCGGAAGTAATTCTTTTCCCAAAAAAATGGATCAATGCTATCAAAAATGACAAAGCATGGAGCTCACTTCGAAGCCATATAGAAAAAAAAGAGTGGCTTAAAACAAACTACCTCCGTAACAAGGTATTTTATGACCTCGCCATGTCACAAGTTCATCACAACCGAAACTTAAGACCCAACACCCACATGCGAGACACAGCAAAGCACATCCTTGCTATCGCATCAGGTGGTGTTCTTGGCTTCAAACCTGCAATCGATGATGAGACTCTACCGAATACCAAGCTTCGTGAAATATATAGTAACAATTATAATTTCAAAGGATATGCGCCTGTACTGGTTGAGCCGACTTTTTTTGATATTAACACCATTCATTGCGCTTCATCTGTTTACTACTCTCTTCAACATCCCACCAATCTAGAGTTTTCCCCTAGCACAAGAAAAGACGCAAGTACGATATCAGAATTAATCGAACTCAAGCGTATAGTCGAAATTTTTTATCAGGAAGTTTTAGCCGGTAAAATTCCGCTAAGTGGTAACCTAATTGTTAAAGTTTGTCAGGATATTTCAATTGATTATTATCATACAAAGCCAGATCCCTATGGAGAGATAGCTCACTCAAAAATACTGCCAACGCTTGATGACAACCTTCGCAAATGTTTAACGCAAAATGGTAAACACCTCGAACTATCTGCTTCAGGTATGTTTTTAAGAGGTCTAGTCCGAATAAGCCCAAAAGACAAAGAATAAATTGAGGTAAAAAAAATCACTGTCAATTCTTTCCATTATGATTTTTCATAGTAATGATTATTAATTCTTTACTACGCTCTCCGAAGACTTACACCAGCAACTGCCTGTAGCTCACCAACAGCATTATCTGTTAAATCTGGGACGATCCGACAGAGCGAGTCCAATATATATAAGTTAACTTTCTTAACATTAGACATCTTAATTGACTTAAGAAGCCCATTCATTGCCCAATATTTACTACTAGACATTCCAATTACCGCAGCGGCAATCACAAATGGAGCATAGGATTTAGATGTATTAATATGCTCATATGTCATCTCAGCAACCGGAGCGCCACCGATTAACGCAATGAGCAGAAGAATGGCATGATAACTAACCCCACCAACACTTATGTTCTGTCGCCAATTCTTTAGCGCATCATAGAACCTTCCAAAGGTGGCATAGGTCGTATACATAAACAAAGACGCGTTGAAAGTGTAAGCCAATACTCCAAAGCCATGCGACAACTTCGCTGATGTTGCCTCGTCAAATCCGATAATCTCATTGAGAAACTTCATTCCCCCTTTTTGGCCCAATACAAATGAATAATATGCACCTACGATCCCAGTTAGCGCCCCAACACAAGATATCAATTGCTTTGGTACATCGATTTGTGTGCTTAGATTATTTTCATCCGCTAAGGGTAGTATGCTTGCATAACGGTCACTAAAGTTTGCTTTATCTAGATCCTGGTCTGTAACAGTATCGCTAGTTATTTTGGACCTCATGTATTGAAGCCGATGCCTTAATGTGCGCCTTGCATTTGCCCAATTTTGACAGTCACCTACCAACCGAGGCCTAATGCTCAACTTGTAATAAGTACTCAGTAGAGAGAACACATTGTTAAAAGCCCAAGTATTTTTCACCGACAAATTAAAAAGCGTCACCAATGTTATTAAGGAAGATAAAATTGGAACAGTTAGTCTGCGATAATCTTTGTTCGACTCATATGTCGATGGAATAGAGGTGATCATAGCCACGATAATCAAACAAACCCACGCAGCGGCTATTCGTTTTCGATTAGCAGCTGTCGTACTCTCTCTACTAAGAATGTCATCTCTTAAATATAAACGCTTCATAATAGCATTACCTAATCTTGCGAAAAGGAACGCTGAGCTGACACCTGAAACTATAACGAAGGCAATCGCCGTACTCTTCGTATTTGTTTTTATTCTTCCTGCTACCCGCTCACCAAAATGATAAGTAACAGGAAACGTCCAAACAGGACCTGTAATTCCGAAAAAAGCTAACGTAGAAAGATCGAGCAGCCAAGTCTTAGCCTTTAGTTTACGTTCAAGTTCAGAGATATACTGACTAACTACAGTTGAAGATTCCATTAGTATCCTGCAAAAATATTTTTGTCCATATTGTACTTTTTTGTCAAAGAATAGTAAATTTGATCACCAACTGGATCATAGCCTCTATATGAATATTTTTTGATCTTTCAATCTACTTTTAGAACTAAGCGAGATAAATTTTGGACAGCCCAACAGATTTGTTCCTTTTGGTCGACTATCAGCATAGATACATTTCTCATGTTGAGCCAAAGCAACTTCAAGGACTAGCTAAAGCAGTCAAAGTTATCACCAGCAGCACTTTAGAGAAAGGTTCCAACTTTGCAATGGTCAGGCACACCTATGAAGACAGCACCATGCTCATTCCTCAGACTGTGATGACAAGAAACCAGAAAGTCCTAAAAGATATTCCTCTTCAAGATTTAAGAAATACCTTTGAGATTGCATACCCAATCGAGCAAGCAAAAGCATCACCAGTTTTTTCTAAGTGGAGCTATTCGGCCTTCTATTCACCAGGATTTAAACGCTACATAGCTGAAAAAAACATCTGTCACATTTACATATATGGATTATTCCTAGATATCTGTATCGATGCCACCATCAGAGATGCTTACCAGCAGGGAATAAACAGTACCGTAATCTCAGATGCAACCGTCACTAGGTACTTCCCTAAAGATGAGTATATCAATTATGCTAGCGATCTTTACAATACTTCCTTCTTATTGAGTAGTGAAATCAGTTAGGATTTGAGCCCATGAGCAAACAAAATAGTTCTATTGCAATCATTGATGCAGCAGGTACTGGCACTGAAGTGACTCGAATATTCAAAGACTCCACACTGTATATTATGTCATTGTGGCATCCTGGCTGCGAGCTGTCCTTTCCATCATTCTATGAAGAATCCTCTAGTTTGATCAATAGCTACAACAGCTTAACTAGTGAATATAACGCCACTACTAACTCTCTATACGAAAAAATGGCTAACGAAAAAAATCAGTATAAAAACTTTCTCCGCAAGCACAGGACTCAAGTCAAAGGTGTTTTTAGAGCAGCTATCAACGCGCAGACACTCTATGAAATACGGCAAGAACTCTCGATCTTGAAATTCAACACATTCGAATTTAACTCAAATGGCCGAATGAAAAAGATCTTGTTTTTTAGAGATCAAACACAGGGGTATTATGCGAATAAAAAAATTACCGCGGACTCTGAACAAATCGGCTTTGCAGGCAATTTTTCTTTAAAGGGTTTTCAATCGATATTTAAATTTGTTTCTGATGCAATATCCCTTGAACAAAATGTTAACGATGAAACCATCTTTAGCTACAAATACCACTTGTTCGATAACTCTTTAGAAAGTCTAATTACACGAGCCGCCAAAGATAGCAACCTTAGAGAGTTTAGTATACTGCAACCGGATAGCACTATTAACTACTTACTGAACGAGTTTACTAGAAGTGAGACTGTTAACACCATAAGCCTCGTGTGCGGTAATGAAATTGGTGACACCCTGCTTGAAATGCTAATTCATTCGTATAACTTGGGTAACTACAAAACATTTTTCACCTCAAACTATATACTCTCCATGGATAACCTCGAGGTCCTACAGACAATGCATGGCTCAGCGGATTCTTTAGAAGGAACATTCAAACTCAACCCCTGTGCTGCGCTTAATGCTTCCGCATATGCTTGCGAAAAATGGTTAGGGGTAGTAGGCGCGCAGAACTCAATGAAAAATGCTTTACTTGCAACTGACGCAGCGAATAGCGATAGACATAAAAATTTCGATAACAGAGTGTTATTAGATAATATTTACAGTCACCTGAAGAAAAGTAGTCTTACCTGTGATGAGCGAAATGCTGAGGTACTAAATTAATTTGATTTTGCTTTTTTAGATTATTCGTAAAAAATTTCAAACTTCCTACTGATGCACTGGGTAGCTTACGCCCTTCGGGCTAAGCTACACACTGAAAGACACAAAAGGGTTTATTCACGAATAAGTAAACACCGTGCTTTGCGTGCTCCCCATCTTTAACACTTCTACGCTTCTTGGTGTATCATCGGCTACGCATCTTGTTATGACCTCTAGGTCGCGGCTTGTTGCTTCTTGAAGGTCTGAGAGGAAGTGCTCCAGCCCCTCTTGTTTCGTAAAACATTCTTGCTTTAGAATCGCGCGCAGCCCTCTTTGTCGCTCTGCTTGCCGCCTTCGCTATCTCTCCCTCGGTATCTCGTGAGTCCTTAGGACGACTAGGTTTGGGTCCTGTGAAGCCCCTCAGAAGTGGCTGCCCGTAAAGGATATGAGCATTTGCCCCTGTTCGCTCTTTTTGCCTGAAGGCGTACTCTTCCGATACTGCTCGCCCAGCTTCATTCTCTACTACATGAATCATCCAATCTGTATAGCTAGGGCGGCTCCAGGTTGCGCCACGGCTGCCAGGACAGTCGCGAGTAGTAAAAGCTGTTTGCTGCTTAGTTTCATTTATTTCTCCAGGTGACGTTTAATTATTTTTTTACAGGATACTAGGCAAAGCTTAAGCAAAACTTAAGTCCTTACTCAAAAGTAGCCCAAGAGCATAAAATCATATAATAAACATAAGGTTACGTTGTAAATACCTTTTGCTGCTCCCAACGCCAATCTCATCAATATTTCAATCTTGAAACAAAACAGGTCACCCTCGTCATCAAGGTGTAACACGCCGCCTACATACTCCTACTCAAACACGAAAGGAGAAAACATCATGCCAAAATTAACGAAGAAACAACTCACTGCCGCAATTTGCACACTGTCTGCGCTCGCCTGCGCTTGTAGCTTCGCTACTACCAGCCCTGCGCTCAAGGATAAAAGCTTCCATGTGATCACAAGTCCCGTGAGTACAGCCAAAAGAAAGCTACTAATTAACGGTACATTTCTACCCGCTTACTCAATCCGCGTTGACGATAACTCAACTCGCGCCATTGGGGCGACCATTTACGGTAATGGCGGCCACAAAACCTTCCCTATCGATCCGCATTATGCAGCGACCATCGAAAATAACGTTAACCCTGGCTCGTATGAACTTGTGCTATACGACGGCGCTAACGGTGGAACCTTCTTTGATCAGTATGTGAGTAGTCTGGCTTGTGTCGAGGTGTATTACGATAACATTACAGGCTATGATGTAAGTGTCGATAATAATTGTTTACAAGGATAGTCCTATGCGTATCACCAAGGCCTTCACCACTTTTATCTCTGTCGCCGCAGCCACACTCTTGCTCTCTGGTTGCGTCGGTTACTACGGCTACCCTGGCCATTATGACGGGTATGATTATTACTATGGAACTGACACGGTATATATCAATCATTACCCATGGCCTCATCACCACCACTTACATTATCACGGTGGCTTTTTCGGCGGTAGTGGTACACCTTCAACAAGACATCCCCATATTGACCATCCTCACCCGCATCCTAATCATCACGGGGGGTTCTTTGGTGGTGGAGGCACAGCCTCTTCACACAATGAGCATGGTGGATTCTTTGGAGGCGGTGCTAACCACTCAACAAATAACCGCTCGCATGCGAGTCATGGCGGATTTTCTGGAGGAGTCAGCACAGTGCACCGCTCAAGCAACAACCGAAAGAACAATGACAAAAGCGAGGGAGGGTTTAGCTAAAAAAGGAAGTAGGCACTTTCCCATAGATGCGCTATGCTTATCGCCATGAGCGATTCACACGGTCCACATCTTGTCGTTGCTATCTCATCCAGAGCATTATTCGATCTGGATGACAGTCATCGTGTGTTCGAGGAGCAAGGCATTCAAGCCTACGCCGATTATCAGCTTGCTCACGAAGAAGAACCTCTGGCGCCAGGTGTGGCCTTCCATCTCGTCGAAAAGCTAACCAAGTTACAACTACCAAGTGCCAAAACGCCTTTAGTGGAAGTGGTGTTGCTCTCACGTAACAGTGCAAATACTGGACTTCGGATCTTCAACAG
>JAUHZG010000179.1 GCA_030425845.1 Gammaproteobacteria bacterium
GCTGAATCCAATCAAAATGGCGGCTCATCATGTGACGCCACTTGAAGTGCACCAAGCTATCTTGGCGAATAACTACCTTACCGCCGCGGGTTCGACCAAAGGGGATTATGTCACGGTTTCAGCAAAAGCTGATACCAGCTTAAGCTCAGTGAGTGATTTTGAGAAGTTAGTGGTTAAACATAACAAAAACGGCGCCATCACCCGGTTAGGGGATATTGCGAAAGTGCAATTAGGTTCTGAGAGTTATGATAGTAGCGTGCGATTTAACGGTAAGAAAGCGGTCTTTGTCGGCGTGAGTGATACGCCTTCTGCGAATCCGCTGGAAGTGATTGCGCGCGTACGTGCCGCGATGCCGGGTATTGAGAAAAACTTTCCTTCGGTATTGAAGGCTAAGATTGTTTATGATGCCACGGAATTTATTCGTTCTTCAATCAACGAAGTGATCCAAACTTTGTTTGAAGCGACCGCGATTGTAATTGTGGTGATCTTTTTATTCCTTGGCGCACTACGTACCGTATTAATTCCTGTTATCACCATCCCTCTGTCATTGATTGGGGTGTGTGCCGTGATGTTACTACTTGGATATTCAATTAACTTACTGACATTACTGGCAATGGTGCTGGCGATTGGACTGGTGGTCGATGATGCGATTATTGTGGTGGAGAATGTCTACCGCCATATGGAGGAGGGCTTGTCTGTACGTGAGGCTGCACTCGTAGGGGCGCGTCAGATCATCACCCCCGTGATTTCAATGACAATTACTTTAGCCGCCGTGTATGCGCCGATCGGCTTGATGACAGGGCTGACCGGATCGTTATTTAGCGAATTTGCTTTTACGCTAGCTTTTGCAGTGATCCTCTCGGGTATCATCGCGCTGACACTGTCACCGATGATGTGTTCGCGCTTTTTTAACAAAGAGCTCCTGGCTTCGCCTATGACGATGCGTATAGATCGTTTTTTCTCTGCTGTGCGTGCGCGTTATGAGGCGCGACTTGCTCGCGTGCTTAATCGTCGCAATAGTGTGATAGTCTTTGCGGTAGTCGTGTTTGCTAGCTGTGTTTTATTGCCGATGACGATTAAGCAAGAATTGGCGCCCGCGGAAGATACGACAGGACTATTTGCTTTTGTGCAGGCGCCGCAGTATGCGAATTTAGACTATCTAATGAAATATACGAAACAAATCAGTCATATTTTGATGAAAATCCCTGAGCGTGCGGCAACGTTTGAGATCAATGGCGCCGAAGGGGTTAATACAGCATTTGCCGGACTTATCTTGAAACCTGCAAATGAACGTAAAAAAACCGCGATGCAAATCAAAGCGACACTCGAGAAAATGCTAGTGAATGTCGCTGGGGTATCGGCTTATCTAATGTTACCTCCGCCGTTGCCGGTTCAAGGCAGTGGACCGCCTATTCAGTTTGTGATCACGACTACCAGTGACTACAAAACTCTGGCGCAGGTAGTACGGCGCTTTAGTAAAGCGGTTAAGGCGAGTGGCTTATTTGTCTTTTCTCAGTCAAATTTAAAATTTGATAAGCCTGTGATGTCAATACATGTTGATCGTGACAGAGCGGCCCAACTTGGGATCACTATGGAACAAGTGGGGACAGCTTTTTCGACTTTGTTTGGCGGTAACTATGTCAATCGTTTTGAACAATCGGGCCAGAGCTACCAAGTGATCCCACAAGTGCCCAGACGTTTTCGCCACGATAAGTCGGAGTTGCAATATATTTATCTAAAGACACCTACTGGAGAAGTGGTACCCATGTCGATGTTAGCCACAGCAACACAAGAGACAGAGCCTAGTCAGCTAGCCCAGTTCCAACAGCTCAATAGTGCGACTATCCAAGCGGTGATGATGCCCGGTAAGTCTATGGGCGAAGGGTTGAAGTTCATGCAAGACACGGCAAAGCGTTTGCTACCTGAGGGCATGAGTTATAACTACGAAGGCCAACTAAGACAATTCGTGCAAGAGGGCAACAAGATGGTGATCACCTTCGCCTTTGCCTTGTTAATCATTTTCCTAGTGTTGGCGGCACAATTTGAGAGTTTCTCTGACTCAGTGGTGATCCTAATTAGTGTTCCTATGGCGATTTGTGGTGCGCTCATTCCTCTGTCATTAGGACTTAGCACGCTGAACATCTACAGCCAAGTAGGGTTGGTGACGTTGATTGGACTTATCAGTAAGCACGGTATTTTGATGGTGGACTTTGCCAACAAGGCGATGGCAGAAGATTCGCTTTCACGCTTAGAGGCGATAAAGTTAGCTGCCGGGACACGATTACGTCCAATCTTAATGACGACTGCCGCAATGGCGCTTGGAGTGCTGCCTTTGCTGCTGGCGACAGGCGCAGGGGCGAGCAGCCGCTTTAGTATTGGGGTGGTGATCTTCTTTGGTATGTTGATTGGTACTTGTTTTACACTCTTCATCGTTCCTTCTATGTACATGCTCGATAAGAAGTGGTTGTACTGGATTTTGATGGTATTGGTGATACTGGCAGCAGGCATTTGGCTGATTGGATTGCCATTGGCTGTCTTGATGAGTGTGATTATTTTATTTATTCCTGCCTTAGTGATGAAATTAAAAGGACGAGACCAGCATGCAAACGTGTGAATTAAGCATTAAGAATCAAGTTGCGACGATTACACTAAACCGTCCTAAATCCTTAAATGCACTCAATGGGGTGATGGTCGATGAACTGTTGGCGTTAACCGAAGAAGTGAAGTTCTCCAATGCTATCCGGGCAGTGGTGCTAAAGGGGGCGGGGCCTGCTTTTATGGCGGGCGGTGATTTGCAGTTTTTCCATGATGGCCTTGAGACCATGCCTAAAGGTGTCACCGACTTAGTACGTAAGGTCAATGCCAGTGTGATGAACTTACGTGATTGCCCAAGACCTGTAGTCGCGATGGTTCATGGGGCGGTAGCGGGATTTGGTATGAGTCTGATGCTTGCGTGTGACATGGTGCTTGCGCACGAGCAAACGA
>JAUHZG010000027.1 GCA_030425845.1 Gammaproteobacteria bacterium
TGCGATCCTCTTAACGTTTGCTAACTTTACCAAGAAGGTAATCAAAAAATAGATTGAGTGGACGACCGGTTGCTCGAAGGCGACCGGACTCACTGGCGACACCGGCAATATCACAGTGCATCCAGCGGTAGTCTTTGGTGAATTTTGCTAAAAAGCACGCCGCGACTGAACTACCGGCTACTGGGTTTTGCTTGTGTGAATTGATCATATCGGCGGTGTCACTTTGTAGCATGTCGGCATAGTCATCGGATAGGGGGAGTTGCCATGCTTCATCACTGGCACGCTCACCGGCTTTGAGCAGTTCGGCAATTTGTTTGTTATCACGACCCCACACACCGGTATAACTGTGCCCTAATGCTGTGATCACTGCGCCAGTTAAGGTGGCGATATCGATGACTTCGGCTGGGTTGAATTTTTTCACATAGGTGAGCGCATCACACAACACTAAACGTCCTTCCGCATCGGTGTTAGTGATCTCGATCGTTTGCCCCGAAAGGCTAGTCACCACATCGCTAGGTTTGGTGGCGGTCTCTGCGGGGAAGTTCTCCGCCGCTGCGACAACGCCTACAACATTCAAAGGTAAGTTATATTCCGCGATAGCCTGCATCAAGCCAAAGACTGTGGCGCCACCTTGCATATCGTATTTCATACTTAACATAGCATTACTTGGCTTTAAGCTGATCCCACCCGTGTCAAATGTGATCCCTTTGCCGACGAAAACAATAGGCTCACTTTTCTTACTGCGCGCACCTTGGTATTCCATCACAATTAATTTGGCTGGCTGCTTAGAGCCTTGTGATACGGAAAGTAGCGCTCCCATACCAAGCTTTTTCATTTGAGCTTCGTCTAAGACATTCGTGGTAAGTTTACTATGTTGTTTCGCCATTTTTTTTGCGTGTTCGGCGAGGTAGGTGGGGGTACAGATATTCCCAGGGAGATCGCCAAGGTAGCGAGTGAGCGCATTACCCGAATCAAACGCACGTTGCTCTTTAAGTGCGGTCTTCAACGCAGTTTGCTGAGCTTTGGTGTCAAACAATGTAGTGACACTGGTAAGCGCTCGCGGTGTTTTGTCGGATTTGAGCTCAGTGAACTGATAATGCTGACGGCTGAGCTCGCCTAGACAGTCACGTACGGTCCACGCGAAGTTGATACCATGAACTTTGACTAACGGTAGGGCGTTGATAACGTGGCTGACATTTAATTCAAGGAGTTTTGTCACAAGTCGCTGGCAAGCTTTTTGGTAGGTTTTCCTGTTGAGAGACTTCTTGTCACCTAAGTTCACCAGGAGAGAATGCATACAGCCCGGTGCATCCAAGGCTGGTAGCAACAGGCTGTCACCACAGGCGCTACCAAGTAATCCTGATGCTAGCGCTTTGCTGAGCGCTTGATTGTGCGCGTTGTCTAGCGTGCGAAAGGCACTTAGGCTAAGTTTGCCGTCTTGCACGGGGATGAGCACAAGATCGGCTTTTTGTGATGTTAATTGTTTAAGTGACAGCATTTTTAGTTCGATTGTCATGATAACCCCTGTATAATCGTCTTGTTGCTCTGTTAAAGGAGCCGCATTCTAACAGAATCCAGACCATCGAGAAACGACAAGGGGCACCACAGGCGCGATGATTTTACGCCGTTACTTAAGCAAAGAAATACTCAAAACCAGTTCAGCTGTCACGGTGATCTTATTGTTGGTTTTTCTTAGCAATCAGCTTGTTCGCTATTTGGACAGAGCCGCGGCTGGCAAGCTAGCCGGCAGTGCTTTATTTAAGATTTTGCTTTATCAAATCCCCGAGCTACTTGGGCTGCTACTTCCCTTGGGGCTGTTTCTTGGGATAATGCTAGCTTTTGGGCGACTCCATGCAGAATCGGAGTTAACTGTTTGCCGGGCGAGTGGGGTTGGGCCGTGGCGTCAATTTTGTGCGATTTCACCCGTGGTTATTTTAGCGCTAGTATTAGTGATTGTGATTAATTTTTGGGTTGCCCCGATCAGTATCAGCAAGCGCCGCGCCTTGCTAGCTAACCTTGGCTATTCTTCCTTACTTGCCAGTATTTTGCCTGGGCAGTTCCAGGAGGCAGATGATGGGCGAGCAATTGTCTATGTGAAGAGTATCACCCGTGATAGACGTCACATGCGAGAGTTGTTTGTGGCTCGCGCTTCTGGCAACCCGGTGACCTGGCGTGTGCTGTCAGCGGCGAAAGCCACTCAACATCACGATGAACTTTCAGGGATCAACTATATTGTTGCTAGTAATGGTAATCGTTATGTGGGTAACCCGGGACAGCGAGACTATCAGCTGACACATTTTGGGACTTATGCTGAGGCTTTGGGTAAAGTTTCAGCGACCATGGCGAGTGTGGGGGTGAAAGGGTTGCCTACGGCGACACTCCTCGGTTTACTGACGAGCTCGCCGGCGACATTAGCGAATCAAATGAAGCATCTACATTACACTCGCATGAGTGACTTTGTGTTGCATTTAAAAGCAGAGCTAGCTTGGCGGTACTCTGTACCGGTGTCACTGTTGTTACTCGCGATGTTTGCGGTTGTTCTCTCAAAAGTGTCTGCGCGAGCAGGCCGTTATAGCAAGCTGTTTATCGCTATACTCATTTATACGCTGTATGCCAATATGCTGTTCGTTGGACGTAGTTGGCTCAAAAATGGTGTAGAACCCGCTTGGCTAGGTTTATGGTGGATTCACGTGGTTTTTGCTGTAGGAGTATCGATTGCTTGGGCACATGAGACTCGTTTGCTCAGTCAATTAGGGAGGGCGCGATGAAACACTTACAGCGTTATATTGCCAAAACCGTTTTGCAGGTTACAGCACTAGTGATAATGGTATTTGCTGGGCTTGAAGTGTTGATCATGTTTATTTCTCAGCTCAACAATATCGGTAGCGGACACTACGGGCTGTGGCAGGCTTTTGTTTATATCGTATTGAGCTTTCCGGGTGAGTTTTATCAGCTTTTTCCGATGGCGGCATTGTTAGGTTGCTTGTTAGGGCTGGGAGTGCTTGCTTCTAATAGTGAAATTGTGGTGATGCGTGCGGCGGGCTTTTCAACAAGTCGAATACTTGGTGCTGTACTTATGGCTGTTTTTTGTTTGATTATTCTTGTATCAGTGTTAGGTGAAGTGATCGCGCCGCGAGCAACACTGGCGGCTAATCAGTACAAGACGCTAGCACTAAGTGGCGGTAAGGCGCTGCCGACACGTCATGGTTTGTGGCTCAAAAATAAAAATACCTTTGTGCATATCAATACAGTGGTGTCACCTGTCCGACTAGAAGGGGTGACTCGCTATACTTTTAACCCGCACCATGAACTCATCGAAAATAGTTATGCTAAAGTGGCGCGCTTTATTCACAAAAAATGGTGGCTATATGATCTTGTTGCTTCGGTGATATCTCGCACTCGTGTGACACACTTTACAAGCAAGAAGCGACAATGGAGTATTGACTTGCATCCCAGCTTATTGACAACGAGTAAAGTCGATCCGCATACGATGACTTTGTCAGAGTTGAATAAGACGATACGTTATCGTCAATCAAATGGACTTAATGCAAGTAGCTATGCGCTCATTTTATGGCAACGCCTATTAAAGCCTTTAGCAGTATTGGTAATGATGTTATTGGCGGTGCCTTTTGTCTTCGGCCCACTGCGAAATGTCTCATTAGGTTTACGCTTGATGTCGGGTATTTTGCTGGGGTTTGCCTTCTTCTTGGTAAATCAATTTTTTGGGCCCGCCAGTATGGTCTATCAAGTGCCACCTTGGTTTGCTGCTGCTGCGCCAATAGGCTTGTTTGCTATACTGGGTTTCACACTGGTACTAACTAAACGCTAGTGATCTCATTAAAGTAGCATGGGTATATTGTGTGATTTACAATGAGGTTACACCAATAGCGTTAAGTTTTTGTTATAGTATGTTGATGAGCTATATAAGGAAATGGTAGGTCTTGCTTAAAAAATTCTTCCTCATTGCGGGTTTAACACTATGCGTCTTAACAGCTTATGCTAAGCCTCTTAAGGTCGGTGTGGTTGTGCGTCAACCACTGGCGAGCTATCAGCATGGTCATTACAAAGGGATTGCGATTGAGGTATGGCAAGCGTTGGCGCAGAGCCGTAACTGGCAATTTACTTACCTTGAGACACCTTTTCACAAGGTGCGTGATGCTATTGAGGCAATGAAAACTAACAAGATAGATGTTGTGATTGGCGCGGTCTCTTTGGATAGGCAGCAGTCTTTGCAAGTGGCCTATAGCTCACCCTATCTTATTTCACCTTATGTCTTAGTTGCATCAAGTCATCCAGTGTCACTGTCCGAACATATTTTGACTTTCTTCTTATCTGTGAGTTGGGGCATGATCGCGGCCTTTATTGTGTTTTTTTTCATTATCATCAAATTGGTCTGGTTGTTAGAACGTCAAAGCTATCCCGACAAAAATTATCATAAGGGTATGCTCGATTCGCTGTGGCATGTCTTTTGTACTTTCATGATGCAAGATCCAGCACAACCTTTGCGATCGACAAGACGAGCGACGCGATTGCTTACCGGGTTACTGACCTTGTTATCTGTCTTTTGTTTATCCGCTATTACCGCTTCTTTAGCGTCAAAGTTGACGGTGGTTAAAACGAAAGAACAGGAGAGGCTACGAAGCGAGCTTACCGAACACTTCGCAGGCAAATCTGTCTATGTGACTTCTTTGGCGGGAGAGAGTAAGGCGAAGTTGATGCATATGCAGCCGATTTATATTTCCGATGAAGCGAATGGTATACAAAAGGCATTGATGGACACCGACATTATGTTACTCGAGCCTAAAATATACTTGGAAGGAGATGGCTTTTATCGTACCCATCGCTCGGAATTAATTTGGTCAAAGCAACATGTGGGCTACCAGCAGTTTTTATTTGCTGTTAGTCCGCAAAAAAGCCACTTAGTTGGCGGTATTAATCATTCACTGAAAAGGATGCTTCAGTCAGGGCGAACAATGGGGATTTGTTTTCGCTATTTGCGTAAGGAAGCCGTCTACATGTGTAGCCTTTAATGCCTAGTCAATCCACGGGTGACAGAGTTGTTTTTGATAATCTATCGTAAAGTGTTTGGTGCTCACTATCGAATAATGCCCACCACCAGCCTAGCCCCATGAGCCCTATAGTCGCAGTAGCACAAACAAAACGGATGCATGATTGTGTCCAAGTCAATGGGGCTCCGAACTCATCAGTGACTTTTAAGCGCCATGCCATCATGCCGAGAGTTTGTCCGCGCATTTTCCAAAACCAACAGTAAAACACCATCAGCAGTACCAGCAGGTAGAGTTGAAAGGGAAGGTTTTCTGCACTGATAGCATGACCGTGATTCACTGCGACAGCAATCGCGCTTGCAGCAAATAATAAAGGGATCAATACACAACTATCGTAGATCCCTGCGGCAAAGCGCTTTTTTAGCGATACAGGTGTGTAGGTTTTTGTGTTCATAATACATAAGGCTTCATTTTCGTCATTTCGTCACATAGTAATAGACATCGGGTATAATGAAAAGATGAATAAAAAAGTATCAGTAACACCATTGGTTTGGCACGAGGCGCGGGAACTTGTTGAGCAGGTTAACCCTGAGCTTGCGCATGTTATCGATAGGCTTTCCCCCAGTGAAGATTACAAACTGTATAAGTTAAAGTATGTGTATGGCAGTATTATCTTCGAGCAAGGTAAATTACGACTGCCGGTTGGTGAGTCGTTAGAAACGGTTTCTTTGTATGAAGAAGGGGTTCCTAAAGAATATCAAGAGCAGCTGGATTACAATGCCGGTGCTTGTCCGGTGACCCTAGTTTTGAATAAAACCATCGAGTTGTATTTAGAGCATCAAGAACGACTCGTTTCTTTTGGGCATTTTGGTCAAGGTTCGTTGGTTGCGTTGTGGCGATTGCTTGATGGCGAGACCTCTTTTCATCCCTCCACTTTATGGAATGTCAGTGCCGGTGTGCGTACACTTTTTATGTTGCCTAAGATCTCCGAGAAGGGCGCTTTTAATCGTTTACGTAAAGAGTTTCATTTAAGCCCCTATAGTCCAAAGGGTGTCAATGATCACTGGTATATTTTCCGAGAGATTGCTAACCACCAAGTCTTTGGTGAGCCGTGGGTTGTAGAAATACTAGTATTTGGTAAGAATTGGTTTGACAAGTTAGCTGATCCGGCTTGGCATGAGTTACATTTGTATTTGTTAAAGCAAGCGTGGCAAGCTTCTAAGTATTGGCGCAATAAGTTTGCTTGGGATTACACGTATACTGATATACAGCAGCGTCGTGGTTTGAAGCCGAATCCCTACGTTGGTGACACGGTTAAACACCTCATTTCGATTGCGCTAGGTGCGATCCCTGGGCATGCACCAGCAATTGATAATGATTGTGCGCCGATTAAACGGATTCAATACGCTTATGTTTCCATTTACGGCCTTAAGAAATATTATCCCACGATTATGGTGCCAATGTTTCTCTCGGAGAAAAACGCTTACCGACCAGTCTATTATTCTTTGCAAGTGCCAACAGCGATTGAGCTTTCTCTGAAATCCAGTGAGCATTCGAGTACCATCAATGATCTTTACGAAACAAATTCGTTGCTGCAGAAGTATTTCGATGAATGGTTTACAGCTGACTCCAAGGCTTCTGATCCGTCTATACGTGAAATCTTATATCGTGCGAAGTTTGATTTCTTTCACAATGATGTGGCGGAATATACACAAATCTTACCCGTTACCCAATTACCTATCGATGATGAGACTTTTTGCCAGCCATTGGTAGACTGTCATTATCACCGCTTTTGCGCGAACAGCTCATTTGTGAAAGGCTGCGTACGTATTGGTCGAGTATTACGCTAAATGCTCTGCTTACGACTGGCTTTTGCTTGATTCGAGTAATTTTACAAAGTTATCAGACTCTAGCAAGACGCGATTGCTTTGCGTATTGATAGTCTCAAGAATGTGTGGATGAAAGTCCTTAGCCTTTAGAGCGGTGGTGACGCTAATTTTATAGGTGCGCCAGGTGGCGAAAATGGTTTTAATTTGTTTGGCTATTTTTTTTCTGTGACTAGATTTTGCAGAGGCTTTTTTAAGCTTAGCTAAAGAGTGCTCGAATAATTGTATGGATAGGGTAGTATCATTCTTCGCTTTAACTTCCGCTATCTTAGCCGCGACCATAAAAACATCACGCGCTATTTTTTGTGTAAGCATGCGTTGACGACCCGCAAGATTTATTTGTTGATTAATGCCATTATAGCCTTGTGCTTTGCTGGCTTTTACGTAGGACGTGACTGCCTCGTCACAGGATTTAAGTAGTAATGAGCTAATCTCGCCGAGTCGCCTAAGCGCATTGCTACTTTTATGATTTGCGGTGTGAATCTTCGTGACCAATGGGGCGAATTTACGATTAAATAACCGTTTTATTGTTTTATACTGTTGTAAAATGCTTTGGGTCGGCGGTTTTGGAATATGATGATGTCGATCACCTTTTAGCAGGCTATAGAGTGAGTGGCTGAAGAGAAGCATTGCCTGATTGAGCTCATCGGAGGTTGTTCGGCTTTTCCCGATAAGGGTTTCTAAGAAAACTACCTTGGTAATTTTTTGTGTTAGCATACGTTGGCGACCAGCGACATTGATCGCTACTTTGAATGCTTGTGCTGAGAGCGCGTGAGCAAAATTGAACTGCATTGCAAGTACGAGTAAGGCGAGTAAAAAGAAATTTGGCTTTCGCATGGCTTGAACAGAAAGTATCATTACATACGTTTATCTTAAATGATACCCTGGGAATTGTCTAAGGGGTTGACAGTAATGGCAAAAAAATTATCGCCTTATTTACTGTCAACCCTAGGAATAAACTTCTACACGTAACTCAATCCACGATTGGTTCTGCTACGTGAAAGGATCTATACGTCAAACTTAACTAAAGCCGTTAGCCATAAGCGTTGAGTATTGACTAAGCTTGTCACCTTAGAGCGGAAGTTAGCGTACGTTATGTTAAGATTGGCGTGCTTGAAGGGCTTGTTAACCCATACATCATTTTCATAACCTAACTCTGACTTGCCGTGCTGCTCATCAAAATGATGGTATGTATAACCTAGGAGAGTGTTGCCTAAGTGCTGTAACTTATAACTCAGCGTAGCATGATTGTCTTCTAATCCACTGGCAGGTGTTGTTAAAAACAAATCGGCCCACCCTTGGAACTTGTGATTGGTTCCTAAAGGCGTACGAAAAGCTGTTGCGACGGTGCCCTGGGAGCGAAGTACTTGCTGGGCAACCTTTGCAGTGAGACCATAGCCTGTGGCGCCTAACATGAGAGAGCGATACCAATCACTGTAGCTATTTGGATTATTTTTATAATTTTTCTGGTGGGCATATTCAACGGAGTAGTTAACGCTGATAGTTGGTGTGATAGAAGCTGTGCCAAACAAGGCTCCCCCGAGTGTGTCAAGGGAATTGATAGAGGTGGCTTTATCTTCTAACCAATAGTCATAGGCGCGTGCTTGCAAGTATTTCCAAGGCGCAACGACAACATGGGCGTAGAAATCATTCGCTTTGTAAGCGCGTCGCCTCGAGCGGCTACCCCAGATAGTTTGTACTCTATTCATATATCCTGCTTGTAGCGTGGTGAACTTTAGTCGAGTACTTTTGAGGGTAACGGCATTAAAGTTTTGCCAGTTCTGCCTGAAAGCAACCGCACCGATGAAGCGCTGATCATCGAGATTAATAAGCTGGCGCCCAATTTTTAATTGCGTTTTAAGTTTCGCAGAAGGGGCAAGACCCACATAGGCTTGCAAAATACGTGTGCTATTAGGATCCGGGATAATGGTGTAGTTTGAATAGCCCGCTTGGACGGTATCATTATAATGTCGCGAACCAATTTGACTAGTGTTGGCAAATTGCAGTTGAGCATCGACACCATAATAAGGCGCAGTTTGAAATCCTAGCTCGGTGAGTAAGGTCGTTGCGTTTGCATTTTTGAGAGTATTGCCCTGAATTGCGGTTTCGTTACGTAAGCGAAAGTATACGGAGGTTTTACCCTGTGTTAACGCGTCGCGTAGTGAGTGGGCAGTGGGGGTAACTGGCGCTGCAAGGACAAACACTGGAAGTAGTAGTGAGCTTGCGAGTAGAGTATTTTTATTCATATCAAATCCTTAAACAATAGTTTGAGAAACCAGATGTTTCTTTAATGTTTTTCGAGTATCTGAACAAGCTGGTTCGACTCACTCAGCAAGGTATTACTCAACACGTTGATCTTTTTTGAGATCCGCACTGATGACATATTTGAACCTAATGTGCGGTTAACGAATTTAGCGTATTTGTCCCAGTCAGTTTTGATCGCCTGAATTTGAGAGAGGGCTTTTTCGTTTTTCATAGCAGGGAGGTTCATTTTAGCGCTGCCGTTTTTGAGCGCTTGTAAGGATTCGTCGAACAAGTCCATGGTCTTCTTCACGTTGGTTTGTGCTTGAGTCGCGTCGATACCCGCAGCATACATAAAGGCTTCTTTAGCGATTTTTTGACTTAACATGCGCTGACGTCCAGCGATGTTAATCTGTTGACTTGCGCCTTCAATACCGTTGGCCTTTGCTGAGTTGACGTAGAGTGTCACCGCATTATTACATTCTTTGAGAAGAGTCAAATTCAACTTGGCAATATTATTCAAGTCCGTTTTCATTGACGCGATGTTATCGCTAGTGCTGATCTTATGTATTTCAGGAGTGAACTGATTTTTCCAGAGATTTTTAATTTCTTGATATTTTTGTTTGATGGCACTGTCGGGGGCGGGCGGGATATTCTCACTGGCATTACCGTTTAGTAGATTATTTAGTGACGTTGAAAATAACGCCGTCGCTTTATTCAGTTCTTGTTTGACTTCTGCATTTTGACCAATGGTGGCAAGTAAGAAAACGCTTTTAGAAATTTTTTGCGTCAACATGCGTTGCCTTCCTGCTATATTGATAGCGGTTTTATATTGCGAGGCATTAGTTGCGAAGCACTGAATGGTGGAAAGCACCAAAATACTGCTGACTAACACATTGATGTTGCGTTTTAACATGAGAACCTCCTTATTCAAACTTCCATAATACGCAATGTGTAGGCAAATTGTATAGCCCTGAGCGGTTTTTGCCACAATTTGAACTATACTTAGCAGAGGTGTTTTCAATAGAGAGAGCAAGGAAGGGCATTATGTTCGCAAAGTTCAACAACATGAATATTCGTGCAAAAATCTTAAGTGGTAACGTCATTTTGTTGATAACATTTTTGATCACGACAATCACACTTTCCTACCAACTGACACAGCAAAAGACACTTCTCGATCAAGTAAAAGCGCAAGATACTGAGATGCGTTTTTACAAGGCGACTAATGATGAGTTTAATTTCATGCAAAATAAGCTGGCGGCACAAGCTCTCACTTGGCTAGATGAACCTCAATTACAAGCTAAAAAAAGCTTACTTGCGCTAGATAAAAAATTTAAAGTGATAGCTAAAACAAAACCTGTGCTAGGAAAGAAGCTTAGTGCATCGAGTAAGGCAATTTATGACGCTTATCAGAAAATTACCGATTTGTATATGGATGATGAACCGGTGAAGGCTAACTTGCTTTTAGTTGAAACTGAAAAAAGAATAAAGTCGGTAGAAAATAAGTTTAATGCTTTATTACATGAAGCCAAGTCAACCCTAGAATCCCTCAATCAAAAAGCCAATGCGTACAATCAATCTATTATGTATACCCTATGGGTGATTTCAGTCATACTCATTATATTTGGTTTGACGTTTTCCACATTTTTGTCTAAGGCGATCACCGTGCCTTTAGTTAAAGCGATTGAGGCGGCGAAGAAAGTGGCGCACGATGATCTTACTTCTACACTGCAAGCTGAAAGTAATGATGAGACGGGGCAGCTTATAACAACGCTTGATGAGATGCAGCGGAGCTTGTTAGCTCGAAAGCAAGCCGATAAAGTGATGGTGGATGAGATACAAGATCTTGTCAATAATATTGTCAGTGGTGAGCTTGGCGTGCGTTTGAATACTGCCGGTAAAACGGGTGCTTTTTTACAAATTGGACAAAGTCTCAATTCATTGGCGAATAATTTCTCGCAAATCATTGCTGATCTTGAACTGCTCTTTAGCTCGCTTGAGCAGGGTAATCTTACCCATAAAATTGATCGAGCCTATACCGGCATTTATCAGCAAATAGTATCAAATGCGAATAATTCAATCGATAAAATTGCAGCGACAATGGCGTTGGTAGTCAATTCAGCCGGTAATGTTAAAAATGATCTAACCGAAATTAATCAAGGTAATGCAGACTTGTCTAAGCGTTCAGAAGAGCAAGCACACTCGCTAACCGAGACCGCCTCTTCTGTCGAGGAAATCTCAACAACAATTAAAAATACAGCAGAGCGCGCCAAAAAAACAGAACAAAAAGTTAAATCAGCTATGGTGAATGCGCAATCCGGTAAACAGTCAGTGAATAGTGTGGCAACCGCCATGAATGAGATCAGCCAGTCGAGTAAGGAGATCTCTAAAATTATCAGTATGATCGATGAGATTGCCTTCCAGACTAATTTACTGGCACTTAACGCTTCAGTTGAAGCGGCGAGAGCCGGCGAGCAAGGTCGAGGATTTTCAGTCGTTGCAGCCGAGGTACGCAATCTTGCCGGGCGCAGTGGCCAGGCTGCAGGTCAAATTAAGACGTTGATTGAGGACAGTGGTGAGAAGGTGATGCGCGGTATGGAGCTTGTGAGTGACTCAGATAAAATCCTAACAGGGATCTGTGAAGCGGTTGAGGAGATAAGTGGTCATATTGAAAGTATCAGCATCGATGCACAGGAGCAAGCGAGTGCTATCGCGAATGTGAATACTTCACTTAACTATTTAGATAGTATTACACAAAAGAATACCGCACTTGCTGAAGAGTACAGTGCGGCGACGATGGCGATGAACGATGAGGCGATAAACATGGTGAAGAAAATCGAGTTTTTCCAAGTTAATCGAAATGAAACTTCTGAGGTTTAACTATGCCATCTATCAATCAATTAATGCATAAACAAACCGCGGACATGCCGCGGTTTTTAGGTTTAGGTATAGAGTGAGACTTAGCTCTCAGTGACTTCTTTCATACTAAGACGTACACGACCTTGGCGGTCAATCTCAAGGACTTTCACCTTCACAACTTGACCTTCGCTAAGTTCGTCAGACACATTGTTAACGCGTTTGTGCGCAATCTGAGAGATATGCACAAGACCGTCTTTACCTGGCAGGATGTTGACAATGGCACCAAAGTCCATGATACGAGCCACAGGACCTTCATAGATACGACCGACTTCAATCTCTGCCGTTAAGCGTTCGATTTGTGAGATAGCGTCTTGCGCTTTACCAGCATCGGTTGAGGCGATACGTACTGTACCGTCTTGCTCGATGTCGATAGTGCAGCCTGTTTCTTCGGTTAAGGTGCGTATAGTGGCGCCGCCTTTACCGATGATGTCACGGATTTTATCAGGATGGACTTTGATGGTAGTAATACGGGGTGCGTATTCTGACACATCAGAGCGCCCTTTGTTGATCTCTTGGTTCATGATTTCAAGGATGTGCAGGCGACCGGCATTGGCTTGCTCTAGTGCTTGCTCCATGATTTCTTTAGTGATCCCATCGATCTTGATATCCATCTGTAGGGCGGTTAAGCCGTCTTTACCACCCGCAACTTTAAAGTCCATATCACCTAAGTGATCTTCATCACCCATGATGTCAGTTAAGATAGCATAACGGTCGCCGTCTTTAACAAGACCCATCGCGATACCGGCAACAGGTTCTTTTAGTGGGACACCTGCATCCATTAACGCCATGCTGCCACCGCAGACAGAGGCCATAGAACTAGAACCATTTGACTCGGTGACTTCAGAGACTAAACGTAAAACATAAGGGAACTCTTCAGTCGTAGGGACGGTGGCAAGTAAGCCGCGCTTGGCTAATCGACCGTGACCGATTTCACGTCGCTTGGGGGAGCCCATCATGCCTGTTTCACCCACACAATAAGGAGGGAAGTTGTAGTGAAGCATGAAGTTATCACGTTTGTCACCAGTTAAGGTATCGAAGATTTGCGCGTCACGCTCTGTACCTAACGTGGTAACAACAATCGCTTGAGTTTCCCCTCGGGTGAATAGGGCAGAACCGTGCGCACGTGGTAGTACGCCAGTTTCAACACTGATAGCTCGAACTGTTTTGTGATCACGACCATCGATACGGCTTTCTCCCGCTAAGATACGCTCACGAACAATAGACTTTTCAAGCTTGCTAAAGAGCCCTTCGACTTCTGCGGGCTCTACCGTGTTAGACTCAGCGCCTTCTGGTGCTAAGGTGCTGACGGCTTTTTGCTTTAAGCTAGCAATAGCTTCATAACGTTCTGCTTTATCGGCAATCTTGTAGGCATCGCCTAACTCGGCACTGATAAGATCAGCAATAGCGGATTCAAGTGAAGTGTTAACTTCAGCAGGAGTGATTTCCCATGTTGGTTTACCGGCTTCACAAGCAAAGTCATTAATTGCGTTAATCGCTTTTTGCATTTGGTCGTGGCCGTAGACAACGGCTTGTAGCATGGTTTCTTCAGGTAAGAAGTCAGCTTCAGACTCTACCATTAATACGGCATTCTTGGTGCCGGCAACGACTAAATCTAAGCGAGATTTTTCGAGCTCGGTTTCGCTTGGATTCAGCACAAACTCACCGTCAATGTGGCCAACCCGGGCGGCACCGATAGGGCCTGCAAACGGGATACCTGAAATCGCAAGTGCTGCAGATGTACCAAGCATTGCCACGACATCGGGTTGGATATTAGCATCGACAGACATCACGGTTGCAACAATCTGTACTTCGTTTAAGAAGCCTTCCGGGAACAACGGGCGGATAGGGCGATCAATTAGGCGAGAGGTTAGAGTTTCGTGTTCTGCTGGACGACCTTCACGCTTGAAGTAACCGCCAGGGATTTTGCCTGCGGCATAGGTTTTCTCGACGTAGTTAACCGTTAATGGGAAAAAGCTTTGGTCTAGCTTGGCTTCTTTTTTACCGACGACAGTGACGAGTACACGAGTATCACCCATGCCAATCATGACGGCACCTGTTGCTTGGCGTGCGATTTTGCCAGTTTCTAGAGTTACAGTATGGTTACCGTATTCAAAAGTGTGAGTAATTGGTTTCACGTAATTTCCTTAAAGTTTATTAAAGCAAAAACCCGCATGAGCTGCGGGTTGTTCGACAAGAGCGTTAATTAGCGTCTTAGCTCGAGCTCTTGAATGAGAGCACGGTAACGCGCGACATCTCTTGCTTTCAAGTAATCGAGCAATTTACGACGCTTGTTAATCATGCGTACAAGACCACGACGTGAGTGGTTGTCTTTCTTGTGTTCTTTGAAGTGACCGGTCAACTTTTTGATGTTGGCGGTCAGCAATGCCACTTGGACTTCAACAGAGCCGGTATCGCCCGCACTCTTTTGGTGTTTGCTGATGATATCTTTGGTTTCGGCAGTTAACAATGCCATAGTTTTTACTCCTAACTAGCTAAATTCATTGAGTGCATTTCGAGCAAAGGTTGGGACTTTACACGAGGTACACGCGGGTACTTGTGGCAAAAGTGCGGGTATTATACCGGAAATGCTCTAAAAATCA